>JALONU010000249.1 GCA_025454775.1 Bacteroidales bacterium | reverse complement strand
CATCAAGCCCGTTTCGGAAGGAACAGGAAAGGGAATAAACGAAAAAAGTATACTAAAGTCACCTGCCGAACTGAAGGAAATGGCAGAGTGGATACTGCACAGGTTCGATCAGCCTGCCCTCGTTGAAGAATATCTGCCGGGGCGTGAATTTACTGTCGGTATTATTGGAACAGGCGACGAGACAGTCGCGATCGGCGGCATGGAAATAGAATGCAAGGACAACCTCCCGTACTCAGTGGAATACAAGGAAGCCTACTGGGATTTTTGTAAATACATTCCGATGGCCGGGGAATTCGCAGAGGAATGCAAGTCAGTTGCCGTGAAGGTATGGAAGGCATTGAGGAGCGTCGACGGAGGAAGGGTCGATGTGAAAGCCGACCGTAACGGACGCATATGCTTCATGGAAGTCAATCCGCTGGCCGGGCTGCACCCTGTCCATTCAGATCTCCCGATACTCGGAAGAATGAGCGGGATAGAATATCAACAGCTCATCGAAATGATAATGAAAGCGGCGCTGAAGAGGCACAGTCTTCAATTATGAGATTCAGTAAATGCTGCATAATTTTCAATCAGCCGGGCCCTTATGCAATGGCTGATGAGCTTGATGTGCTCGACCAGGTGAAGTTCGTTGAAGATAATCTCCGAACGCTTGGAGTTGAGACAAACAGAAAAGGCATAACCGGAAATTTCATGAATGAAATCTCCGAACTGGCATCCGAAAAGCCTGAAGTTGTTTTCAACCTTGTCGAATCGATCAGCAACAAGGGTGAGCTGAGTTATTTCATCCCTGCGCTGCTGAACATGTATTCCATACCATATACGGGAAATCCTGTAGAAGCAATTTTTACCACGACGAGCAAAGCACTTACAGGCAGGATCCTCGAAAAAGCCGGCATAGGCAATCCTGCCTCATGTTCGCCATCGGAATGGCGAAAGCTCGTGCCGGGAAAAAGCTATATCATCAAGCCTGTATGGGAAGACGGTTCCATGGATATTACTCACGAGTCGGTCTTTGAATATTACCCTGGATACGAAAGCAGGTTTGCAGATAAAAAGGATTCACACTGGATAATTCAGGAATATATCGAGGGAAGGGAGTTCAACGTAACCGTCCTTGCTTCAGATAACGGACCTGAAGTCCTGCCTCCGGCAGAAATGACCTTCCGCAATTATGAGGAAGGCAAGCCGAAGATTGTAGACTTCAGGGCCAAATGGGAGACAGGATCATTCGAGTATGAAAATACGATAAGGTATTTCCCGGGTAAGGAACTTGATCCTGAGCTTGACAGGAGGATCAGGGATACAGCACTTCGCTGCTGGCATGAATTTGGAATGAAGGGCTATGCGAGAGTCGATATGCGGGTGAATAATGATAATAATCCATTTGTGATTGAGGTGAATGCCAATCCCTGCATATCACCCGACAGCGGTGTGGTTGCCGCTGTGGCTGAAGCCGGAATTCCTTTTACGGAGGTGGTTCGCCGGATCATGAATGATATCAATCAATAGAGCATGGTAAGTATTTCGGAAGGCATCAGGAAAGAAGACCGCATCAAGATCGAGGAGATTCTCAGGTCGACTGATTTTTTCTATGAATTTGAGATAGCAACCGCCCTTGAAATCGCTGACGAGACTATAGTCCATGGAGAGGAAAAAAGCGGCTATTTTTGGATGAAGGCTGTCGATGAAGGTGGTCTTGTGGCATTTGCCAATTTCGGGAAGAATGATTTTTCGGTGCACTCGTGGGAGCTTTACTGGATAGCGGTCGACAACAGGTCGAGACATAAGAAGCTCGGTTCAGAACTTCTGGAAGCATGCGAAGCGAGGGTAAAGGAGCTGGGAGGAAAGATCCTATGGATTGAAACTGCCGGAAGACCCTTATATGCTCCCACCGAAGCCTTTTACAGGAGAAACGGATATGAACTTGCGGCAAGCCTTAAGGATTTTTACAGCCCTGGTGATCCGAAGCAGATCTATGTAAAGGTTCTGTAAGCGCAGGTTTTCATCATTATCGGATTCTGTTATATCATCAGATCAGTATGAAAGGAATCTCTACAATTATATTGCTGGTACTGTCCAACACTTTTATGACCGTTGCATGGTATGGTCATCTGAAGCTGAAAACGCTCAGCAGGTTTGAAAACCTGAGCCTGCTGGCCATAATACTGATCAGCTGGGGTATTGCGCTTTTTGAATACTCTCTCCAGGTTCCGGCTAACAGGATAGGCTACGCCGGTAACGGCGGCCCATTTTCCCTCGTTGAGCTGAAAGTTATACAGGAGGTCACATCCCTGCTGGTGTTCACTCTGTTCACCCTCATAGTGTTTCGTGACGAACATTTCAGGCTGAACCACCTGATAGGATTTGCCTTTCTTGTGCTGGCCGTCTATTTTGTTTTCAAGAAGTAAGGCTAGCCGATGAGGCTTGAATTATAGTATTCGGGCCTTCCGGTAACCTCCTCGCCGAGCCATTCAGGTCTTTGAAACTGCTCGTCTTCCGAGGTCAGCTCAAGTTCTGCAATAACAAGTCCTTCATTTTTTCCGTGAAACACATCCACTTCGAACCTGTGGTTGTCAAATGGCACGATGTACCGGGTCTTCTCGATAATGCCCGGAAGACAGATTTCCATAATTTCCCGCGCGTCAGAGGGAGCAATGGGTATCTCCCATTCACCTCTTGAAATGGAGCCGGGAAGAGGTCTGCCCTTTATCGTGAGCAGTGCAGTATCTCCCGTCAGCCTGAGCCTGATTGTCTTGTCAGGATCAATCGAAAGATATCTCTGCAGTATATCATACTGACTTACTGCCAGGCGCCTGAATTCACCTTTTACCAGGAACTTTCTTTCAATTTCTCTTCCCATGTCGGATTTATGCAACCAAATTACGTGATTTTTTGTCATTTAAAATAGTCCTGACACTCTCATTATGAGGATTTTTGTCAAAATGTGCAGCCTGTTCGTGTAATTGATTTTTCAAAATAGGATCTTTTTATTAAATTTATAGTTTATGCATGACCTGAGCGTAATTAAAACATCTCTCCACCATGAAAACAAAGCTTTCCATCTCCGTTATCCTTTCTTTTGTCTTTGGTCTCCTAGCTTCGCAGGTCCCGCAGGGTTTCAATTACCAGGCGGTTGCGAGAAACGCAACCAATGAGATCCTGCCAAATACGGATCTGCAGGTGATGCTCTATATCCAGTCGACATCCACCGGCGGTACAATATTCTGGAAGGAGCTTCATTCAACGGTAAAAACCAATGCCCTCGGTCTGTTCACCGTGGTCGTGGGTCAGGGTGCCAGGCAGGCGGCAAGCACTGTTCTTACTTTCGACAAGATCGACTGGACGGTGACTCCCAAGTACATTAAGACTGAGATTTATTACCAGGGAGCATGGAAGAACATGGGAGATGCGACACAGCTGCTCAGTGTTCCCTATGCCATGGCGGCAAAGACCATTGGTGCGGGGAAACTGAACATCAAGGGCACAGAGACTGATGCCGACTCGGCGTTGTTCGAGGTTAAGAGGAGCGACGGCAAGACTGTTTTTGCGGTTTACAACGAAGGGGTCAGGGTTTATGTGGCAGACGGATTGAAAGGAAGCGGCACAAGGGGAGGTTTTGCCGTGGGAGGTTTTGACGCGACAAAGGCAAGCCAGCCATACCTTGAGGTTACACCTGACTACACACAGGTATATGTGAATGAAAACGCAACAAAGGGAGTAAGAGGCGGATTCGCCGTCGGTGGCTATGACGCTACAAAGGCCATTACAGACAACTTCATGACCATGACTCCCCGGAACTATATGATAGGCAAGGGGACAGGGAAAGCCATTACAACAGGGGAGTTCAACTCATTTTACGGTTTCCAGGCAGGCTATAACACCACCGGCGGTATGCGAAATGCATTTTTCGGTTACCAGAGCGGGTATCTTAATACA
>JALONU010000074.1 GCA_025454775.1 Bacteroidales bacterium | reverse complement strand
TCGAACTTCTTCTCATTTCAATCCTTCCCATGTCCTTTATTACTGTTATGTCGAGCAGCCCGTCGTCGGGCAGCGCATCGGGTGTCTGGCGCATTCCTCCGCCGCAATAGCGTCCGTTACCGACATTTATTGAGAAAGCTTTTGTACTGGTTGTCTTTCCGTCGATGGTGATATTCACCACGGGACGGTGGTAAGAGACAAGGCTTGAGATAAGGTTGTAAAGGTACACAGCCTGGCTGCTTCTTCCCTTATCCTTCTGCCTGTTCGTTTTGCGGACTACCACAGCTTCGAATCCAAGCCCTGCTATATTAATGAAGTACCGCTTCTCCTGACCGGCAGAACTGAAATAGCTTATAGTGCCTACGTCGTGCGGCATTACCTTGTTGTCAGCCAGGACCCTAACCGCACCTTCATATACCAGCGGGATGCCGAACATCCGTCCCCAGTCGTTGCCTGTACCCACAGGAATCATTCCGACAGTTACCCCGGTGGTGGGGCATGTTTCCTGGAGGAATATTCCGTTAACTATCTCGTTAAGGGTACCATCGCCGCCCACTGAAATTATTTTTCTGAATCCTTCGGTTACAGCATCTCTCGAAAATCCGATTGCATCTCCTTTTTTGTCTGTGAATCTGACTGCTGTACTTATGCCTGCTTTCAGTAACAGGTCTGAGATCCTTTCCCAGTCTTTCTTGCCTTTTCCGTGGCCGGCATTTGGATTTACTATCGTGAACCAGCCGGAGTTTGCTGAAGCTTCTGTCATAGCTGCCTCTTTAATATGTGTGAAAAGATGTAAAGTAAACAGCAAAAAGGAGTTTTTCAATGAAAGAAGGAATATTTTTCCACAAATTGATGTTGATCGTAAAGTGCACAATATCAGTGTGGTATAAAGACTGACAAAAAATTGCCATGTTAATAAGATGTTGAAAACCGCAAAAAAATTGTTTACAATTACATCTTTGCCTGTCGGACCGCATGGTGCATTAATAGTAAATTTGAAGCTCAAAACCGGGGAACCGGAACACTAAAAGGATACAGATGGGAAGGATAATAGCTATTGCGAATCAGAAGGGTGGTGTCGGCAAGACAACAACGGCGATAAACCTTGCAGCAAGCCTTGCTGCTCTTGAGAAGAAGGTGCTGATAGTTGATGCTGATCCGCAGGCAAATGCATCGTCGGGGATAGGGATTGATACCAGGAAGATATCCTGCACAATCTATGACTGCCTTATTGACGGGAAGAACCCCAGGGAGGCGGTTCTTGCATGCGAAGTGGAAAACCTGTCGCTGATGCCCTCCAATATCGATCTTGTGGGAGCTGAAATAGAGATGCTCGACAGGCCGGAAAGAGAAAAGATACTTAAAAACGTACTCCGGCCTTTGGTAAATGATTACGAATACATTCTCATCGACTGTTCCCCGTCGCTGGGGCTGCTTACGGTTAATGCACTTACAGCTGCAAATTCTGTGATCATCCCTGTACAGTGCGAGTATTTCGCCCTCGAGGGCCTGGGAAAGCTTCTCAATACCATCAAGATAATACAGAATAACCTAAACCAGGATCTTGAGATAGAAGGCTTCCTGCTGACGATGTATGACGCACGCCTCAGGCTTTCGAACCAGGTTGCCGATGAGGTGAATAAGCATTTCCAGCAGATGGTATTCAAAACAATAATCCAGAGGAATGTAAAGCTGTCAGAAGCCCCTAGCTTCGGCCAGCCTGCAATACTTTACGATGCCGATTCACGCGGCACGGTCAACTATCTGAACCTTGCGAAGGAGGTGATCGAGAAGGAAGAAGCAAGGGTAAAACAGGCATAGGATTCAACCAAAGAAAGGTGAACATGACAAAGAAGAATGCCCTGGGCAGAGGCCTTGGTGCCCTTATTGACGGAGTTGAAAAGGAAGTCCTGGAGAAGAAAGTTGAAGCAAACCAGGATATACCCGTTGAATCGATTGATGGAAACCCCTTTCAGCCGAGAAGCAACTTCGACGAAAAATCCTTGCAGGAGCTTGCAGACTCAATCAGCAAGCTTGGAATCGTTCAGCCGCTCACCGTCAGGGAGGTGGCTGGAGGAAGATTCCAGCTTATTGCTGGTGAGAGAAGACTGCGGGCTGCAAAGATCGCAGGCCTAACGCATGTACCTGCCTATATAAGGACAGCTGACGACCAGGGGATGCTCGAGATGGCTCTTGTGGAAAACCTCCAGCGCGAAGACCTCGACTCGATAGAGGTTGCCATAAGCTTCCAGCGCCTTATTGAAGAATGCAGGCTGACACAGGAACAGCTCAGCGAAAGGGTGGGAAAGCAAAGATCGACAGTTGCGAATTACCTTCGCCTTCTTAAACTGCCGGCCGAGATACAGCTCGGGATCAGGAACAAGCACCTGACGATGGGACATGCCCGTACCCTCATCAACATTGAAGATCCCAAAAAGCAGATTGCTGTTTTCTACAAGATTATCGACGGAGAACTGTCGGTAAGACAGGCAGAGGACCTGGTCAGGGAACTTCAGTCGGGCAAGGTAAAGGACCCTGAAAAGATGGAACGCAAGAAAAAGCTCAACCAGGATTTCGAACAGCTTTCGGAGCACCTGAACAAGATCTTCTCGGCAAAGGTTGCCTTCAGGATAAATGAACTGGGGAAAGGGAAAATTGTGATACCCTTTGAGAACCCCGAGGAGATGGAGCGCATTTTGGGAATATTTGACCGTCTCAACTACTGAAAATAATTATCTTTGTCGCGCCGTTATACCAGTACCGTTCACCGATACCGGCATAATATTATTTTGAAGAGCTGTCAGAAAATAGTATTCCTCACCTTCGCGGCGCTGCTGTTGCTGCAGCAGAAATCAGGCGCCCAGGATACCTTGACCGTCGTAAAAAAAGAAAAAAAGGAATTTACCGCAGTACCGCAGCGTGCCACAATGCTGGCAGTTGCACTTCCCGGGCTGGGCCAGATATACAACCGTAAGTACTGGAAAGTTCCGATCGTTTATGCAGGCTTCGGTGCCATAATATATGCAGCCGACTACAACGGCTCACGGTACAACACCTTCCTCAAAGCTTACCAGGATATGACCGATGCCTTCCCGGAAACTCAGAGTTATCTGAAGCTCAAGGGGCTGGA
Organism: Bacteroidales bacterium; assembly: GCA_025454775.1. Lineage (GTDB taxonomy): Bacteria > Bacteroidota > Bacteroidia > Bacteroidales > VadinHA17 > LD21. Next base: position 10,242 of record JALONU010000074.1, on the reverse strand, counting down.
AAACATCCCTCCTGATGATTTTGATCCGGTGAAAAACCCTTCAGGATATTCGTGGTACAAGGACAGGATAATCAGGATGGTAGATTATTACAGAAAATACCGTGATCTTTCCTATATCGGAATTGCTGTGTGGTACCTGGCATCCATCCTCGATGCAAACGTGGATGCAAGCCTTTTTAATTACGACGTAAGCGATGATCTGGATATTGAAGTCGGACCAGTAAAGGTCCCCCTTGCAGGAATGCCGGCACCCGGCGTGGCTGTAACAATGAGAGTAACTTTTTAACAGAATGGAAAACAGATGAAGAGAATCTTAGTATCACTTGCTTTTATCATGGCCTGCCTTACCGGGTCTCTGGCCCAGGCCGATACCATAATTATAAACTCAGGGCCGGATGCGGAGAGGATCTCCTCCGACCTCGACAGCCTCCTGAATTCCTGGTATGTACAGATGGCAGCAAATGACAATCCGGAAATATTTACCGGCGACACGGCAGGCATCGAATTCCCCGATTCGCTGTACCATGCAAGGCTCGACAGGATCAATTCGGTGGTCAAGCTTCCCTATAACAGCATAATAAGGAATCATATTCACGTTTATACGATAAAGCAGAGAGACAAATTTGCAGCCGTTCTGGGAGTCATGGATTATTATTTCCCGATGATCGAGGATATATTCGACAGGAACGGGCTGCCAACAGAGCTTAAATACATGGCTGTTATAGAATCGGCACTTAATCCAAATGCTTACAACAGGCATTCAGGAGCGACAGGCATGTGGCAGTTCATGCTCAGCACCGGAAGGATGTGCGGACTGACGATCAATTCGATCGTCGATGAGAGAAGAAGCCCACAGAGATCAACAGTGGCTGCCGCAAAATATATCAAGGACCTTTATAATATATACAAAGACTGGACCCTGGTGATTGCAGCCTACAACTGCGGACCCGGAAACGTGAACAAAGCTATAAGGCGTTCGGGCAACACGAAGGATTACTGGGCAATTTATTACAGGCTTCCCAGGGAGACCAGGGGTTATATACCCCAGTATATTGCAGCAGCCTATGCAATAAACTACTATGCCGAACATAACATAAAGCCCCTTCCTCTCAACATTCCAGTAGCCACCGATACCATAATGGTGACCCAGGATATCCATCTTACACAGATAGCGGAAGTGATGAAGATCTCTCACGGAGAGCTCAGGGCTCTGAATCCCCAGTACAAGACCGGACTTATACCGGGCTCCACCAAACCGCAAATGCTTACACTTCCCCTTTCTCATCTGGGCGATTTCATTGACCTGAGCGATACGATCAGGAAATATAAGCCTGATGTTTATCTCGACAGGGCTTCGCTGATAGCCAATCCAACAAGGACTGCATATGTTCCGGCAGATGTTAAGGGAAAAACGAAGATCATCTATACGGTTAAGGATGGCGATAACCTGGGATATATCTCGGAATGGTATCGTGTGGGACTTTCTGACCTCAGGTACTGGAACGATATCTACCGGAACACGATCAGGATAGGGCAGAAGATCGCCGTGTATGTCGATCCGGCCAAATCAGATTATTATTCAAAGGTCGATGGCATGACATTTGCCGAAAAGCAGGCCATGCTTGGAAAAAGTGTTCCGGCAAACAGCACTGCCCTGGCAGCTCCGGCTGCCCTGGGAGCAGATAACGGCGGGGAATATATAACCCATACCGTCCGCAACGGTGATACTATCTGGGACATTGTAAAGCTTTACGGCAACGTGACTACCACCGATGTACTTACACTCAACAATATCACTGATCCGGGCAAGATAAAAGTAGGGCAGGTGCTGAAGATCAGGAAAAAGAGCTGACAGCTGACTTCATAATATGCGCCCTTTCAGGTCGTTTCTTATTCTGCTGATATTCCTTGTCTGCCTGACCGGGTTTTTTAATATTTTCCCCTGGAAGGAGTTATTCACAGCCAAAGGATCAGAGAGCAGGACAATCACACCGGTGCCGGTAGTAGTTAGTGAGAGACCTGATAATCAGGATGTTATTCAGAGTGCCGACACGGCTTCCCCTCTTGCGGTGTTCCTGGATTCCCTTGCCTCACCCGGCCGCCTTACCAGGATCATGTACTATGGAGATTCGCAGGTTGAAGGTGACAGAATTACATTTTTCCTCAGGCAGCTTCTGAGGAATGGAAGGGGAGGGACAGGGCCGGGACTGTTCCAGCCTTTGATGCCGGTAATGTACACAAAGACTTTATGGCTCAGGTCTTCTCCGAACTGGAAACGCTATAACTACCTTTCATTCAGGTCAGGTGAAATAAGCCACACAAGGCTGGGACCTTTCATGGCAGTCTGCCGCTACCTTCCCGAAGGTGTCGTTACAACTTCTCCCCAGAAAGCAAGCATCAGGATAAAACCTTCAATATATACTGATTCTGCAGCATCATCATGGGAACATCTCAGGATATTTTACAACCTCAAGGACGAACCGGTGAAGGTGAATATCAACGATGGTGATGTCGAGCTGCTCACCGATACCCTGACCCGCGGAGAAGGAATAAAAGAGCTCTCATGCAACATAGAAGGATCCGGCGATATCCTGATCTCATTTGAAGGAAAGGTCAGCCCTGATATTTATGGGTTAAGCATAGAAGGCAGCAAAGGGGTCATTGTCGACAACATGCCGCAAAGAGGAAGCGCCGGACTCGAGTTCACTCTTGTGGATAAAGGTAATTTACGGGAAGCCTTCGATATTCTTGAACCAGACCTGATAGTATTTCACTACGGGCTTAACATTGTAAGGAATGTCAGCAGCGATTATGAATACTATAGGAAAGGTCTCATAAGGCAGATCTCGGCTATCAGGGAAGCTGCGCCATCGACCACGGTGCTGCTTATCGGGGTGACGGATATGGCACACTCTGAGGGAGATACGGTAACCGGATACACAAACATCCCCCTGATCATCGAAGCTCAGAAAGATGCGGCAAAAGAGGCAGGGGCTGCATTCTGGGATGCCTACCGTGCAATGGGAGGCAGCAGATCGATCGTTGAATGGTCGGAAAAAAGCCCCCCGCTGGCACAGGATGACCTTGTTCATTTCACATATCCCGGCGCAGACACACTTGCCGTGATGATGAACAGCAGCCTGTTCCAAACCAGGCTTCCCGATACCCTTGCCCTTCCTGACACCATCATCGTCAGTGATACCCTGTTACAGGCACTTTCTGAACAGGTAGTGCAGGATAAAGACAACGGCAGACACGGTAAGCTTTTATCGGAGCTGGCAGCCTACGATCCCAACAAACCATTCATCTTCACTACCCCCGGATTCTGGCTCTTCCTCCTGCTGGTGCTCGCTGGTTATAGTCTTATTTACAGGAAGCTGTTTATCAGGAACTTTTATCTCCTCCTGGTAAGCCTTTTCTTCTATTATAAAACCGGGGGACTGTTCCTTCTCCTGCTAGTACTGGTCACTGTAACCGATTACCTGTGCGGCATACTGATCCACAGATCTGAAAGCAGGGCGGGTAAGAGGCTTTTCCTCCTTGTAAGCCTTCTCTCGAACCTGGGCATACTTGCCTATTTCAAATACACGGGTTTCATTGTCGATACGATAAACAGGCTTGCCGGAACCGATTTCATGGTTTATGATTTCCTGGCTTCCTTTTCGAACAGCCTGCTCCATACCGGCTTCGACATTAACACTATAATACTGCCGGCAGGGATTTCTTTTTTCACCTTCCAGTCGCTCAGCTATACCTTTGATATTTACAGGGGGAAGCTTGAACCTGTGAGGAACATCTCTGATTTCGGGTTCTATGTATCCTTCTTTCCGCAGCTTGTGGCAGGACCCATTGTGAGGGCCTCGGAATTCATACCCCAGCTGCATGAGCCTTTCAGCCTGTCAAAAAGGGAGTTCAGCCATGCCGTTTTCATGATTTCAAAAGGGCTCATCAAAAAAATAGTGATATCAGATTTCCTGGCAGTGAATTTTGTGGACCGTGTTTTTGACATGCCCGCAATGTATTCAGGTTTCGAGAACCTGATGGCCGTTTACGGCTACGGCCTGCAGATCTACTGTGATTTCTCGGGATATACCGATATAGCAATAGGGATCGCACTCATTCTTGGTTTCAGGCTGCCTGTTAATTTCAACTCACCATATAAGGCGGTTGGTATTTCTGATTTCTGGAAAAGATGGCATATTTCCCTTTCAAGGTGGCTGAAAGACTACCTCTATATCCCCCTGGGAGGTAACAGGAGGGGGAAGCTGAGGACAGGTTTCAACCTGATGATCACTATGCTGCTTGGAGGCTTATGGCACGGCGCTGCGCTGAGGTTCCTGCTATGGGGAGGCTTCCATGGTGTGGGGCTTGTGGCAGGTAAAATATGGAATTCAATGGTCGGCAGCCGTTTCAAGCCACGCCGGATATGGAAGATCATCGGTATTTTCCTGACCTTTAACTTTGTCAGCTTCTGCTGGATCTTTTTCAGGGCTCCGGAGACAGAGAGCGCCATATTGATGCTGAAACAGATTGCAGAGAACTTTTCTCCCGGTTCCTATATCTCCCTCATGTCTGCCTATTCAGGTGTACTTGTAGTTATGGCTGCGGGCTATCTGCTTCATTTTCTCCCCGAGAGCGTACGTGAAGCTTACCGGGGCGTCTTCATCAGGATACCCATGGCTGTTCAGCTGTTACTGGTAATGCTGCTGGCTGTTTTCCTGATCCAGATGAGAACAACGGAGGTGATGCCGTTTATCTACTTCAGGTTCTGAGTTCATGAACTCACCCCCTTGTGTTCCCCCTCTCTGCCGAAGCAAAGAGGGGGAATGGATTGGTATACAACTTAATAGCCTTCTTCCCTGGTTCATCAGCGAAGAACCTTCCGCTAATGTTTAACGGATTATCCCGTCGTAAACGTGAGGATTGGGAATTGTAAGGATTTTAAAGATACACCTCTCCGGTTTCTTTACTATTTACAAAAGGGGCTATTGCCCTTTTATAAATCCCCTGCACATAAGCAATGGCCATGCCATAGTTGGTAACCGGAATACCCGCCTTCAATGCAGGCTGGAGACGGTTATGCAGCTGTCGGCGCGTTATCATGCAGCCTCCGCACTGGATCAGCAGGGCATAGTCGGTTATCGGCCGGGGCAGCGTATCGAGGCCTGCAACAACATCATATTCGATCTTCCTGCCGGTAAAATTCGATATCCATCTCGGGATCTTCGTCCTTCCTATGTCGTCGCATGCCACGTGATGTGTGCATGACTCAAGAAGCAAGACCCTGTCGCCGTCTTTAAGGTCTGAAATCCTGGGAGTACCTTTCAGGTAGCTTTCAAAATCGCCCTTGAACCTGGCCAGCAGGATGCTGAAGCTTGTCAGCGGAATGTCGTGGGGGATTGAGGCATCGGCCTTGACAAAAACCTGCGAATCGGTTACAGCAAGTGCAGGCCTGATCCCTGATTTTTTCAGGAACGCATCCACTTCTCTCTCCTTGAGGACGATTGCAACGGCATCGTTGTCTAGAATATCCCTTATCGCCTGTACCTGTGGGAGGATAAGCCTTCCTGCTGGAGCCTCGACATCGATCGGGGTGATAAGGATGACAACGTCGCCATGGTTTATCAGATCTCCCAGCAACGAAGGAGTTCTGAATGAATGCTCGGGTATCGTTACTTTAATCAGGCTGATGAGATCTTCGTAGTTCCTTTTATCTGCAGCGGAAAACTCAAAGGGCTCCTTCCCCGTCCTGGCCATAACCAGGTCCGCAAATTCAGCCCGGGGACTAATGAGATCGGACTTATTGTGAATTACCAGGAAAGGGATATCCTTCGACCTGAATTTTTCCACGAGGTCGTCTTCATATTCGCCCCATGAATTCTCGGTAACAACAAGAAGGGCCAGGTCTATAATATCAAGAGTTCTGACCGTCCTTTCCACTCTCATGGATCCGAGCTCTCCCGAATCGTCTATTCCTGCGGTGTCGACGAGGATCACCGGTCCGAAGCCTGTGATCTCGAAAGATTTCTTTACAGGGTCTGTGGTTGTGCCTGCCTGCTCTGATACTATAGCAATATCCTGACCGGCAAGGCAGTTAATGAGACTGCTCTTGCCGTTATTGCGGCGGCCATAAATGCCAATATGTGGTTTTGCGTCCCTGCCCTTTGACATAGAAGCGGTTTTTGGTGAATTATCAGGCTTTCAGTTCATCAAGAGAGAAACCCAGCTTGAGAAGGTTACCGGGTTTGAGAATTTCAGAGAGCTTTTCGGGATCAATCGCCCGGAGCATATTGTTCGATACGAAAATATCGATCCCCTTTTCCTTCATCAGGGCTGCAAGCTCTGCAGCCTTGTGATAGCCAATGTATGGAGTCAGGGCAGTCGTAATGGAAGGAGACCTCATCAGGGCATCATAACCGGCTTTCTCATTGACATGCAAACCAGACAGCAGGTTGTCTTTCAGGGTTCTGTTGCAGGCGATAAGAAGCCTGAGGCTTTCTATTATAGTACAACCAATAAGGGGAAGATAGGCATTCAGGTCGAGGGTACCCTGGCCGCAAAGCGAAGTGACCAGTGCGTCGTTTGAATAAATCCTGTGGGCAACGGAGACAGCATACTCGGGGATGACAGGATTTATCTTGCCCGGCATTATTGAACTTCCAACCTGTTTTTCGGGTATTGATATTGTTTTGAGGACTGCTGCGTCGGAAGCAAGCAAACGGAGATCCGACACCATTTTTTCGAGATTCACGGCATGAGCCTTCAGCGTTGCATGTATCTCTACCCACTTGTCGAGGTTTGATGTTGCATCGGGGAGATTTTCACTGTGTGACAGCTGGAGCCCGGTTATTTTCCTTAGTTCAGGCACCACTTCCATTATGAAGAATCTCGGGATGGCCATTCCCGTTCCTGCAGCGCCTCCCCCGAGGTTGACCTGCTTGATCCTTTCGAAGCACTTCGAAACCCGCCACCAGTCGCGCGAGAGGGCTTCGCTGTATGTGCTGAAAAGGATCCCGAATGACGACGGCACGGCTTCCTGCATTTGCGTATACCCGGGTCTGAGCTTGTCCCTGCCAGCACTTTCATGTTCTTCTGTTTTCTGCCGCAGGCTGTTTATTGCTTCCTCAAGCTCACCCAGAAGCTTCATTACCGCTACTGTCAGCGCAGAAGGAACAACATCATTTGTCGATTGGAAGATGTTTGCGTGTTCGGTGGGATCAATTAAAGTGTATTCTCCACACTTATTACCTATCCTCAGCAATGCCGAGTTAGCAATTATCTCATTGACGTTCATGTTGATGCTGGTGCCGGCGCCACCCTGGACGGCAGGAACAATAAAATGATCAAAGTGGCTGCCCTCCGACACTTCTGATGCAGATATGGTAAGGGCGTCGAGGATGTGATCGTCAATGATCCTGAAGGGAACCTCTCCTCCAAGCTTTTTTATGGCTGCATCACGGAATTTCCTGTAGGTGTTATAGCAGGCAAGCTTGATTATGCCCATCGCCCTGTACCATTCTTCGGGAAAAGGACCTCCGTACGGGAAATTCTCTTTTGCCCTCAGGGCATGGATGCCGTAAAGCGCATGCGCCGGAATCATTTTTGAGCCAAGAGAATCTTTTTCGGTTCGGGTCATACATTACCTCCGGAGACAGGCCTTGCATATGCAAGCACATCAGCACCTGTTATTTCATCCCTGCATAGAATGATTAGTCTTTCAAGGACGTTCCTGAATTCGCGTATATTGCCTGTCCACCTTATTTTCTGCAGTTCCTTTATAGCGTCTTTCCTTATAGTCTTTTTACTCATACCGTACTCCTTGCAGATGAGGGTGTTGAAATGTTCAGCAAGAAGAGGAATATCTTCTTCCCTTTCATTCAGGTCAGGCACGTGGATGAGTATCACGCTCAGCCTGTGGTAAAGGTCTTCCCTGAAAGTATTATTCTCGATCTCCTTTTTTATATTCTTGTTTGTTGCGGTAATCACCCTGACGTTCACCTGGATATCCTTATCGGATCCAACCCTTGTAATCCTGTTTTCCTGGAGGGCCCTGAGTACCTTTGCCTGGGCAGAAAGGCTCATATCGCCGATCTCGTCGAGGAAGAGAGTTCCCCCGTTCGCCTGTTCGAACTTGCCAATACGCTGCTTAATGGCTGAGGTAAAGGAGCCTTTTTCGTGTCCGAAAAGTTCACTTTCGATAAGTTCAGAGGGTATGGCGGCACAGTTCACTTCAACGAAGGGCCCCCTGGCACGGCTGCTCTTCTCGTGGATCTGATGAGCAACAAGTTCCTTCCCTGTTCCGTTCGCCCCGGTGATCAGTACTCTTGCCTCGGTGGGAGCGACCCTGTCGATCATTTCCTTCACTTTCCTGATGGATTCCGATTCACCGACGATCTCATACATTTTGCTGACCTTGTTCTTAAGAACCTGAGTTTGAGTGATCAGCGTGGATTTATCCCTGGCATTTCTTATTGTGATAAGAAGTCTGTTAAGGTCGAGTGGTTTTTCGAGGAAGTCAAATGCACCTTTCTTAATAGCTTCAACGGCAGTATCAATATTGCCATGGCCCGAAATCATTATCACGGGGGTGACTGAAGATATTTCCATCATTTTCTGGAGCACCTCGATACCGTCCATCTTCTGCATCTTGATGTCGCACAGGACAATATCGTAGGTATTGTTTGAGAAAAGCTCCAGTCCGGAAGCCCCGTCCTCGGCAAGATCGACTTCATGCTTCTCGTACTCGAGAACGTCCTTCAGGGTGTTCCTGATAGCTTTCTCATCGTCAATTACCAGTATTTTAGACATTAATCAAAGTTTTTTCTTCACTTTTATCTTAGGCATCAGACTCCGGCAGCCGTCCCGACGCATAGGTCGGGATCTTCGCTTCGCTACGAGTTGCCGGTGGCCGGTAGCCGGTAACCGGTTGCCTCTATCCTGAGTACCTCAGCCATTTCCATAACTCCTTCCAGGAGGCCTTCTTGCCGTACATAAGGATACCCGTGCGGTACACCTTGGCTGCCATCCACACGAAGGTAATGAAGGTAACAACCATCAGCGCCATGGAGAGGAGAAGCTGCCATGCAGGCACTCCGAAAGGAATCCTGGCAATCATGACAATGGGCGAAGTGAACGGGATAAGTGAACACCAGAATGCGATTGCGCTCTCCGGATTCTGCATCGTTCCCATAGCAACAAAGAGTCCCAGCAGTACCGGAAGGGTGACCGGAAGCATGAACTGCTGGGTTTCGGTTTCATTGTCGACTGCCGATCCTATGGCTGCGAATACCGATGCATACAGGAGGTAGCCTGTAATGAAATAGAAGACAAACGAGATTATGATCAGAGTCCAGTCCTGGTTCATGGCTGCATCGAAAGCCTTTGAGAACTCCATCAGCTGGGGAGAGATATCTGCAACGGCCTGTTTATCTGCCTCCTGTATTGGAAGCTGGTTCTGTTCCATCACACTCTGGGAAATGGTTTGTGTCAGCTGTGATACATCGGTCTTTTTAAGTACTGTAAAATTGATTATGGCAACAGCTCCAAGTGTCAGTACAATCCAGATCATGAACTGAGTCAGCCCCACCAGGGCAATTCCGACTATCTTGCCCATCATCAGCTGGGCAGGTTTCACCGAGGATACAATTACTTCTACAACCCTGCTTGTCTTTTCCTCTATGACCCCTCTCATCACCTGCGACCCGAACAGGAATACGAGCAGATACATGAGCAAGCCTCCGATGTAGGCAAGTACCATTGATATCTCTGTCCTTGTTTCGGTTGTGCCTCCGGCTTCGTCGACGAGCTTCGTCACGGGTTTTACGTTTGTCCTTATCTGCTTGAGAATCGAATCGAGATTTTCTATATTGAATTCCTGGAGCTTATTCTTTTCGATCTCCTTTTCCATAGATCCCGAAATATGATCGAGAAGCCCGATAGGAGGCTGTTTCTTAGAATAAAGTATAGGTGAATTGATAGCGTCGGGCGAGATAAAGAGCACTCCGTAATATTCGGATGTATCCAGCGTTTTGACAATATCGTTGATATCGACGTCAGACAGGTAGATAAAGTCCTCATCCTTTGTATCGGGAATTACATTCCTGAACACGCTGGTTTTATCCTCGATCACTGCTATTTTCTTGAAATCCTTACCTCCCGACATCATTATGACGGGTATCAGGACTATAAGGCTTGCCATCAGCAGAGGGGCAAGGATAGTCATGATGATGAATGACTTCTTCT
>JALONU010000073.1 GCA_025454775.1 Bacteroidales bacterium | reverse complement strand
CTTACTCAGGAATTATCTGGGATAAATATGGAGATGACCATACATTCTACTGGAGCGCCGTGAATCCCAGCACCAACCGTTCCTTTGTCGTATCGGCAACAAGATCAGGATCACAGGCTGTATTCTCCAGGATATTTGAATACAAAGCCACGGGGGATGCTGACATGGCCCTCCCCAACGAATTGCTGATCACCGCGGAATCATTGAAAAAATATCTTTATGTGGTGCTCAACGGCAATAATGAGGTTATAAAACAGGATCTTGAAACCGGAGATACGATCTGGATCACCGATCCCGGGGTGGCTCCGTACGGGATCACTATGGCCTTAGGAAAACTTTATGTCACTAACTGGGCAGGCCGGCATCCGGAAAAGGGTGACAAGGATGTAGCCGGTGTACCATGGGGACTTGCCAGGGTTGATAATGTTTCAGCCGGTGGAGCCACCAGGGAGGGAAGCGTCACAGTGATTGACCCTTCTGACGGCCGCATTATAAAAGAGATCATTACAGGACTTCATCCCAATGATATTATCAGCAGTAAAAACGGAAGATTTGCATATGTAGCCAACTCCAACAGCGACAATGTCACGGTTATAAACACTGTAAGTGACGAGGTCTCTGAGACTATAAGCGTCAGGCTTCAACCAGAGATAAACCCGTTTTTCGGCGATTCACCAAATGGTCTTTGTCTGTCACCTGATAAAAAAACACTTTATGTGGCAAACGGCATGGATAACGCCCTGGCGGTAGTGAAGCTCGGCAAGAAAGCTGCTAAAAAGCTGGTGGGTAAAGCCAGTGAAGTAATAGGTTTTATACCTACGGGAGCCTATCCATCAGCTGTGAGTTACAATCTTCCGGGCACTCTCTACGTCTGTAATCTTGAAGCTGAAGGTGCAAGGCTGGGCATACCTGCCAGCGGTCAGTCAATGCTTGTTTATAATTCCCATCGCATGATGGCATCCGTATCAGCAATCCCTGTGCCTTCAAAAAAGGAACTAAGGGCATTTACCGATACAGTCATTGCTGTAAATGACCTCTCCAGGGCTATCATGGCCAGGGAAGAACCCAGGCAAGATATTGAACCCAGACCTGTGCCTGAAAGAATCGGCGAACCATCCGTCTTCAGGCATGTGTTATATATAATAAAGGAGAACCGTACCTACGACCAGATGCTGGGGGATATGAAACAGGGAAGAGGGAACCCGGAGCTGTGCATATATGGAGCGGATGTAACACCGAATACTCACAAGCTTGCCGAAGAGTTCATCCTTCTTGATAATTTTCATGTATCGGGTAAAAGCTCGGCAGAAGGACATCAGTGGACAGATGCATCGATCGTTACCGACTATATTGAAAAGAACATGCGGTCCTGGTTCAGAAGCTATCCGCATGTACAGGAAGATGCACTGGTATACGCCCCGACAGGTTTTCTTTGGGACAATGCATTAAAACATGGTAGAACGGTAAGGATCTATGGAGAGGCTTCAAAACCCGTTTACGACAATAAGCTTAAATGGTCAGAGATCTATAAAAAATATATTAACGGGGATAAAATTGAGTTCTACAATTCGACAACCATCGAACCGGTAAAAAAGATATTGTGTCAGACCTATCCTTCGTACGGCAATCATGATTTCACTGATGCCATGAGGGCCGATGCCCTCATAAGCGAACTACATTCATACGAAGCTATGGACGGAGATAAGCTTCCTGAGCTTATGATAATTGCACTTCCGAATGACCATACTGCCGGTACCCGACCGGGATACCCGACTCCCAGGGCCATGGTGGCAGACAATGACCTGGCGCTGGGAAGGATAGTCGAGGCATTCTCAAAAAGCAGGTTCTGGGAGAACACAGTGATCTTTGTCGTTGAAGACGACTCCCAGGGAGGCTGGGACCATATTTCCGCATACAGGACGGTCAGCCTGGTGATAAGCCCCTACTCAAGGCTTAGAACAGTGAACCACACCTTATATACCCAGCCGTCAATGGTAAGGACAATAGAACAGATACTCGGTTTGCTGCCCATGAACATCCAGGATGCAATTGCAAACCCGATGGCAGATTGTTTTGGGAATACTGTTGATTTAACACCATACCGGGCGGTGCCTAATAATATCCCGCTTGATGAGATGAATCCTCAATTAGTGTCACTCCGGGGGAAAGCTCTTAACTATGCCAGGAAAAGCTTGCTGCCCGAATTCGAGGGAGTAGACTCGGGAAGTGACGATCTTCTGAATCGCATCCTGTGGTACGCCGCAAAGGGAAATACACCCTATCCGTCAAAATACGCCGGAGCCGATAAGGATGACAGGGATGATGAAGAGAACGATGAACAGACTTTTTAGGTTGATGATCACAAGATACCCGGGATGACCGCAAATCCTCTGTTAACTGACTGGAATGAGCCATTTGATGCTCCACCATTTCACCTGTTTGAAACGGCTCTTTTTAAACCAGCAATCATTGAATCTATCAGGTCGGCCACATCAGAGATCAAAGCAATCGCAGAAAATACTGCAGCTCCCGATTTTGAGAATACCATTGCAGCGCTCGACAGGGCAGGAAGAAAACTCGATGATGTTACATCGGTGCTCTTCAACCTCAATAATGCAGAAACCAGCAGGGAGATGCAGGCTGTAGCACAGGAGGTCTCCCCTCTCCTCACCCGGTTTTCAAACGACATTACAATGAATGAAGCGCTCTTCAGGAAGGTAAAAACTCTCTATGATTCGAGAAACTCCCTGGATCTTACTACTGAGGAACTTATGCTGCTGGAAAAAAACTTCAGGAATTTCATGCTTGGAGGTGCAGGGCTCGATCCTGAGAAAAAGGAGAAATACAGGGAAATATCCGAAGAGCTTTCAACGCTTACGGTGAAGTTTGAAGAAAATATTCTCGACGACACCAATGCCTTTGAACTCCATATCACTGATGAAGGTGACCTTTCAGGTTTGCCTGACGGTATAATGGGGATGGCTTCACTTGAGGCAAGGGAGAGGAAGAAAGAGGGATGGGTATTTACTCTTCATTTCCCGAGCTACATGCCGTTCATGAAGTATTCCGCACGAAGGGATCTCCGTGAAAAGATGTACAGGGCTTACGCTTCAAGGGCATTTCATAACGACAGCCACGATAACAGGGAACTGTCGAAAAGGATAGCTAACCTTCGTCTCGAACTGGCAAAAATTACCGGATTCAGGAATTATGCCGAGCTCGTGCTAGGCGACAGGATGGCCGAAACAACAGCCAGGGTGGAATCATTCCTTGAAGAGCTTCACCTGGCCTCCAGCCCTGCCGCTCACAGGGATTTCGGGGCGGTGAAGGAATTCGCTGAGAAATGCGGTCACACCGGAAGAATTGAAAGATGGGACTGGGCATATTACTCCGAGAAGCTTCAAAAGGCAAAATATGACATCGACGACGAAGCGCTGAAACCTTATTTTGTTCTCGGTAATGCCGAAAAGGCAATCTTTGAGCTCGCCGGTAAACTGTACGGCTTAAGCTTTATGCGGAACAATGATATCCCCGTTTATAACCATGAAGTAAGTACATGGGAGGTCCGCGACGCTGATGGTGCTTTCCTCTCTATTCTATATATAGATTACTTTCCGCGTCCGGGTAAGATCGGTGGAGCCTGGATGACCAGTTTCAGGGAACAGCGGATTGAGAACGGCAATGATATTCGTCCTCTTATTTCAATTGTCGCTAACTTCACCAGGCCTACGGAAACCTCTCCTTCTCTGCTTACATTCAATGAGTTAACCACCTTCCTTCACGAATTTGGTCATGCCCTCCACGGAATGCTTTCGAGGTGCACTTATGAAAGCATCTCGGGAACAAGTGTCGCACGCGATTTTGTTGAGCTGCCTTCACAGTTCATGGAAAACTATGCTTACGAGAAGGAATGGCTTTCGGAATGGGCCCGGCATTACATTACAGGGGAACCAATCAGCGACGAGATGATCAGCAGGATAAAGGAATCTTCGACCTTCAACGAAGGATATGCCTGCAACAGGCAGCTTGGTTTCGGGTTCCTTGATATGGCATGGCATACACTTACCTCTCCGCTTCAGGAAGATATCATCGAATTCGAAACGGCAGCCATGCAAAAAACAGAATTATTCCCTCAGGTCGAAGGAACAGGTATAAGTGTTTCTTTCGGTCATATTTTCGGAGGAGGCTATGCTGCAGGATATTACGGTTATAAATGGGCCGAAGTGCTGGATGCTGACGCGTTCATGCATTTCAGGGAAAGCGGAATTTTCAACAGGGAAACGGCTCTCTCATTCAGGAAGAACATCCTCGAAAAAGGAGGAACCGACAAACCCATGAACCTGTATAAGGGCTTCAGGGGAAAAGAACCGGCGATAGATGCATTCCTCGAGCGAAGCGGGCTTAAATGAGTTGTGAGTTGTGAGTTGTGAGTTGTGAGTTGTGAGTTGTGAGTAACTTGGAACATGAAACCCGGAACCCGGAACCCGGAACCTGGAACCCGGAACCCGGAACAGTAATTAGAGTATTAAGTATATTACCTACTTTTACCAATAGTAAAACGACTTCCATGATCCTCTTCTTCGAAACTGCCTCAAGGAATATTATCGCTGCCGGAACTTCAGTAAGGCTCAGTGAGATTGATATTGAAAAGCTTATCTGGCTCTTCGGCAAACCTAAAATGCTTGAAAAAGAAAGTATCAGGGGAAACTATATAGGCCCGAGAAAGGAAATGATCACGCCATGGAGCACGAATGCGGTGGAGATCACTCAAAACATGGGTATTACGGGTATTACACGGATAGAGGAATTCCATCATGCTCCATCAAAAACTGAATGGGATCCCATGCTCCAGTCGCTCTATGAAGGATTGGATCAGCACATCTTTACAGTGGACAGGGAACCTGATCCCGTGATGTTCATCGGGAACATTCGGGAATATAATGAAAGGGAAGGTCTTGCGCTCAGCGAAGAAGAAATAAGCTACCTCGATAAGCTGTCTGTGAAGATAGGACGTAAGCTGACCGACAGCGAAGTTTTCGGATTCTCACAGGTAAACTCCGAACACTGCAGGCATAAGATATTCAACGGAACCTTTATTATTGACGGAAAGGAAATGGCATCGACCCTTTTCCAGATGATAAAGAAGACAACCGGCCTTCATCCTAACAAGGTTGTCTCCGCCTACAAGGATAACTGTGCATTCCTCCAGGGGCCGAGGGCAGAACAGTTTGCCCCCGCCACGCAGGACAAATCTGATTTCTTCAGTGTAAAATCATATGAGTCCGTTCTTTCCCTTAAGGCTGAAACACATAACTTTCCCACTACCGTTGAACCTTTCAATGGAGCCTCGACAGGCACCGGAGGTGAAATAAGGGACAGGATCGCCGGTGGTAAAGGTGCTTTCCCGATAGCCGGCACAGCCGTATACATGACTTCCTACCCCAGGCCCGACGGAGGCAGACCGTGGGAAAAAACAACCGAAGCCAGGAAATGGCTTTACCAGACGCCGGAGGATATACTGATAAAAGCATCCAACGGGGCCAGCGATTTCGGGAACAAATTCGGACAGCCGCTGATATGCGGTTCGCTGCTTACTTTCGAACATTTTGAGAACCTGAAGAAGTACGGATACGATAAGGTAATAATGCTTGCCGGTGGCATCGGGATAGGAAAAAAGAAGGACAGTGAAAAGGACATTCCTGAAAATGGAGACCTGATAATTCTTCTTGGAGGCGACAATTACAGGATCGGAATGGGCGGCGGAGCAGTTTCTTCTGTCGATACGGGAAAATTCGACAGCGCCATAGAGCTCAACGCTGTACAGCGCGCTAATCCCGAGATGCAGAAGAGAGTCTATAACGCCATCAGGGCACTGGCAGAAATGGACAGGAATCCCGTGATATCAATCCATGATCACGGAGCCGGAGGTCATCTGAACTGCCTTTCTGAACTTGTTGAAGCCACCGGTGGAAAAGTCGATATCAGCAAACTTCCCGTTGGCGATCCCACGCTCTCTGCCAGGGAAATAATAGGGAATGAATCGCAGGAGCGTATGGGCCTGGTCATTAATAAGACCTCTGTTGATGCACTGCGTCTGATAGCAGAAAGGGAAAGAGCACCATTATATGTCATTGGTGAAATTACCGGTGACCATCAGTTCACTTTTTATAACCCGTCGACCGGGGAAAAACCAATCGACCTGAAACTTGAAGCTCTGTTTGGAAAGCCGCCAAAGACAATTATGAGCGATTCAGACATCCCCGGCGAATGGAAAAAGTTGAAATATGACCAGAAACGGATCCATGAATACCTTGAGATGGTGCTCCAGGTGGAAGAGGTCGCCTGCAAGGATTGGCTTACAAATAAGGTTGACCGTTCCGTGACGGGAAGAATAGCGAGGCAGCAGTGCGCAGGACCCCTGCAGCTTCCTCTCAATGACCTGGGGGCCGTTGCGCTCGATTACAGGGGAAATGCCGGACTGGCCACCTCAATAGGGCATGCACCGGCAGCAGGGCTGATAGATCCGGCTGCAGGATCGGTTCTTTCAATAGCAGAAGCTCTAACCAACATCATCTGGGCCCCGCTGTCCGACCGGCTGAAAAGTGTTTCCCTCTCAGCCAACTGGATGTGGCCCTGCAGGAACAAGGGAGAAGATGCAAGACTATACAGGGCAGTGGAGGCTGCAGGTGATTTTGCCGCAGCTCTGGGGATAAATATCCCGACCGGCAAGGACAGCCTTTCGATGACTCAGAAATACAGCGACCAGGTGGTCTATTCCCCCGGAACAGTGATCATATCTGCTGCCGGTGAGGTAAGTGATATAAGGAAGATCGTCGGACCTGTCATCGTGAACGATCCGTATACCAGCATCATATATATCGATATGAGCAAGGATGAACGGAACCTCGGAGGCAGCGTTCTTGCCCAGGTTCTGAACAGGCTTGGCGATTCCACTCCGACCGTAACGGATGCACAGTACTTTGCCGAGACCTTTGATACTGTTCAATCCCTCATTTCTGCGAACAGGATACTTGCCGGTCACGATATTTCCGCGGGCGGAATGATAACCGCACTCCTCGAAATGTGCTTCTCCAATACTGATGGAGGACTTGCCATAGACCTGTCTGCGATAAATGAACCCGATACTGTAAGGCTTCTCTTCAGTCAAAATCCCGGGATACTCATCCAGGTGGCCGACGAAGAGGAAGTTGCAGAGATCCTGCTTGAGAACGGCATTTCATACTATTCAATAGGTCACCCCGTGGAGGACAGGACCCTGTATCTGACAAACATCGGACTCAATGCCTCTTTTGATATTGATAATCTTCGCGACCTTTGGTTCCGGAGTTCCTGGCTGCTCGACCGAAGACAGTGCGGAGAAACGCTTGCAAGGGAGAAATATGATCACTACCTGAGGCACGATATTAAATTCTCCATGGATGGTTTCAAAGGCAGTTTCAGGTCACTTGGCATTTCTCCCGACAGAAGGAAAAAAAGCGGGATCAGGGCTGCTATTATAAGGGAGAAGGGTGTCAACGGTGACCGCGAAATGGCATATGCTCTCTACCTGGCCGGATTCGATGTTAAGGATGTTCACATGACCGACCTCATTTCGGGAAGAGAAGATCTCGAAGACATTAGTATGATAGTCTTCGTGGGGGGCTTCTCCAATTCCGACGTTCTTGGATCGGCAAAAGGGTGGGCCGGAGCTTTCATGTATAACAGAAAAGCAAGGATTGCCCTTGAGAAATTCTATAAAAGATCTGATACTCTTTCCCTTGGCGTCTGCAACGGCTGCCAGCTGATGGCTGAACTAGGACTGATCTGCAAGGATCATCCCGAAATGCCCAAGCTCCTCCACAATAAGTCCGGAAAGTTCGAATCAGCTTTTCTGGCCGTGAAAGTCCTGAGAAACAAATCAGTCATGCTGGGCAACATGGAAGGAATGGAGCTTGGAATATGGGTGGCGCACGGAGAAGGACAATTCAGTCTTCCCTATCCTGAGAACAAATACAATATTCCGCTGAAATATTCCGCACATACATACCCTGCGAATCCCAATGGTTCGGATTATGATGCTGCAGCAATCTGCTCGGAAGACGGCCGTCACCTGGTTATGATGCCTCACCTCGAAAGAGCATTCTTCCCATGGCAGTGCGCTTACTATCCTGCAGACAGGATAAATGACGATGTAACACCCTGGATAAAGGCATTTGTGAATGCAAGGGTTTGGATCGCAGAAAGGGTAAAGAAATCCTTATAGACTCACAGGTTCCTTCTTCTGTGCGAGCCGGCCGGACTTTATTCCCGGGATTCCCGGAAGAACGATTGCCTCTGCAACCAGCTCGGCAATATCGGAAACCTTCGTTGTTGTCGCAGCAGCAAGTGTCTTCTTGCAGAGCGGACATGAGGTTGCAAGAATATCCGGATCGTCTTTTGTAAGGGCTGCGGCCGCGTCTGATGCTATCGACTGCTTCTGCCTCTGACTTATCTTCATGTTACCAAGGCTGCCACCGCAACATAGTGAGTTTTCGTCCTCAAATTCTGTTTTCAGCAGTTGTGCAACATGTTTAAGAACCTTTTTTGGTTCTTCATAAACTCCGGAACCTCTTCCCAGGTCGCACGGTGTATGATAAACAACCCTCTTCCTCAGGAAGCTGAGTCTGATAAGTCCTTCCTCTATAAGGTATTTAATATATTGCGAATGATGAACAACCTCAATATCAAGATAATAGCTCTCCCGGAAAATCTTGTAGCATATCGGGCACGACGTAACAAGCTTCTTTGCACCTGATCTTCTTATCAGCTGAGAATTGTAATTGATAAGCTCCCTCGCCTCCTTGTCCTGACCAGCCAGCATAAGCGGACGTCCGCAGCACACACCTCCGTCCTCATCAATGAATTTATATCTCACTCCGGATGCATCGAGTATTTTTACCATTGAATTCCTGATCGACGGGGCAAGATGAGTCATGCAGCCTGCAAAATAAAGAACTTCAGCCTGCCCGGCGGCTGGTGAGGGAAGAAAGTTATATGAGGGCCTAGCAGTGGTAGTGTCGGTCCTGTATTCAGGTTTTCCGGGGAAATATTTCCTGATGATACCCTTCTCGGGAGGAACTGGTTCTCCCGATCTTCTCTGTATCATCCGTACAGGTGTGAGCTCAATGCCGACAGGACATTTCTGATCACATCTACCGCACATAAGGCAGTTGAAGGTGATATCTGTGACACTCTCCCTGTTTCGTATCCCTTTCATCAGGTAGGCAGACTGAATATTGGTTATTCCTGCAGAAAAATTAAGCTGACAGGCATCTATACATAACCCGCATGAGGAACATGAATAGGCCTGCATCTCTGTGAAAGCACCTGCTTTGTCCCCTGTCCTGATCCCCGAGTTCCTGGCAAAAATAAGGAACAGCTCGGTCGGTATATGCATGTACCTTGTAAGGGGAAGCAGGACAAAAAAGGTTCCCAGCGATAACGAATAAAGCCACCAGAAGGGATATGCCATTTCATTTGCAGGCAGGAATGATGCAAGCCACGATCCCAGCGACCCTGTCAGGAAGCTCCCGGTACCGTAAGCACCGCTGGTGAAACTCTCGGCAAGCAACCGGCTCGGAAAAATGAGCCACAGTGAAGTGAGAGCGACCCTGTCAAGAGGCCTGAGTTTTGTTGTTTTTTTCATGCCTACGACTTTTGGGGTAAGTCGTTTTATAACCGCCAGGATGAGCCCTGAAAGTATAAAGGCAAGGATGAGGTCCATCCAGAACGACCATGCCGCTTCAAGTCCTGTTCTGCCATGGTCGGGGTTGAAGAATTTGAAGAAGATTGATTTATAGGGCGGATTAAGGTGACTTGAACCGAAAATATCGGCCTCGAGCGTTCCGAAGAGTATAAGCAGGAACCATCCGAAGGCAAGGCTCATATGCATGTAACCCAGACGCAGGTCAGCTTTAAGGATCTTCCTGTGTATCAGGCTTTCCATGAATATTTCACGGATGCTTCGCCCGAAGGAGCGTCCGAAGAATCCCCTCTGGAGTCTCAGCTTGTCCTGACGCGAGAGATCCCTGAACCACATGACGCTTCTTACTACTGCATATATGACAATGAAGTAGAGGCCTATATTGAACGGTATGATGAAGGGATCAAACTGCATTGTCCTGTTCTTTCCTGTAAGCTTCTCTAGCAAGGGCAATCACGTTGCGGGTATTGACACCGCGGGGACAGACCAGGGTGCATTTGCCGCATAGCATGCATTCCCTGATTTTATTGCGTACAAGGGAGTTCTCTCCTCTTTTCATAAGTATGTTAAGCTCACGAAGGCTGAAACGTGTGTATTTGCCAGTAGTGCATGTGGCGGCACAGCATCCGCATTCAATGCAAACACGGAAGCTTGGTTCCTTCGAATATATGAATTCTGCGATGCTCCTGTCGTTTGCATCGTAATCTATAAAACGTGCCTTCAGAAGCGTGAATCCGAATTTTTCCATATTATCTCCTGCCATTGCTCAGGTATTCAATTACATCGGCTGCGGCTGCCCGGGCATGTGAAATTGACTCAGTGATATTCATCGGAGCAGTGCATGTTCCGGCGTAAAAAACGCCTCTGAGGTTTCCCCTGTTACTACCGAAATGATGATCAGCAGGGGCAAAGAACCTGTTCTCCCCGGTCTTCAGTCCGGCATATTCCGCTATTTTCCTTCCTCCCTCCGACATTTCCATACCTGCCATGAGCACCAGCATGTCGAGTTCCATCTTCAGGGGCCTTCCCGCAAGGGTGTCCTCCACTTTCACAATAAGGCGTCCGTTGATGTTTTCGGCAATTTCCGACACTTTACCCCTGATATAATTAACGCCGTACTTTTCCTGTGACTCCCGGTAAAGTTCTTCATATAGAGCCCCGCCCATGCGGATATCCATGTAAAAACAGAATACTTTTGCGTCTTTCAGGTATTCCCTAACCTCCATAGCCTGTTTCACAGCTGCCACACAGCATAATTTGGAGCAGTAAACGTTGCCGACCTTTTCATCCCTCGATCCCACGCAATGAACAAAACCTATCTTCTGCGGGATCTCCCCGTCGTGCCTCCTTATCTCTCCCTTGCGGAACATGATCTCAAGGTCGGCTGAGCTTATTACATTATCATAGATCCCGTATCCGTATTCCTCTTTCCTCTCGCTTCTGAAAAGATCGAAACCGGTGGCCAGAACGACAGCATCAGCTTCAATCTCCCTGTCATCGGCAGTTCTTGCCAGAAAAGAGCCATGTCTTGTCTCTATTCCTTCTACGTCGGTGCTTGTCAGCAGGGTAATATTTCCGTGGTCAACCTGGTTTTCGAGGTAGCTTAATACCTCAAGGCTGTCGCGGCGATCGGGGAAAAGATGGAACCAGTTCCTTATATGACCGCCTGTCAGTGACTCCTTCTCGGTAAGAGTGACCTTGTACCCTGACCTGGCAAGTCTTCCTGCCACCTCCATACCTGCGGCACCTCCTCCCACAACAAGCACCCTGTCTTCCATATCAGGAATTTATCAGGTTCTGGGGAACCGGCATCTGCCTGCCATCCTTTGTTTTATACTTATCGTCAGGATTGAACTCTATGCCCATCTTTCTGAAAAGAGGTTCTGACTGGACCATATGAAGCTGAAGTCCAAGATCCCACGGGTTATAACCCATAACCAGGCCTGCCAGCTCCTCGTAGGTGAGGATGGGAATGGATTCGCCTTTCTCCCCGTAAACGGTTCCATCCATTTCCTTTATCGTATATTGCCATTTATCCATGAACATGTTGCAGCCCGGACAGTTGGTTAGAACAAAGTCGGGTCTGAAAGGTTTCATGGATTCAAATTTCTTTGCGGTATTCGACAGCGAATATCCCCTGTTGGCCTGAACCAGGTACTGCCGGAAACCGAATCCGCAGCAGTGACGCCGTTCTGGGTAATCGACTATCTCACCTCCCCACGACTCGATCATGCCGCTCAGCACCCTCGGGAACTCGGCACCTCCGACACCGTGCTTCGGGAACATCTTTGCATAGTGGCAGCCTATGTGTTCCACTCCCCGCAGGGGTTTGCCGGTGTCCCTGTTGACCAGCCGGTATTTTGCCTTCTGCGCTATCTCGTCCCGGAACTTGAAGATGATGTCGCTGGTATGGGCAACGTTTTCAGGAATGTCAAACTCCCTCCCTGTAGCCTTGAAAAGGTCCTCCCTTGTCTGCTCGAGCTCCCGGGGAAAATGCTTCCAGGTCTCAAGTATTTCAGTATATATTCCAAATGATGTAACACATGAGATGGCTATGTTTTTGTAGCCCGACTCCTTCATAAGTGCGAAATGACGTGCCACGACAGCCATAATGGTTCTCAGCGGAACAATGTCTGAATGATATCCTATGCCCGTACACGAAGTATGCGACGGATTCTCGAGAACATCCTTTCCAAGAACCTTCCTCATGAGATGCAGGAAAAACTGCTCCGATCCCGGGAAGAAGGTTTGCCGGATGCACGACCTTACATAGAAGAAATGATCATCAGCTATATCCTTCTGGTAATCTGCCCATACTCTTTTCTTTCCTTCAGCTTTCATTATCCTTATTTTCCGGAGTCAGAGTGTGTGTTTCTTGTTATTCGCCTTAAACACTTCTTTAAAATACTCATTATCAATGCCTTTATCCTGGCAATCAAGATTCATCTCTTCAGCTTTCTCTTTTGAATATTTCTCAATGGTATTGAACAGATCAGTACCTCCTGTAACCTCAAATATGTTCTTCAGCTCATCCTTCACATCGTCGGTGATCTTTCTGAGCGGGCCCTCGCCGACCTCGTCGACATGACCCCCGAACCTCTCGTATATCTCTTTGGTATGGTCGAGGATATAGTCCCAGATAGGGCCCTGCTCCCTGTGCATCTCAGGGCTTACGGCATATGTAGCTACGCAATACCCGTATTTGAAAATATTCTCTCCAACGGTTCTTTTGATTGCAAACTGTTGTCGCCCTTTCTCCGATTCAGTGAAGAAACCCAGCTTCTGTGAAAGCGACCTGAGCGACATAACGATAAGCGCCGGGGTGTTTCCCCTCGGGCATCTTGTCTTGCACGACATGCACTCCCCGCAGTACCATATCGTCTCCGACTTCAGAAGTTTTTCAATCTCTTCATCATCATCCGACTGTACGATATCGACAATCTTCCTCGGATCGTAATCATAGAATTCCGCAGCAGGACAAATTGCTGTGCATACACCACAGTTCATGCATGCATTCAGTCCTTCCTCGAACCTCACATCCTGCATGAGAAGCTCACGGTAATTCTTCATTTCAGGGGCAGATCAGCTGTTAATTGAATAACACAAAAGTAGCTTCAGCCCCTCAGACGGATAAGACCCTTATTACTTATTTTAAACAGGGTATTTATACTTACTGGTCGTGCAGTCCTGCAGTC
>JALONU010000072.1 GCA_025454775.1 Bacteroidales bacterium | reverse complement strand
ACAGCCATTACCAGGGCTTCCGAATTCTATGATGCCGAGGCCTATCACCAGGATTACTATTTTAATAACGGTAAGATACCTTACTGTCACGGATATGTAAAGAGGTTCTGATACCTTGTTAAAAGTCTTTAAAAAAATATAGTTGTTTTGCCTTCAAGTCGGACAATCGATTAACTTTAGCCTGTTAATTTGACTTCCGGCCAGGCATGATTTTCAGAAAAAGCACCCGTAATAACATCGGCAGAAGGACAAAAATATGGTTTTTGTCCGTTGGTATATTGTTGACTGTCATTATCTTCTGGTCGGGTAATAAGCTTATAAAGATCACTTCCACGGATGAGTTCTGCATGTCGTGCCATATTCATCCCACAGCTGACCAGACATGGAAATTATCCACGCATCACAACAACAGCTCGGGTGTGATAGTAAGCTGTGTGGAATGTCATCTTCCCCCCAAGGGACATGGCCATCTCTTTGCAAAGGCAAAACAGGGTTTCAAGGATGCATACGGATATTTTATCAAGGACAGTGCAAAGATTGACTGGGAAAAAAAGAAGCTTCTTGAGAATGCAAAGAAGTTTGTATATGAATCCTCGTGCCTGGAATGCCACAGGAACCTTTTCCCGGTAACCCTTTCGGTCAACGGAGGCAATGCACATCTTTTTTATACCACCAGCAAAGATCCCCTGAACTGCATAAACTGCCACCTTAACGTGGGACATTATGACAAGAATGCTGCAGCTCATGCTCACGATACAACTTTCGGGGTGACAGTCACTTCGACTGAACCGCCTTTCCTTGAAGCAGCAAGGGTGGACCGGTTCGAAGATTTCACGGAAAAGATCCCCGGCACAAGGGTCTCATTTAAAATGGTAGCTCTTCCGGGAGGAAGCTTCAATATGGGAAGCCCTGACGACGAACCGCTTCGTGATGCCGACGAAGGACCTGTACGGAAAGTTACATTATCGAAGTTCTGGATTGCAGAAACTGAGGTCACCTGGGATGAATACATGGCTTTCTTCAGCGCCACCGCGTCGCAGGGCAGAACGGAAGGACAGGTTGTCAGCACAACCAAAACTGATGCCATCAGCGGTGCTACTCCGCCCTGGGGAGCTCCCGACCAGGGATGGGGAAAAGGTTCGAGGCCCGCAATAACTATGTCGTGGTACGCTGCCAATGTTTATTGTCAGTGGCTCTCACAGGTCACCGGAAAGAAATACCGCCTGCCTACTGAAGCTGAATGGGAATATGCATGCAGGGGAAGAACGGAGACACCCTATTTCTTCGAAGGTAATCCAAAGAAGATGACCTCGGAAGGATTCCTCAGGAAAATACTTGGCCCCGACACATCTCTTATAGCATCGAGGGTCGTCTACAGGGAGAACAGTCCTTCCAGAACCGGGGAACCTTCTTTTGTGAAACCGAATCCTTTCGGACTGAAAAACATGGCGGGTAACGTTGCAGAATTCTGCTCTGATTTCTACTCGCCCGATTTTTATAAAGCCGATTCAACAGGACTTGATCCCGCAGGGCCCCTTAAAGGTCCGGAACATGTCATCCGCGGCGGATCCTTCAAGAGCGATGCAAAGGACGTCAGGAGCGCAGCCCGCGATTTTACGAAGACAAAAGCCTGGCTGGTAACCGATCCGCAGATGCCGAAAAGCAAATGGTGGTACTCCGACTGCATCGACGTCGGATTCAGGGTGGTTTGCGAGATCGACAGCGTCACCGGTCAGTAACCGTACTAAACTCCCCTCCCTGGAGGATGGGGGTGGGTTATTATAAGATAAAAGACAAAAGATAAAAGAAACAAGAAACAAGAAAGAACCCCCCCTGCCCCCCCTGAAGGGGGGATGAAACCCATTGAGACCAGATATGGGTTTATAGCCCCCCTTTAGAGCCTGTCCCGCGCAGCTTCTGCGGAGCGGGAGGGGTTGGGGGGTCAGTAGCACATTGGGTTGGGGGGTCAGTACAGTGGGATTGAAGGGGTTGAAGAAGGTTGAAGAAGGTTGAAGAAAGTTGAAGAAAGTGAAAAAGTGAATGCAATGAAGAATATTGACAGAAGGAAATTTATTGGCAAGGCGGCACTGGCAGGAATAGGCCTGGCAGGAGCAGGAGCTGTTATCTCGTCGTGCAAAAGAAAGACTGATGCTTCGGAACTCAACCTGCCACCCATACTCAGAGGCGCTCCAAAAGGAAAGAAGCTGAGAGCCGGGCTGATAGGCACAGGAGAGAGGGGCATGGGTGCTGCCATTAACTTCATAAGCTGCGGACCCGACCTGGAGATAATAGCCCTCGCCGACGTATTCCAGGATAAGATTGATGCCTGCCGTGCAAGGTTCGATACCTTCGACCTTCCCATTCCGGCTGAAAACTGCTTTACCGGCTTCGACGGTTATAAAAAGCTTATGGCCCTGCCTGACCTAGATGTCGTGCTGCTTGCGACACCGCCTCAGTTCAGGCCTGAACATTTCCTCGAAGCCGTGAAGACGAACAAACATGTCTTCATGGAAAAGCCCGTGGCCGTCGATTCTTCAGGGATAAGGTCGGTGATAACCTCTGCAAAAAAGGCTGAATCGCTCGGGCTTAACGTCGTAACAGGAACACAACGCAGGCACCAGGAAGATTATATTGCTACATATCAGCAGGTTATGAACGGCGCTATCGGCACAATCACGTCTGCAAAAGCTTTCTGGAACCAGAACCATGTATGGTACCGCGAGAGAGAACCGGGATGGAACGATATGGAATACATGATCAGGAACTGGAACAATTTCTGCTGGCTCTGCGGCGACCACATCCTCGATACACATGTTCACAATATAGATGTGATCAACTGGTTTATGGGTAAGCATCCGGAAACAGCCATAGGTTACGGAGGCCGTGCCAGAAGAGTCACCGGCGACCAGTATGATTTCTTCAGCATCGACTTTGATTATGGGAACGGCGTAAGCTCTCACAGCATGTGCAGGCAGATCGACAGCTGTGCAAACGGCACCGGCGAGCTGATAATGGGCACCGAGGGCTATACCAACTGCCAGAATAAGATCTGGGATATGAAAGGCAACCTCGTATGGGAATTTGAATATCCGAAAGATGAGAACGGCAATCAGATGGAGACCACCCTCATACCCGCCTATGTCCAGGAACATATGCACCTGGTTTACGCAATAAGGACCGGAAACTACGTAAATGAAGCTGAAACCACGGCTATCTCAACGCTTACGGCCATCATGGGAAGGACTGCCGCATATACGGGACGGGCGATAACCTGGGATGAGATCTTCAAATCCGACATGAAGCTTGGTCCCTCGAAAATAGAAATGGGGCCGGTGGATATGGTATTCGACGTACCGGTTCCGGGAACCCCGGTTATCCAGAATGTAAAACCTCAGTATAAAGACCAAATTATCTGAAACATGTACAGTAAAACTTCAAGAAGAGATTTTGTCAGGCGGGCTGCAGCTGCGGCAGCAGGAATCTTCGTGGTTCCATCGGTAATACCCTCCACAGCCCTTGGGATGGGAGGAAGGCTTGCACCATCCGACAGGGTGGTGATGGGCGCAATCGGTACCGGATCACAGGGAATGTCGAACATGAACGACTTCCTCAGGCTGAACAATATGGTTCAGTTCGTTGCTGTTTGCGATGTGGATTCCAAAAGACTGCTGGCTGCAAAGACCAGGGTCGATACGGTAAATAAGAATTCAGACTGCAGGACCTACGGCGACTTCAGGGAGTTCCTGGCCCAGGAAAAGCTTGATGCCGTATCACTAGCCCTGCCCGATCACTGGCATGGCATTATCTATACGGAAGCAGTGAACCACAAACTGAATGTTTATGGTGAAAAACCGATCTGCCGGACAATAAAGGACGGCCAGACGATTGTTGCTGCAGTGAAGAAGAACAACATTATCTGGCAGACGGGATGCTGGCAGAGGTCCCAGGCTCATTTCAGGAAGGGAGCTGAACTGGTGATAAACGGAAGAATCGGCAAAATAAAGTCTATAGAGGTTGGACTGCCTGACGGCGGCCGCGGCATCGGAACACCTCCGGTGATGGAGGTGCCCCCGGAGCTCAACTGGGAAATGTGGCTGGGCCCGGCACCGAAAGTTCCTTACAGGGGCGTTGTGCACTGGAACTGGAGATGGATACTCGATTATTCCGGCGGCCAGATGACCGACTGGGCAGGGCATCATATTGATATAGCAAACTGGGGCGCCGGTCTTGAATATACAGGACCTGTTGAGGTTTCAGGCTCAGGTGTGTACCCTCCTGAAGGCATCTACAATGCCCCGGTGGAATATGACTTCCTGTGCAAATATGAGAACGGAATAGAAATGAGGGTGGCTAATTCATCAAGGCTTGAGAAAGGTATGGGCACCACCTGGTACGGAGACCTTGGCTGGATTCACACCGACAGGGGAAACATACTCACTGCTTCCGACCCGAAGATTCTTGAAGAGGTTATCGGTGAAAATGAAATTCATCTTTACAAGAGCGAGAACCACTGGCAGAATTTTGTCGACAGCGTTCGTACGGGAAATCAGCCCATAGCACCCATTGAACCTGCATACCGCTCGATAAGCGTCGGACTGCTCGGAGAAATTGCAATGATGACAGGAGAGACGATACGATGGGATCCGGTGAAGGAAGAAATTATCGGAAATCCGAGGGCAAGCCGTCTGCTCAGCCGTCCCTACAGGAAACCATGGGAGTTGCCAACCGTTTAATTGAAATGTTATGAGAAGCAAATATATTTTTATTGGTATCGCCGTCCTTCTGACGGTTATGATCTCCGGCTGTACCGGAGGGGATAAGATAAAGACTCTTATTATTACCGGACAGGGAAGCGATCAGCTTATATGGATGACAAGGTCGACTGCGGTAATGAACATATTGGATAACGCAGGGATCTTCTCGACGAAGTTGATAAACACGCCCCCTGAAGGTGAAGACATG
The DNA here is from genome assembly GCA_025454775.1 of Bacteroidales bacterium. Lineage (GTDB taxonomy): Bacteria > Bacteroidota > Bacteroidia > Bacteroidales > VadinHA17 > LD21. Next base: position 12,912 of record JALONU010000072.1, on the reverse strand, counting down.
TCAGGTTTCAAGCCATCGTTTAAGAAATATGACCTTGTGGTTATCGACTATGACGGTGATCCCTGGCCTGAGAAGACAGTGGCAGCCCTTGAAGAATTTGTTAAGGCAGGCGGCGGTGTTGTGAGAATACAGTCTGTCAGCAGTCCGGGATCGCCTGAGCCACCCTCTGTCACCAGGACTGAAAAGAATGATTTTGAAGTGCGTATGCAACCCGTAGAACATCCCGTAATCAGCGGACTGCCTGCCAGATGGATGCATCCCGGCGACGTGATAATCAAGGGAGTGCCCCTGTCAGACGAGAGCCTGGTAGTTCTTGCTACTGCGGCAACCCCCAGGAGAAGAGGTGAAAGCTCTAATCCCGAACCTGTAATACTGGCAAAGGAAGAGGGCAAGGGAAGAGTTTTCTGGACACTTCTGGGTACTCCTGACCTCGAAGAGAATAAGTCTCTTAAATGTGCAGGGTTCATAGTCACACTGCAAAGAGGTGCTGAATGGGCGGCTACCGGAAAAGTTACACAGGAAGTTCCTTTCGATTTCCCTACAGCAGCAGATGCCGTGCTGAGGAGCGATTATGCCCAGTTAACTCCTGATGAAGCTTACGTTTTGCTCAGCGCCTATGATGTAGGAAAGAGTACTCTTCCTTATCTGTGGCTCCAGAGTGAGATCCGCAAGGCTGCCGGAAACGCTGAAACATTGATGAAGCTCGAAAAGAAGATGGTTGGTATCCTTGAGAGCAGCGAGGCTACTTTAGAATCCAAGAAGCTGGTGATGAAGGAGTTGAGTTGGATGGGCACCGACTACTGTGTTCCGGCAATAACAAAGCTCGGATCTGACGAACGACTTAAAGATGATGTGGACTTTGCACTTGAACGATTAGGTGTTGTTAAATAAAAATGTTTTCCCTCGTAATCCCGGTATATAACGAAGAGAAGCTTCTCAACGAGCTTGCAGGGCGGGCCATAAAGGCTGTCGAGTCGTTTACCCCGGATTATGAGATAATTTTCGTGGATGACGGAAGCACCGACAACAGCCTGCCACATCTTCTTGAGATCAGAAAGAACAATCCCTCAGTAAAAATCCTGGCTCTTTCCAGGAACTTCGGGCACCAGCCTGCCCTTACTGCAGGTCTTGAACATGCCCAGGGCGAAATAATAGCAATGATGGACGGCGACCTGCAGGATCCGCCGGAGCTCCTGCCTGAGATGTACACGAAGATAGCTTCGGGAGATTACGATGTGATAAGTGCGAGGAAAACAGGACGCAGGGGGAAACCAGTCAGGAAATTATATGCCGGGATATTCCACCGTTTCTTCAGGAGCACTGCAGGTCTGAAAAACATGTCCAACTACGGCAACTTCTCTATGATGAACAGGATGGCAGCAGATGCCTTATTGTCGATGAAGGAAAAAGTGCGCTATCTTCCGGGGTTGAGATCGTACATAGGATTCAGGCACGGTGAAATAGAATTTATACGGGATCCAAGATACTCCGGCAAATCAAAGATGAGCCTCCGGAGACTGTTTACGCTGGGAGCGGATGCAATCTTCTCATTCTCCAGGTTCCCGATACGTCTCTGCCTGATACTCGGACTGCTTGGGACACTTGTATTCCTTGGAGCCGGAATTTATGTCATTATAGCCAAGATATCAGGCACCGCAATACCCGGCTGGTCGTCGACACTGCTGAGCATTTATTTCCTCGGCTCGATACAGCTTGTTTTTCTCGGCATCATAGGTGAATATATTTATAGGAATTACAAAGAGTCACAGAATCGTCCCGTCTATTTTGTAAAGAAATACTATTCCGGCGAACCCGGGAAGTGATGAAGCCTGCAGGATTGAAATACATCTTCTATGCCTGCTCACTTCTGCTCCTTGTCGTGATGCTGGTTTCAAGCCTCGATGCAGGAATCTCCTGCGACGAGGTGCTTCACTACGGACAGTCAGAAGCAGTATGGGATTATTTTACTACAGGGGGCGCTGACCAGTCAGCTGTCAATACACCGGAGACCCATCTTAAATACTATGGACAATCGTACGACAACCTCGTAACCTTCCTGGCAAAATGGTTCTCGATTGATGACATCTATACTTTCCGTCACCTGATGAGCGCTCTGGCAGGCTGGCTGACTATCTTCATCACCGGTCTGTTCGCAGTATGGATCTCAGGATACAGAAGCGGAATAATTGTCATTCTTCTGTTCGCCGTATCACCCACCTACCTTGGTCATGCCCAGAACAACCTGAAGGACATTCCCTTTGCGCTGGGGTACATTGCGGGATTATTTTTTTCTGTACGGCTGCTGTTCTCTGAAGGCAGGATCCGGTATACGGATGTGGTTATGCTGATTGTCAGTATTGCCTTCTGTATCAGCATCAGGGCAGGAGGGCTCCTCCTGGTTTGTTATCTTTTCTTCTTTTATGCGATATCGCTGCTCCGGAACCGGACGGCATCCGGCCGGCTTGATTACAGAGCAGAAGGAATCAGGCTTGCACTCATCATCCTGGTCTCCGTTGCTGCCTTTATGCTTGGGATTATCCTGTGGCCTTATGCATTGCAGTCACCGGTGAACAATGTTGCGGAGGCTTTCAAGGTAATGGCACGCTTTCCATCGACCTTCAGGGAGATATTTGAAGGAAAGGTGACCTGGTCGGATCAGATGCCCTGGTATTATCTTCCGAAATATATGGCTATCACCATTCCGTCAGCAGTATGGGCAGGAGCTGTCATCCTGCTGTTCCACACAAGGAAGCTGCTGAATTCGGACAGATCTCTTATCATTCTGCTTGTGCTGTTTACTCTTATCTTCCCGGTCTCATTTGTACTTATCAATGAATCAAATATTTACAGCTCATGGCGTCAGTTCCTGTTCGTTTACCCTTCACTGGTGCTGGTTTCAGCGATCGGATTCAATCTGCTTGCCGAACAGCCAGGACGAAAGATTTATAAATGGATCCCCTTTGCATTGATCCTGATTCTCGGAATTCATCCGGTAAGGTTCATGGCTGAGAATACCAGGTACAGCTACATCTATTACAACGAGTTTACCGGGGGACTGAAGGGTGCCTATGGTAATTATGAAACGGATTATTACTACATCAGCCAGACTGAAGCTTCCGAATGGCTTAAGGGTCATCTCGCTGAAAAGGGAGAGGATTCAGCTGTAATCGCCGCTACTTTCACCGTCGCCTGGCAATTCCGGGATCTGAAGGGTGTGACAACAAAATACATCAGGAACGAGGAGAGAAGCATGGACGACTGGGACTATGCCATAATTGCCAACAGGTACATCCATCCCGGCAAGCTTAAGTCAGGAATATGGCCTCCTGAGGATGCCATACATGTGGTATATGCTTCAGGAGTACCTCTTTGTGCCGTGCTTAAAAGGAAGTCGCATACTGATTATGAGGCTTTTACAGCACTGGAAAGCGGGGATAGCGGGAAAGCTGCCGCCCTGTTCAGGAATGTAATAAGCGGAGGTTGCAGGGATGAAATGATTTTTTATAATTTTGCACGGGCTCTTTACAATACTGGTTTATACGCTGAAGCAGATTCAGCTCTTGGAAGGACACTTGACCTGAATCCTGATTTTGAACCTGCCCTTATGTACATGGGGAATATTGCAGCTTTCAGGAAGCAGTATGATCTTGCCCTGGATTATTACAGCAGGCTGATCAGGGTGAACAGCAAGTATTTCCAGGCCTATGTCGAATCTGCGAAGATCATGTCTGCAGGCGATATCGGCAGAGCCAGGGATCTTCTCAAAAGGTGCCTGGCAATCAATCCGGGATACAAACCGGCACTGATCCTTCTGGCTGATTCATACAGGGAAGCAGATCCGGAGCTCGCAAGGAGATATGATGAAATATTAAAAACTATTAAATAAATTAAATACATAAAGATGAAGAAATCAATATTAGCGATCTCGTTCTCAGTAATGCTGCTGATCAGCGGATTGACTGCTGCCATGGCACAGGAACAACCTAAACCGCAGAAGGATACCGTCAATATGGATACCGACGCAAAACCGACTCAGTATTATGATATTGAAGACGATACCCCCGGTGCGGCAAAGGAAAAAGGCTCCGCAGGCCTTATAGCAGGTATCCTCATCGGAGTGGTAGTTGTCGGTGCTGTTGCTTTTGTACTGCTGAAGAAGAAAAAGTAATTACGCCAGGATATTCCTGCAGTAGTCAACGCATTTCTTTACTTCTTTAACGGCATCTGATCCTTCAGGAACGGGGTATTCGAGCTCTATATCCACGTTTATAGGCCATTTATTCTTGCTGACGAGAAGGAGGATCTCCTTTATCGGAGTTTCTCCTTTTCCCCATTCCATGTTTGTGTTCGGCGGAGTACCTTTCGGGCCTGTTTTATCTTTCATGTGGACGCTGACGATCCTGTCGTGCAGCTTTTCTATGATCCCGTTGGGATGCAGGCCTGTTGCCCCGAAATAATGTCCTGCATCGAAGTTAAGCATTATAGCAGGAGAGTATTCCAGAAATTTCTCGAATGTCCATCCTGCCTGTCCCGGCTGAAGGTGCTGGTGCATAATGGCATACATTCCGTATTTTTGTGCGACGGGCCCCAGCTTTTCGCAGGCCTTATCACCAATTTCGGTAGAGACGCCTTTTGCCCCGAGAGCTTTTGCTGCCCTGAATGCATAGTCGATCTCCTCGTCGGACCAGTTTTCCGGTGAGAACTTGGCTATATGTATTTTAACTCCGGCCTTGTTATACATTTTCCTGAGTTCCTCTAATTTTGTCATGGGAACTTCGGTGCGCCATTTCTTCTGGGCAGCAGCTACCTCCTGCGAAGCTTTCTGGTATGCAGCCTTCTGCTCGTCGGTTGCATCCCTTGCCGGCCTTGCCGGAGCCTGAGGGATCCCCGCATAAAGCTCAATGGTATTGCTCATTAATTCTATTGAACTGATCCCGCATTGCAGGCAATAGTTAAGAGTATCTTCTGCTGTCGGCGACATGCTCCGCCAGCTGTAGGTAATGGCTCCTACCTGCACGCCTCTGAATTTAGAGTTTGGTTTCTTTGGCAAGGCAATAGCGGCCCCTGTCGGCGATGCAATATCAAAGGGTATCATGGCCAGGGTTGCAGAACCTGCTGTCAGTGCAAGAAATTTGCGTCTTGATAGGTCTTTCATTTCTTTTCGTTTTTGTATTCTACACCTTCACCCAAACATTCCCCTTACCATTGGAATTCACAACAGCATGGATGAATTTCATGCCTCTCACGCCATCATGGACTGTCGGGAACTCGCAAGGATCGAATTTTTGCTTCCTTATAGACTTAGCTGCACCTTTATATATATTGGCAAGAGCCTCATAGATGCCTTCCGGGTGTCCGGCCGGCATGGTATGCGCTTCCTCCGCATTCTTCATATTATACCCGTGGGCAGGTTTGTAAATCCTCGTCGGTTCGGAATCGCTGTAGAAGTAGAGGTAGTTTGGATTTTCCTGTCCCCACCTCAGGCTTCCCTTTGACCCGTATACCGAAATGACGATGTCGTTCTCGAGACCGCCGCATACCTGGCTGGCTCTTATCACTCCCTTCAGCTTTTTATTGCTGAAACGGATAAGCACGGTCCCGTCGAGGTCGAGTTGAATACCTTCCTTTACTGAGTTAAGGTCGGAGAGGACCTCCTTCACTTCCAGTCCGGTGGTGAATTCGATAAGATTGAAAGCATGTACTCCTATGTCGCCCATACAGCTGCTGACACCGGCATGTTTCGGGTCGAGCCTCCAGACGCCGGTTATCCTGCTTCCTGTTCCGTATATTATTGAGTTTATCCAGCCCTGGTAGTATTGTGCATCTATTCTCTGGATAGTTCCGAGCACCCCTTTCCTGATAAGATCTCTCATCTGCCTTACCATCGGGTATCCGGTGTATGTGTGTGTGAGTGCGAATGTCTTTTTCGTCTTTGCCACCAGTTTCTCCAGGTCCTGAGCTTCCTTTACGGTCATAGTCATCGGCTTTTCGCAAATGACGTTGAAACCGGCTACGAGCAGTTTTTTTGCAAAGCCGTAGTGAAGGGCATTAGGTGTCACGATAGCCACTACTTCCATCCTTTCGGCGGCAGGAAGTGACAACTCCGTCTTGATAAGGGCATCGACGCTTTTATAGCAGCGTTGAAGGGGAATACCTACTCCGGCGGCAAATTCTTTGCTCTTTTCATAATCTGCATCAAACACACCTCCGACAAGTTCATAATCATTGCATATTCTTGAAGCCCTTCTGTGGGCATCTCCAATGAAGGCGCCTATACCGCCTCCAATCATCCCCATTTTTATCTTTTTCATATTTTCATTTATCTAATAATTTCACAAATCTCTTCTAACCCACCCCAACCTCCCAGGAGGGGGGCCATTGAGATTATCACCTATCATTTTTTTCTGAAGTGCAGATATGTGAATGCTGCAATAAGGATCGCTGGTACTATTGCCACGAATCTTAAAGTATCTGCACCGCCGGAAAGCTGGGCTTTTGCCCAGGCTGCAGCTTCAGCGGTTCCGGCAGCTGCATTTTTAAGAACATCCAGGACCTGGCCATCCGGGATCGCCAGTGTAGTTCTTGCATCAAAAATGGCTCCAAGCACCGGCTGGGCAATTGCCCCGCCCAGGAATCCTATACCGCCCATGATAGCCAATCCAAGGGCACCGCTCTGGGGTATGTTCTCAGAAACGAATCCCAGCATCGTCGGCCAGAAGAAAGCAATACCCAGGGCGAATATCCCGGCAGCGGCAAATACCATAATGCCATTGGTGTATCCCATCAGTATCAGTCCTATAAATGCCAGTATTGAAGAGGCAAGCAGGATCACGGTGGACCTGGTGTTATGTACAAAGGTTCCGCCGAACTGGCGTGCCAGTGCCATAATTCCCGATATCCAGACAAGCAGGAGGATCGGGTTATTTGAGACATTGGCAAGCAGGGCTGCGATCCACTGGTTTGTTCCCAATTCAGTGGCAGCCGTAAGTATCATGCACAGAGCCATGAATATGAACAGCGGACTTACACAGGCTTTGAGCATATCCTTGTATGAGAATCCCGAAACTACTCGTTCTGTCTGAGGGAACTTCTTGTTCAGGAACATATACCCGTAGATGAACGTCGGTATAAGCATTATGCCCATCGAATACCGCCAGTTTTCGAGGCCGATGTTATTGAAAAGATAAACGATAAGCCCGCCGATCACAATGCCGGTAGGGAACCATGCGTGAAACCTGTTGAGGCGCCTGGTTTTTTCTTCAGTGTACATGCTCGTTATCAGCGGATTGCAGGCAGCCTCCACACTGCCATTGGCTATGCCTATAAAAAGTGTCGAGATGAAAAGAGTCCAGAAACCGGTAGCAACTATTGTAAGAACAATACCTGCCACATGGCAGAGGAATGCTATAGCCAGGATGCGTCCCAGCCCGATTATATCGACAAGCGGTCCTCCGAAGACCATTGCCAGGGTGAAACCCCAGAAAGCAGTTCCGACGATCCAGCCCACCTGTGTGTGTGTGAGACTGAATTCAGCAGCCCATGCCTCAACAAAAGAACCTCTTGTTGCAAAGGCGAGAGCAGTGACGACCAGCGCAACACAGCTTGCGTTGAAGAGCTGGGTCTTTTTAATTGCAATATCCATAATCAAGAAGTTGGTTTTCAGGAAATTAATCAGGTTATTTCAGTTGGTTTGTTATTTTTCAAATGCGGCATCGAATGCAATTGCCGAGGGAGGGAAGTCGACAGACTTCACAAAGGCACATGCCTCTTTAGCTCCATGTTCTCTGTCCATACCGCTGTCTTCCCATTCCACTGAGAGCGGGCCCTTGTAACCGATACGGTTAAGCGCCCGGATTATCTCTTCAAAATTTATCTTTCCTCTTCCAAGGCTTCTGAAATCCCAGTACCTTCCCTTTGTGCCGAACTCGGTATGACCCCCGAAAACCCCTGCTTCGGTTGGAGTATCGGACCATTCTGCGTCCTTCATATGAACATGGAAGATCTTCTCAGCAAACTCATAGATGAAGCTGACATAATCGACACCCTGGTATCCGAAATGCGAGGGATCAAAGTTGAATCCGAAGTTGGAATGGTTGTCGAGCGCTTTCAGTGTTCTTCTTGCCGACGCAATGTCGAAAGCGATTTCAGTAGGATGAGATTCCAGTGCAAATCTTACCCCCAGTTCATGATATACGTCGAGTATTGGTATCCATCTCTTTGCAAACTCGGCATAACCGTCGTCGATCATTTTTGCAGGCACGGCAGGAAAAGAATAAATGAGATGCCATATCGGGCTTCCTGTGAAACCATTCACAATGCTCACGCCAAGCCTTTTAGCGGCTTCTCCTGTCTTTATCATTTCCTCTGCTGCACGTTTCCGTACTCCTTCAGGATTTCCGTCTCCCCAGACGTAGTCCGGCAGGATTGATTTGTGACGTTCGTCAATGCGGTCTGTAACAGCCTGACCAACAAGATGATTAGAGATTGAGATTTCTCAAGAAGTTTGCGCTTCGAGCTGCAATAAGCGTCATTAGCCTTGCTGACCTCGAAATGATCTCCCCAGCATGCCAGCTCAAGACCGTCATATCCGAACGATTTTGCTTTCTGGCACAGCGTTTCCCGGATTGTATCACAATTTTAATATTATTAACCGTCATTGCGAGTCCCGGGCTATCGGGACGAAGCAATCTCCTGAAACTACCTGAAAGACATTCAGGAACCAGGAACTTCTTTTACAGCTCCCTTATCCATATATTCCTGAACGACACCGGATTACCATGGTCCTGCAGGCTGATGGGAAGCTTGTCCTCATGAGCCTTGTAAACAGGAATGCCGATATATTCGGTAGGGCCCCTAAGTCCGACATGGTTCTGTATCAGTACGCCGTTATGAAATACGGTAAAGTAGGCAGGGCTCAGCAGCTGGCCTTCAGGATTGAACCTGGGTGCCATGAAGATGACATCATAGGATTGCCATTCTCCAGGTCTCCGGCTTGCGTTAACCAGCGGGATGAACTGTTTGTAGATCGATCCTGCCTGGCCGTTGTAATATGTCTCATTGTTATAGGAATCGAGCACCTGAAGTTCATATTTACCCATCAGAAATACTCCGCTGTTACCTCTTCCCTGGCCTGTTCCGCTAACAACCGATGGCGATCTCCATTCAATGTGAAGCTGGCAGTCGCCGAAAGACCTTACTGTCTTAATGCCTCCGCTTCGGGCTGTGACCGTAAGAGAAGTATCGGTAATCCATTTTATTGAAGTTCCGTTCTCGTGGACCCAGTTAACAGCATCCTGGGGGCCCCGGTACAGGATTATTGCATCCGATGGGGGCTGCCCCGGTCTTCCAGGATTTACTATCGGAGGCTGTTTCGACCAGTCCTCCGTTTCTTCGGGTTTCATCTGCTGCTGTGCAAAGATGCTGCCGGTGGTTGCCAGCAGCATCAGGATCAATAAGTTTTTCTTCATATTCAATATTAATTTTAATTTTTATTCTAAACCCACCCCAACCTCCCGGGAGGGGAACTTGTCCATATCTACTGTCATTGCGAGTCCCGATTTATCGGGACGAAGCAATCTCATCATCCAACTACACATCGCTCTATCGCACTCTCGCACTCACAACCTGGGTACCCTTCCCGGTGTCCACGGTGCCTTGATATCATCAAGTTGCTTTTCAAGAGCACGGAGATCCTCGCCGGCCTTTGTTGCTTTTGCCAGGACAGGAGGGAACTCGGCTTTAAGTACAGTCAGCTGCTCTTTTGCAATCGTGGAGATGTTCCCGCTAAGGCTGTAGCTGTTTATTGCTATCTCTCCCAGGCGGTCGCGCAGAGGAACGTCTGACGGAGGTATCTCTTCGGAGCTTGCTTTTGCAGGTTGTCCGTTGAAGATGAAATTAATATTCTCCAGCTCCGTGATGATCCTTGCGGCTTCCTTCTTCATTGCCGGAGTCGAGGCAGGTGTTCCCTGGAGCGCCTGGGCAACAGCATTTGCACGGTTCAGAAGCTCGTTTGTGTAGTTTATGGTCCCGTATACGGTCCGCGAATATTCAGATGCTTCCTTCAGCCAGGCCAGCTTGGCGCTGTTGTCGGTGGAGGGGAAGGTCACTATGTCGAGAGGCTTGCAGTTAAATGAAACCGGACCAGCCAGCTCTTTCTGCTCTCCTTTCGTCACCATGGCCATGGAAACCTTATATGTTCCGGGCATCGCCATTATCCCGTTCCTTCCGGAGCTCACAGGATCGAATTTTGCGGTCTGGACCGGAGAAACACCCGTGTAGGTGTAATCCCAGGTTAGCTTTCCCATTCCCTTAGATGCAGATTTATGGATCTGTCGCACTACATTACCGCTTTCGTCGGTGATAGTGAAAACAAGGTAAGGTTTAACCTCCTTTTCTTCAGCCTGAAGCTCTTCGTAGGCAGGCTGTGGGATCTTTTCTCCTTTTTCAAACAATTCTTTTTCCTTTTTCTGTCTTATCGATTTCAGCGATTCGGGTACCTCTTTTACATAATAGAATATCGTAGCTCCGAAGTCCGGGTTCTTTGCCTTGTAATACATAGATCCCTGGTTGTCGAATCCTTCAGACTGAACGAACATCTTTCCTTCCTTTACCGGATAAATATATCCATCCTTGTCAAGAAGGTCCTTGCTGAAGTTTCTCAGAGGAGAATAATCATCAAGAATATAGAAACCCCTGCCAAAGGTGCATATTACAAGGTCGGTCTCACGTTCCTGGATAACTATATCCCTTACGGCTGAAGTAGGCAGACCAGATTTAAACTCAAACCATTCATTGCCTCCGTCAACTGAAACGAAGAAGGATAATTCCGAACCGGCAAACAAGAGGTTGGGATTGACAGGATCCTGCTCTAAAGAATGAATTGAACCATTCACAGGAAGCTTGTTTGTTATCATAGTCCAGGTCTTTCCCTTGTCGGTGCTTTTCAGTATATACGGTTTGAAATCGTCCTGGAGCATGTTGTTGAAGGAAGCATATACCACGTTCTCGTTGAACCTGTCGGGAAGGATGTCGCTTACATATGTATACTCCGGAACCCCGGGGAATGAGGTAACCCTTCTCCAGCTCTTCCCGCCATCCTCGGTGATGGCTATCACACCGTCGTCAGTGCCGGCATAGAGGAGGTCTTTTTTCACCTTCGACTCGGCAAGTGAGACTGTGAGTCCCCACAGGGATGTGGAAACATCCTTTGCAACTGCATCGATGCTCCAGTATTTTCCCATAACCTTGAACTGGTTCCTGTCCTCGTTCCTGGTGATATCATCGGAGATCACCTGCCAGCTGTTTCCGCGGTCGTCGCTGCGGAACACCTTATTCGCCGCCATGTATATCCTTTCTCTCTGGTGAGGGCTGATTATCAGCGGGGTATCCCAGTACCACCTGTAGGTCTTTTCTCCTTTCGGCGGGATCGGCTTGATGCTTACCGTCTCCTTGCTTCTCTTGTCGTACCGGTATGCATTTCCGTACTGGTACTCGGTATATACGATATTCTCGTCAACAGGGTCGATGGCAACCCAGAAGCCGTCGCCTCCCATTGTTACGAACCAGTCGTCGTTCACAACGCCGTCCCTGTTTATATTTCGCGACGGGCCGCCCATGGAATTGTTGTCCTGTGTACCTCCGTAAACATTGTAGAAGGGAAGTGCGTTGTCGACATTAACCCTGTAAAACTGGGTTATTGGAAGGTTCGACTTGAAGATATAATTCTTTCCTCCGTCCCAGGTTTCATAGATGCCTCCGTCGCCTCCGATGTAGAGATGGTCGGTATTATCCGGATCTATCCATAGTGCATGATCATCAACATGCCTCTGGTTATTCCCGACAGATGTCCATGTCTTGCCTGCATCGAGAGTCACCTGCGATACTGTCTCCATGCTGTAAACCTTATCGACGTTTTTGGGATCGCAGTATATTTCATTATAATACTGTCCGCTTGATGCATGAGAGCTCATTTTCTGCCATGAGGCGCCCCTGTTTTCTGACCGGTAGAAACCACTGTTATCACCAGCAGCTTCGACAATAAGGTATAGAATGTCAGGATTCACTGGTGAGATGGCTATTCCCATTCCTCCGATGTCGCCTGAAGGGAGCCCCTTCATTATCTTATCCCACGTTTTTCCGGCATCTTTGGATTTGTAGACTGCCGATTCTGGTCCTCCTCCGATCTTTGTGTAGACATGCCTTCTTCTTTGTTCTGAAGTCGCGTAGAGAACATCGGGATTGCGAGGGTCCATAATCACGTTGTTCACCCCGGTGTTCTCGCTGATATCGAGAACCTTGTTCCATGTCTTGCCTCCGTCGGTTGTCTTGTAAAGCCCCCTTTCGCCGCCCGGCCCCCAGATAGAACCCTCAGCTGCGACATAAACCACATCTGAATTGCGCGGATCGATAACTATCATTCCAATCTGCCTTGAGTCCTTAAGTCCCATGTTCTTCCAGCTTCCTCCGCCGTCTTCAGACTTGTTTACGCCGTCGCCGTAACCAAGCTGGCGCTGGTGGTTGTTCTCGCCTGTACCTGCCCAGATAACATAGGGATTATTAGGATCTATGGCGAGGCAGCCTATGGCATAAGCTCCGTAGGAATCGAATACCGGCGACCATGTTGTGCCGTTGTTTGTGGTTTTCCAGATATTGCCCGCAGAGACACCGACATAGATTTCGGAATGGTTCTGCGGATTCACTGCAAAGTCGGAGATCCTTCCCGATGCCCATGCGGGGCCAATGCTCCGGAACGAAAGGCCTGAAAACGTGGAAGATGAAATTCCGTTCTCTTTCTTTTCAGGTTCTTTTGATGATTCTTTTTTCTTCTGTGCAAATGAGATCCCCGGGCATAAAATCGTCAGGATCAATAGGATAGTCAGGGTTCTTCTTTTCATTATATGTTTTTTTATTTTT
>JALONU010000248.1 GCA_025454775.1 Bacteroidales bacterium | reverse complement strand
TCTGCCAGGGCACTGAACTTAAGCATCTGTTCTTCATGGCTGATGAGTTCCCCGGCTCTTTCCACAGCCCTTATCAGTTCGTCGGGATCAACAGGTTTCAGGATGTAGTCGAGAGCGCTTACCTTGATTGCATCAAGAGCGTACTCCTGGTGCCCTGTCACGAAGATTATCCTGAATGTTATCCTGGAGAATTTCTTCAGGAGATCAAAGGCTGTTCCGTCGGGCAGCTCTATGTCGAGAAAAACCAGATCAGGCCTGTTATTAACTATTGCCTCATACCCGTCTGCAACCGAGGTGGCGGTTGACAGGATCTTAATATCAGGGAAATTGACGGACAGCAGCGAGCTGATAGTATTTCTTACCCCTGCTTCGTCATCAATTATAACTGTATTCATTTTTTGAAGTGTTTCATGAAAAGATCTTTTTGTAGGGGAGCATTATCACCACCCTTGTCCCTGCAGCCTTTTCCCGGATAAACAGGTCAGTGATTTCAAAGCTGATCTTTTTATTGCGAAGGGTCTTCCTGAAGTTATCCAGTCTTTCCGAGGTTATCACTGACGATACTGATCGTTTATCCTTTCTGATCTCCGAACGTGCTGCCGCTTCCTTTCTGCCAACACCGTTATCGGTGACTTCCAGCTTCAGTAATCCGTTCATCATGGTATAGGAGACCGCCAGGCGGCCTTTTGCTTTCAATGGAAGGAGCCCGTGTTCGATTGAATTCTCCACACAGGGCTGAGTAAGCATTGGAGGAATTGAAATACCAGCCGGATCAATTGCGTCATCGAGTGAGATATCATAGTCAAACACCTCTTCAAATCTCAGCTTCTGCAGGTCGAGGTATAGTCTGACGGTTTCTATCTCCCTGTTCAATGGAATGAATTCCTCGCGGGAGCTTTCAAGAATATTGCGCATAAGCCTTGCGATCTTTGCGAGATAAGTGCCTGCATTCTGAAGCCTCCCGGAAAGTATAAGATCCTGTACTGCACTCAGGGAATTGAAAATGAAGTGAGGATTCATCTGGGCTCTCAGCAGCCTCTGTTCGAGATCGATCTGTGCATAGCGTGCACGAAGCCTGTTATGGCGGATATAGAGGAATGACATCAGGGCTACGAGTGCCAGGAGAACCGCAAGGCCTGTCAGATAAAGCCTCTGCCTGTTTATCCTGTTCTCGTTCATCATCCTTTCTTCCATCCTTGCATATTCGGCAGCTTTTTGTTTTTTATCGAAATCATACTGGATCTCCATCCTTGTCACCTGCCTGTGGAACTCATCGTTGCTGATACTGTCATTTATCTGGTGGTATTCCTTCAGATATCTGTAAGCCAGATCGTTACGGTTTAATGATGCATATATGTCACTCAGCAGGATTGATGCATCACGAACTATCATAGGCAGTTTCTTCTCCCTTCCTGTGCTGTATGCTTCCGAAATATGCCGCAATGCAGAGGAAGTTTCACCTTTCATCTTCAGGATGTTACCTAGAGTCAGATAATATTCAACCAGGGCAGGATCTGCTGATCTGCGTGCGGTGGCGATGGCACGATCGATATATTTTTGTGCCGAGTCAAGCCTGGGGATGGTCATAAAGGCAGAGGCAATGTCGTTGCAGGTCGATGCAATACCTGGCGCGTAATTCATGTCAGTGTTAAGCTTCAGCCCCATGTTCAGGAAATACAAAGCACTGTCTAACTCTGTTTTTGCCTTGTAAATCCCTGCTATCGTGTTATAGGTTTTGCTAAGCTCATAGATCTTTCCCCGGGCCTCTGAGACAGAAACCTTCCTGAAGCAGTATTCAAGGGCTTTATCCCATTCCTGCTGGTAATAATACATAAGTCCCAGGCTTCCGTATGCTATTGAGAGGCCGTTACTGTCTCCTATTGATTCCCACAGTCCGAGAGCTTCAAAATAAGCATCGATGGCAGGCTTGAAGAGGGTCATGTCCTTATAGATATTGCCCAGGGTGTTAAGTACATCCGCAAGGTTTACAGTGTCGCCGGCCGATCGTGCAAGTTCAACGGCTTCGTTGATAAGTCCCCTTGCCTTTTTAAGGTCGTTCTGCTGTTTTGCCACGTAGGAGAGAACATGGTATGCATTGATCACACCTCTGGTATCGCCTGCTTCCTTGAAAAAGTTAAGGCTCAGTGATGCATAACGTTCCGATTCATCCAGATCGCCTTTAATGCTGTAGACATATGAAAGGTAATAACAAGCCCTCGCCTTGCCCCGGCTCTCTTCGATCGCGCGGTAAAGTTCATAAGCCTGCATGCAGTAATACAATGCGCTGTCGTACTTGTTGAAATACCTGGTCAGCCATGCCGATCCCAGGGCCAGCGATGCGTCTGCCATTCCTTTTTTGTAATTTATATCCCTCGACTCGCCAAGTGTCCTCTGAGCCATAAGCATTGTCAGATCGGGATTTGTTCGTGCTTCGGCAAAAAGATTTGCATTCCGGCTGTTTATTGACGCAGTGTCGGCCTGTAAAACGTAATAAGGATGATGCCCTGATACACCCGGAAGGAATGAAAACAGAACCATGAATTGCAGGAATACTTTTCGCATCACGGCCGCTAGTATTTCAGTAAGACCTAATACCGGGAATAAAGTTAAGAAATTTCAGGGGCGGGGACAAAAAAGAGGATGTCTTAAAAGTAATCTCTTTTTCAGACACCCCTAAATCCCCCTTCGCCTTCGCGTAGCCGCTTCGGCAGAGCAAGGCAGGGGGGACTTATTGATTTTATGTAACTTATAGAGCCCCCCTTGGGGGGATGGGGGGTGTTTAAAAGCTATTGAGACACCCTATTGGTTTCTTGATCAGTCTGTTAATAGAATTTATATCTCTTGTCGACTATCTCCGAGTTCTTCCTCAGGGCTTCGAAGGCTTCATATGAACCTCTCATCTGGTATGTCATTGAAAGCCGTTCCCTGAGCAGCTTCAGATCCTGCTCTGCAGGCACTGTCACGCTGTTGACGGTGAGCATGTACACTCCGTTTATTCCCTTCACCGGACCGGAGAGAATACCCTCCCCTGCAGAAGAAGCGGCGGCTATAAGAGCCGGTTCCATGCCTATCCCGGGAATATTGTACGACCTGAAGTTTATCTGGGCAGCTTCCTGCACGTTGAGGTTCATTTCCGCAGCAAGATCCTGCAGTGTTTTACCGGTACTGTTTTTGGAAATGAATTCCCCGGAAATGAGTTCTGCTTTTTTATCCTTAATTATTGCAAACCTGATTTCGCTTTCTACATCCCTGAGGGGTGCCAGTCCTTCTTCCTGGGCCCTGGTGCAGTATGCGACGACATATTTATCGCCGACCTCAAAAACAGCCTGGCTGCTGTTGTCGAGGATTATCTGGCCTTCTTTGGTTGCAAAGAGGGATATTATGAGTCCTCTCGGGTTGTCGAGGCCGGGCAGCGTTTTCTGCGAAGGCGCTACATCGCTTGCGATCCTCTTGTTGAGGTTCTGTGCAGCGATTGTAGCGTTGAACTTCTCGTAGGTGTCGCTGCTGCCTGCGAACTGCCCTGCTGCGCTGTATATAATCTGATTAGTTGTTGTGCTTGGTTCTATCTTCCTGTCCAGGATGCCGAGATCATATTTCCTGGATTTTTTCGACTGGTCGAGGATCTCGATAATATGAGTTCCGAAACTTGTCTGGGTAGTAAGTAATTCTCCCTTTTTAGCTGTGAAGCAGGCGTTATTGAATGGTAATACCATCATCCCTTCGGGGAACCAGCCAAGATCTCCCCCTATCTGGGCAGAACCCTGGTCTTCCGAGTTGTCTTTTGCAACTGTTTCAAACGAAGTGCCTGACTTGATCAGTTTCAGGAGACTGTCGGCTACTGCCTGCGACTGTTCAAGTGTCCTTGACTGACCTGCTGTGATGAGGATATGCCTTACATGAACTGAATCGGGCCTGTCGGCTGCATCGATGAGCCTTGCTACTTTTATAACGCCATCCTCGGTCCAGGGTCCGAACACT
>JALONU010000071.1 GCA_025454775.1 Bacteroidales bacterium | reverse complement strand
CGCGGTAGGTTTCCTGGTATTCTCCCAGATCGCGGTATATGGTTCCCAGGTTTCCAAGTGCATTGCCGGATACCCCGTAAACCCTTGTCGGAACACTCAGCTTGAGTGCCACCTGGTAATAATAAAGGGCTGAATCGTACATTTTCTCGACATAGAAATTCCAGCCCAGGTTTGCCATGGCATGAGCGGCATAGGCGGTATCTCTTCCTGCGAGCGACAGCCTGATGCATTCCCTGAGGGTAGCAGCAGCTATTCTGAAATCCCTGCTGTCCTCTGTAAATACCGTGCCAAGTCTAAGCAGACCGTCCTCTGCAAATAGCGTGTCCTTTTCGGCGAGAGACGTTTCAATCATCTTCCTTAGATTGTTTATGCGCTCGTTGAGGTCGTTCACCGCGTAGTAAACGCCTGACTTGCCGTCATAGGCCTTTGGCTTGATACCCTGCAGTTTTCTTTCTTCGGCAAGCTGGATAGCCTTGTTATAATTGTTTATACTTTCCTGGAAGAAACCTGTCCGCTGGTAATATTTTCCTAAAAAGATGTACGAAAGCGCCTGGAGCCTGTAGTTCTTTTCTTCTTCTGATTTTCTTACTGCTATGGAGGTCTCTGCCTCCGATTTGGTAAAATCCCCGGTCTCATAGAGATACTCAGCCTTCAGGGCATGGAGCAGGGCTGGAAACTCATAGTCGCTCTTTTCGCAGGCAACAGTTGCGGAATCAATATAAGCAGCGACTTTTCCAAGGTTATAAAGTTTCTTGTTCAGATTGAGCAGGCCCTTCCTGACATAGGAATTGATGAGAGCCGTATCCACATTCTCACTTCTGTCATTCTTTGGAGGTGGCTTTAAGTTCTCCTGGCCGGCGGCATCCGTACTTAAGGTCATTGCTGCCAGGAGCAGCAGAACAGGAACCACAGATATATACCTTTTCATAACTCTCAGGGCACAATGCCTCAGGCAAAATTAAGAAACATTTCTACTAAAACTAAGAAGATCAGGTTCGTTAACTCCTTAAATATATATATAATGCAAGGGGGAAATTTGGTACGTTTTACGGATTGCGTTTCCGGGTTTACGAAATGCACTCCCGGGAAACCGCTGACAGTTTATATTATTCCCGACGCTCTCCAACGTTCTCAAACCTGTTGCCTGTACCGGCAAATTACCAGACTATTGCATGGAAGATGCGTATTCGACAAGTTTAATGAGGCTTTCGGTTTTATCGATCTTTATCCTGTTCTCCTTTATGAAGGCTTTAAGCTTCTGGGATTTATCAGGAAAGATGGCCAGGAACTGCTTCTCAGTAGTGAAATCAAACCAATTATCTCCAGATCTTATCCAATAGACGTTGGAAGGATTTACAATAAAGTCAGCCGGAAGGGCCAGGTTAAACTGGTATCCCGACTGCTCGATACTTGAAATATAATTGGAGGAAGCTGTTTGTGAAGTGCCTCCGTAGCCGACAGGTTTTCCGGCCGACATAAGGGTGCCCTTGTGCTGAAGGTACAGAATTACCGGTCCCGAGAAAAGCACCTGGTAAAATGTCTTTCCGACCGGAACGAACTTGCAGCCGTTCACCAGGACTGTATCTACCATTTCCGGGTTAGTCAGGTCATAGTATTTTTCATTGTTGACGAATACCATTTTTCCGGTAACCGTATTGAAGTTTATGGAAGTGGTGTTGATCTTTCCTCCTTTCATCAGAACGTCGCTTTTGCTGAAACCCGGAAAGAGATACTGGGGCATTTCTCCCCTGCTGTTCGTCTGGCCGCTTATCAGAAGCGGAGATGCAGCCAGTATTAACACTGCAATTGCCGCGCGGAACATTTTATACTTCATATTACTGATTATTAATCTTTTATCTAACATATTCATTAAGGTTCTCCCACCTTACATTCCATTTTCCATTATGTGGGAAATTACCTTCAACACACATTTTTGCCACTGCTGTCAGTAATCCACCATTTCCCGGCAAATATAGTGCCAGTCTCGCATCCTGGTAATTGTGTCCGTTCGCAAGATAACGGTTTTTTGGAGCATCCATGAGAAGGAAATCAACTGCCTGTTCTTCTCTGCCTATTGATGCCGCTGCCATCGCCAGCATCGGAAAATCCCATCCCCAGGTAGACCGCCAGTTCCATTTCTTCAGGATGGTATCGAGGGAGTTGCCAAGGATTCTGTCGTCGACAAGCCTGGTATCCGGCATCACACCCTTTATCCCTGAAACGATGGGATGGTCGCTCATATACCGGGGATTGGTGTACGAATCCCTTGTATCTTCTGAACACAGATAGAGGCCGTCCATGACCGGCAGTTCAGCCAGGTTTCTATAGACATCTGTCCACAGGGGGTCAGGCTTCTCTCCCATTCTCCTTTTCCATTCGATAGCTGTTTTCAGGCCCCAGTGCCAGTATACGATCTCAAAAACAGGGTTGATGGTCGTTTCCCTGTTCAGGCTCTCCTGTGCCGGGATGAGAACCGGCCCGAGTATATACCTGCCGGTTGAATCGCGCCAGGCGTAGGATGCCATGAAATCGGCAGTTTCAAAAACCAGTTTGCTGTACTTATCAAGAACTGCCTTCCTGTCGGCAGCATTGAGATAGAGCAGTTCTGCAAAGAATATCGGGTGAGGCTGCTGCCAGATCAGGTAAGTGCCTACTCCGCTGGGGCTTTCGCGGCCTTCCGGGTCAGTCATCTTCGGCCATCTTACGCCCCTGTATCCCTGATGAGCAGCAGTTTGCCTTGCATTTCCAATGATATCCTCATAATAGCCCATCTGGTTTTCAAGAATATCCGCCTTCTGCCAGAGGGCAAAATGCACGGCGTGCCACCAGTGCATCTCCAGGTGGAACTTTCCGAACCAGCTGTTGTAAGTAAGCCCTGTTTCCGCAGGCGGAAGAGAGCCGCTGCACTGGATCCTTGTGAGGTAACGCGATAGTACGATTCTTCTCTCAAGCTCCTTTGCCCTTGGATCGGTGCAGCCTGAAAAATCTACCGCTCCCCCGCTCATCCAGAAATCTTCCCAGCTTTTCACACTGGCTTCACTAACGGAAGTAAAATCAGGCGGTACTGATCCCGGATCGGACTTCGTAAACAGGCATGATATCTTCAGACTGGTTGAACCGGTATCCGGACTAACCAGGTAAAAATGTTCCTTTAATTCCTTTACTTCGCCGCCGCCATGGTTTAATGTCAGAAAGTACCTGTCGTTGTCCTGTAACCTTTCAAAAACAGCGACGCCCTTCTCTCCTTTCCTGAGGATTGTTTCATGCCCTTCAGGCGAACCGAAATCAAAACCCGACCATAACCCGACAGCATGAGGGAAGATGATCTTTACAGCCAGCCTGTCCTCCTTCAGCAGGTCCGATTCAACTGCGGCGGAAACGATGTCCTGCCCGGGATGGCACACCGTTGTTACCTTTACCTTTTTTCCCTCAACGGAAAATGTACTCTGAAGAATTCCCCCGGTCAGATCGAGAACCTGATGTGGATCTTCAATATCATTTATGGAAGCCTCACTTCCATTGCTCATGAGTATGTGCAGTCCTATTACGCCCAGATGGATTTTATGCGGATTGGCCCTGAGCCACTCTGTTGCTCCCCATTTCACTGGTCCGTCAGCAGCCCTGAACTGGTGCACATACTCGACGGTACGGCCATGCACGTCATAGCTCCTGTATACATCTGCAAGGGAATAATTACCGGGATTGGGATCTGAGTGCCAGGCCCACTCAGCCATAGTTCCCAGAGGTATGCCCCCGGCATAAGAACCCGGGAAAGTCTGTAGTCCCGTGATGTCGGCTGTGAACGAAAATCTCCCGTTACCTACTGACAATGAGCTCAGGCTGTCGACTGCAGTGTTTTGGACATTATGCCTTTCAACAACCAATAACCTGTCGATCGGAGTCTGTTCCTTCTCGTCACATGAAGCCGACAGGAGAATAAGAGCTGTTGCGGCGGGAATTATTGATTTCACTCTCATTTCTTAAACTAATCTGATTTAAAGGTAATTTTTTCACTTATTAGTTGCACAAAAATTATTAAGCTTATTTTTGGCTACGGAATCATATGGACGCTCAAATCACTATAATTGGTGCCGGTGTGATCGGACTGGCTATTGCAGAAGAAGCCTCATCGCTCTTCAGTGAAGTATTTATTAATGAGAAGCATACTACGTTCGGGCAGGAGACAAGCAGCCGAAACAGCGAGGTAATCCATGCCGGTATTTACTACCCGCAGGGCAGCCTTAAGGCAAGGCTGTGCGTCGAAGGCAGGAATTTGCTGTATGATTACTGCAGCAGGTTTGGAGTTCCTTTCAATAAGTGCGGGAAGCTGATAGTGGCAACCGACGAAAATGAAGTGTCTGTTATTGAGGGGATAAGGAAAACAGCGGAAGGCAATGGAGTAATCCTGGATATACTCGGGCCCGGGGAGATCAGGAAGCTAGAACCTGAGATCTTTGCACTTGCTGCCCTTTGGTCTCCGGAGACAGGCATTATTGATACGCATTCCCTGATGAAGCGCCTCGAGACTAATTCCCTCAACAATGGCTGCCAGATTGCATATGCCTCCGAAGTCACAGGTATCAGGAAGATCGACGGGGGATACGAGGTCACCGTCAGCGACGCCGGTGGAAGCAGTTACAGTTTCAGCACCCGGATAGTCGTCAATGCCGCAGGTCTCACTGCTGATAAGGTCTCCGGGATGGCAGGAATGAATGACGAAAGACTAACAATTCACTTCTGCAAGGGTGATTACTTCAGGATCAGGCCTCCGAAAAACAGGCTTCTGAAGAGGCTTGTTTATCCGGTGCCTCATACCAATCTTGAAGGCATTGGTATCCACGTCACCATCGATATGGGCGGAGGCGTAAGGCTTGGCCCGGATGTAAAATACCTTGAATCAAACATATATGATTACCATGTCGATCCCGGGAAGCAGGAGGCATTCTGGAAGTCGGCAAGGAAGTTCCTGCCTTTCCTGGAATATGATGATATAATGCCCGATATGGCAGGTATCAGACCCAAGACGCAGAAGCCCGGAGAAGCGGTAAGGGATTTTTACATCCGCGAGGAATCGGAAAGAGGCAACCCCGGATTTATAAACCTGATCGGGATGGAATCGCCAGGACTGACCTCCTGCCTGGCAATAGCGAAACTTGTTGTTTCGATGATAAGATTAGAAGAAAAGAACTAATTTTAACTCTTCGGAAAATTAAACGACACAAAACATGAAAGCTGGAAACATTTCTAACCGTATCATCCTGGTCAGTGTACTTTTTACACTGGTAACCCTGCTAAGGGCACAGGTTCCAACAACAGAGTCAGGCTTTGTGCCTGAGGTTGGTCAGCAGGGCAAGGACGTTGTATGGGTGCCCACTCCGAACGAACTGGTCGACGCCATGCTCAGGATGGCTAAAGTAACACCTGATGATTATGTCATTGATCTCGGGTCTGGCGACGGGCGAACGGTTATAGCAGCGGCCAAAATCGGGGCAACTGCACTGGGCATTGAGTACAACCCCGACATGGTTGCCCTGTCAAAGCGGCATGCCGAGCAGGAGGGTGTCAGCGCGAAGGCAAATTTCATTGAAGCCGATCTCTACGAATATGATTTTTCAAAAGCTACCGTTATCACGATGTTCCTTCTTCCCGAAATAAATCTCAAGCTCAGGCCGCGGCTGCTCGACCTGAAACCGGGAACCAGGATAGTCTCGAATACTTTTACCATGGGTGAATGGGAGCCCGACTATGAAGTCACTACAGAGGAGAACTGGAACAGCTGGAACAAAGCCATGATGTGGATAATCCCCGCCAAAGTTGAAGGATTCTGGATGCTGGGTCAGAACGAACTTTCATTCAAGCAGCAATACCAGATGGTTTTCGGGAACCTCATCTCCAACAGCAAGGTAGAACAGATCACCGACGGACGCCTTAATGGAAACGAAATAACCTTTAAAATAAAGGATGACCTTTACGTTGGTCAGGTAAATGGAAAAACAATGTCGGGGACAGTTACTGGAGGAGGAAAGAAAAGCGACTGGGTCGCAACAAAAACGGGAAATTGATCACCTGTCATCGCTTGCTTTTCAGGAGTTTCTGGAGCTCAGCCATTTCATCCCTGAATCTTGCAGCTTCGATGAAGTTTAGTTCCGAAGCAGCTTTTTCCATGCTCTTGCGGGCTTTTTCCACCGCTTTTTCCAGAGCTTCGGCATTCATGTATTTTACTACGGGATCTGCAGCTATATCAGGCCGTTCCGGTTCAACATAAGCCTTCACCGAAACACCTTTCCTGCTCAGCCCTGAAAGAATTGTACCTGTCTTCCTCACTATCTGTGCAGGAGTTATACCCATTGCCTCGTTATACCTGAGCTGTTTCTCACGACGCCTGTTTGTTTCGTTGATCGTGAGCTGCATGCTTCCGGTAACCGTGTCGGCATACATGATCACCTTTCCGTTAAGGTTTCGTGCCGCCCTTCCTGCCGTCTGGGTCAGCGACCTTGAGGATCTCAGGAATCCCTCCTTGTCGGCGTCCAGGATGGCTACCAGTGACACTTCGGGCAGGTCGAGCCCCTCGCGTAGCAGGTTGACCCCAACCAGCACATCAAATGCCCCTGTCCTGAGTCCTTCCATTATTTCTATACGTTCCAGGGTGTCGATATCGGAATGGATGTAGCGGCATCGTATTCCGAACTTAATCAGATATGCCGACAGTTCCTCTGCCATACGTTTTGTGATGGTGGTCACAAGTGTCCTTTCCCTGTTTGCTGAACGATCCCTGATCTCGCCCATCAGGTTATCGATTTGGTTCAGGCTGGGACGCACCTCTATCGGGGGATCGAGAAGCCCTGTCGGCCTGATGACCTGGTCTACAAACACTCCTTCACTTTTCTCAAGCTCATAGTCGGCGGGGGTGGCACTTACAAAGATTATCTGCCCCGTCAGGGATTCGAACTCCTCGATCCTCATAGGTCTGTTGTCGAGTGCTGCGGGGAGCCGGAATCCGAATTCCACAAGTGTCTGCTTCCTGGAATGGTCACCACCGTACATACCCCTTATCTGGGGGATGCTTACGTGGCTTTCGTCAATTATGGTTATGAAGTCATCGGGGAAGTAGTCGAGCAGGCAGAACGGTCTTGTTCCTGACTTCCGGCCGTCGAAATAGCGGGAATAGTTCTCTATCCCGGAACAATATCCGAGCTCCTTTATCATTTCCAGGTCGTATGAGACTCTCTGTTCGAGTCTTTTAGCTTCTTCTTTCTTTCCAATTTCGGTGAAATGTGCTACCTGTCGCACCAGGTCGTCCTGTATATGGCTGATGGCCTCATTGATCCTGTCGCGTGTTGTGACGAAAATATTTGCCGGGTAGATGATGAAATCGTTGAGGGTTTCAATCCTGCTGCCGCTGAGAGGGTCGAACGTGTTGATCTCTTCCACCTGGTCTCCGAAGAAGACTACCCTTACGGCTATGTCGGCATAAGCCGGGAAAATATCGACGGTATCTCCCCTCACGCGGAATGTACCCCTTCGGAATTCCATTTCATTGCGTGAATAAAGGCTGTCGACCAGCTTCCTGAGGAAATAATTCCTGGCTATGTTCTGGCCCCTGATCACCTGTACAGTTCCTGAATGGAAGTCTTCCGGGTTTCCTATTCCATAAAGACATGAAACAGAAGAGACTACAATAACATCCCTGCGGCCCGACAAAAGTGAAGAGGTCGCGCTGAGTCTCAGTTTTTCTATATCTTCATTTATGGAGAGGTCCTTTTCAATATAGGTATCTGTTACCGGTAGATAAGCTTCAGGCTGGTAATAGTCGTAATAGCTGACAAAATACTCTACTGCGTTTTCGGGGAAGAACTGCCTGAACTCTCCGTAGAGCTGTGCTGCAAGGGTTTTATTATGGCTCAGGACAAGAACAGGTCTTTTCACCCTTTCTATGACATTCGCTATAGTAAAGGTCTTTCCGGATCCGGTAACACCCAGGAGGGTCTGGTAAGGGACCCCGCTGAGAAGTCCCCGTGTAAGTTGTTCGATGGCTTCAGGCTGATCGCCTGTGGGCATAAAATCCGAAACAAGTTTAAAATCCATTTACAATCCGGCAACCCGGTTTTTTTGCTGTTTATTATTTAAAATCTCAAAAATAGCTTTCTTTTGTGAATTATATTCTCCCCCGCTATGCCCCAAAAGAGCAATACCAGAATCTTTCTTTCAGGTCTTCTACTGGCGATTTTTTTCTTTCCGGATTTTATTGTCTGCGGGCAGAATTATACGATAAGGTCATTCACAACTGCCGACGGGCTGCCTCATAACAACGTCAGAGCAATCGCCATGGACAGTTCGGGATTTCTCTGGATAGGCACATGGGACGGACTCAGCAGGTTCGACGGGCATGAATTCAGGAACTATTTCCATGAACCTGATGATTCAACATCAATTCCATATTTTTCAATAAATGAGCTCGTTGTCGATAAGGGCAATAACATTTGGATCCTTCCTGATACCAGGGTACTTACCCTGTACAACCGGAACTCCGATAATTTCCTGACAATCAATAAGGTTGCTGGTGTTACTCTTGACTTCATTAACAATATCAGCGTGGACCGGGAAGGGAACCTGCTCATCCTGGGCAGGGAAAGCATACTGATCAGGGATCCGGACAAATCAAAATGTGAAATACTGAAGCTCATTGACAGTCAAGGCAATCCATGGAAGGTTGAAGACCAGAAGAACTGGTTTTCATTGATTGACAGTTCTGAGATATGGATAATGGGAGTTTCAGCTATAAGGAAGTTCAGTAAAAGGTCTGCTAAGGATTATGTATTTGAAGGAGAATACCGGCTGGAGCGAAACAATACCAGGGGGGGTATATATTTTGACTATACAGAATGGTATACAATCTGCCGTTCATCCTCCGGCAGCATGTGGATATTTTCAAATGACGGAATTTTCAGACTTAATGAAACGGATGGAGTGTTCAGGGAGCAGACAGCTGATATACCGGTCGAGGAATTAACAGGAAGAAAAGCCTTCTACTGGGGAAAGAGAGGTGACGGACTGTTCTTCTATAAAAGCGGCACCAGGAAAATCATCCATATACCCGATAATCAGGCAAAATGGCTTTCCTCATTTATGACAGACGGAAGTGATTCCTTCTGGTACTCAAATGTAACCTCCTATGGTGTGGCACAGGGCATATCCATGGCCACGTTAATACCGGGGTATTTCAGGAATACCCTGATCGAATCACCGGACTCAACGACACCTGCCGTATACTCTGTCATCATGGACAAAGACAGAAATATCTGGACCGCTGTCAGGGGATTTGACCATATTGTCAGGATAAGTCCAGACGGGCAAACAGGCCAGGTGGCAAAACTTGACAGCAAAGCGCTATCGGAAGCCGGTTACATTAGATCACTGCTCCCGGTGCAAAACGGCATCTGGATAGGTTATTATATTAACCTTCTTCAGTTCCATGACTACAGTACCGGAAGGACAACCGTTCATAATGCAAAAGCACGCAGCTTCAGGGCGATTGCCACAGATCGCTCGGAAAATCTATTTATCGGAACCGACAACATCTCCATCTACCATCCCACAACCGGAGAAACTAAGATTCTCTGGTCTTCCAATCCGGATATCAATATTTTCAGGATCTATGCCGATACGTTGGGAATAGTCTGGGCAGGCATGAACAGCAGTAAAATACTAAAGTATGATACAGGAACAGGTGAAAGTTCAATAATCAGGGTGGCTTCGGGTATAAGCAATGTTGAAGATGTAATTGCAGGCGAAGACGGAGACCTGTGGATTGCCCTGCTTGGAAAGGGTGTCTGCAGATATAATACAATTAACAGAACCATAAGATATTATACAACATCGAAGGGACTTACAAACAACACAACCTATTCGCTGCTAAAAGACAATTCAGGTAATATTTGGGTTTCCACGAATGACGGGATATCGATGATCAATCCGGAGACAGAGCGTATCAGGACTTTTGACGAAGCTGATGGCATAGCAATATCAGAATTTAATTCAGGGGCCAGGTTCATCGCCGGTGATGGTGAATTCTTCTTCGGGGGCATGGGAGGCTTCATCAGGTTTTATCCCGACAGCATCTCCCACAAAGAAAGCAGCGATAAAAAGGAGAGGATACTGCTGACTGACCTTAGAGTGTCCGGAGAATCAAAACATCTGCAGGGGATCCTTAATAATATTGACACCCTGATCTTTAACAGGGGGGAAAATAATTTTCACATGTACTTCTCCTCTACCGACTTTGTCAACTCCGATAAGACGATTTTCAGGTATATGCTGTCAGGCATAAACCACACCTGGGAAGAAACCGGTCTGAGGACCAGGAATATAAATTATACAAACCTCAGGCCCAGCTGGTACAGGCTTCTCATTGAGGCCACCGACAATAATGGCAACTGGACAATTTCGAAGAAGATGACCATCAGGATCAAGCCAGCCTTTTACCAGACAAGGGTGTTCATGACTATCGTTCCTCTGCTCATCCTGTCGGTCATAGTCTTTTCAGTTATTCTATATATCCGTCAGATAAAGCAAAGGGAAAGGTCTAAACATGACGAGCTTAAGCTGCAGTCTTTGAGAAGCCAGATGAATCCGCACTTTGTCTTCAATGCCCTCAATTCGATTAACTACTTTATTTCAAATAACGACAAGCTTTCTGCAAACAGGTATATTGCTGATTTCTCACGACTTATAAGGGCCTATCTTTCAAATATGGGGCAGAGTTTCGTTCCTCTCGGAGATGAATTGAATTCCATCAGGGATTATTTGCAGATTGAGCACCTTCGTTTTGGGGACAAGTTTGAATACAGCATTGACACAACAGGAATAGGCAATATTCAGGACGTCGAAGTTTGCCCTGGTATCGCAGGTCCTTTCATTGAAAATGCAATATGGCACGGTGTGAGGTCGCTGAATAACAGGAAAGGAAAGATAAAAATAAGCTTTGAACAGTATGGAGACCATGTTCTGAAGTGCATTATCGAAGATGACGGCATTGGTCGGTCCGCATCGCTGAGGAACAGGGGACCGGCGGTGAACCACCGTTCAAAAGGAATTAACATGGTTGAAGAGAGACTTACTTTGACCGGGAAGTTGACCAAGACCAATTACAGGCTCACTATCAGCGACCTACACCCTGAGCATGATGAGACAGGCACGAGGGTTGAGGTCGATATTCCGGCAAGACCGTTACAAAACCGAAACACATGATAAAGGCAATAGTTGTCGATGACGAGGCACCTTCGAGGGAGGTAATGACCAATTACCTTAGGGATTATTGTAAGGATGTTGAAGTGACAGCAACGGCCTCGTCTCTGAAAACGGCATATCGTGCTATCCGCAAGCACAATCCGGATGTTGTTTTCCTTGACATAGAGCTGCCTGACGGCAAAGGATTTGATCTCCTGCAGATGTTCAGCAACATCAATTTCAGGGTAGTCTTTGTGACAGCCTACTCGGAGTATGCCATCAGGGCTTTCAGAGTCAATGCAGCTGACTATCTGCTGAAGCCGGTCAAGATCGATGAGCTTAATGCCGCTGTCGAAAAGATAAGGGCTGAGAACAAGTGGAGTTACGATCCGGAGAAGTTTACCGGGCTGCTGAAGACCCTGACGGAGAGTTCGGTAGTGCAGCCATCTATCGTGGTACCTAATATAAAGGGATTTGAAGTTCTCAGGATCAGCGAAATAATAATGTGCAAAGCTGATGGTTACTGCACGAATCTCCATCTTGAAGGGAACAGGAAAGTGACAAGCTCGAAGAATCTCAAGCATTACGAGGAACTCCTGAGGGAACACAATATCATTCGGGTTCATAACTCCTACCTTGTGAATATCAGTCATGTACAAAGTTTTACCCGACAGGGGGAGATAATGCTCACTGAAAGCAACAAGGCTTTTCTCGGCGACAGTTTCAGGAATAGCTTTCTCGGCAGGTTCAACAGGAAGAAGCCTGCGAAATAAGTGTCCGGACCTGCATTAAGTAATACATAATTTTTAGGAACAAGAGGAACTGGTTGTTTCGGCAGAACTTTCTGTTAGCTGAAACAGGGTGTCTATTGAATGTTGAAGAACCTAAATTATTTAAATATTTTCTTTATGGTGGTAAAGGGTTGGTAAAATTTACCATAAGCAAAAGATTGTTGAGTTTTTCCCCCGGCCTGTGGAATCTATCGCAGGCATCAAAAAAAATGAGCCTCTCCCCGGGGCTCATTTTTAGTTCTTAACGTTCCGTCTCTTAATACGAATCAGAAGCTGTTCATAACATCATCAGTATATGTAAGGGCAGATTTCCCGGATGGAGATTGGGAAAAAATCCTGTACTCAGTGACCAGATTCATCAGATTCCCTGATTGTTGAACAACAAGGTTAATAAAGTCTGAATAGCTGGCTATCTGTCCATCGATGAAGTCGAAGTAGCCAACATTTGTAAGAGGGATCTGGGCAGTTGAAAAGGTCCCTATCTTTTCAATGATATCAGGGGGAAGATCAGGCACTGGTGCAGAGTTTGAAGAGCCAGGCTGCTTATAGTAATTCCAGTTTATTGAAAAGCCTGTATTATTAAAGTATCCGACAATATCCATTATTTCATAACCGGAATAGTTATTGATTGAGGATGAGGCTGACGCAAAAGTTGATGTATTTGAGAGTGTTATCTCTGGGAAATCAGGAAAGGAAATTGCCGGTTGTGTACCAAGCTTCATATAATAGCTGGTCTTATCAGCGATGGTGTAGTACGTGTACAGAAAGAACCTGGGTTTAATGCCAACCGGATAATACAGTTTGAAGGTTCCATTTAAACCTGATGAATAGTAGTGTCCGTGGTACCTGATGTTGTCTTCTGTATAAACAGAGCTATAGCCGTTCAGAAAATAATAGAACCTGGTGTTGACGGGTAAAGCAACTTCCGCATAATTGGTCATCGCAGTGAAATCAGACATCACAAATGTATAGTTCGAAGATGAAGAGACATTTGTCAGGTACTTGTACCTGGGCGCAGATCCGTCAGATGGAATATAGTTGATGAATATATTATCAGGGTCTTTAGTCAGGTTGACTGTGAAACTTTTCTTCGTCGGACTGGTAGTCTGAGAGGACCAGTTAGTGGATGACACACCCCAGTCAAGGAAGTTAGCGATATCCGAAACGGTTATAACTGACTGGCCCAGGGTAGTTCCCGTAGCAGAAGTGCTTTCAAGTGAGAAGTCATCCGGTGTGATATCAGCATAGCTTGATATATTTATATAATACCTGTTATATGCATAATTGAGTCTGAGGATATGTATATCAGTCAGATCAGGCAGGTCATCACTGAACGAGTATGTCTTTCCGTTTTCAAGTTTTTGTATTTCGAGGGTTTCATCGTCATCCGAAAGGACCAGCCAATATTCATACCCCTCAGGCACATAATCATCCGACACCTCAATATTCAGTGTATTTTGAGGCGTTGTAAACTCGATCTGAGGGGAGTAATAAATTTCATCACCGGTGTTGATATAG
>JALONU010000247.1 GCA_025454775.1 Bacteroidales bacterium | reverse complement strand
ACCGGCGGGCGAACTGCTGATAAGTGCATAATGAAGGGCGTCTGTCATTCTTCCCAGGTTCTGGACTCCGGTAGTCTGGTAGCCCTCCCTGAGGGTCATCCTGTTGGGTAAAGTCTCAATTTCAGCTGTACGTATCTGGTTAGGGATCAGGTATCTGGTTGCATCTTTCCGTTCCATCATTGTGCCCGTTACAGCAAGTTTGCTGAGTACATAAACCGGAGAATTCTTGTTTATCCCATTAGGAAAATAACTGTCATAGGTGGTGTTTGCCACGTTCACCAGTTCGGTATTTCCGGCTACAGGATTACATAGATCAAAGAACCATACCGGCATTGTATTACCGTCAGGCCTTCCTGTGCCTGGACCCTGAATATAGGGAGGAAGAGATCTGACAAAGGTTACAGGGGTGCCCGCTTTATACGTTTCAGGGAAGTCAGAATTCAAAGGAAGAGGGGAGAGGTTCTGAAGGAATTCTTCCCATAAGAGTCTCAGATCAGAATCAATAATCAGGATTTGAGAGGCCCTGATAGCCGCCGGAAAAATACCCATCATTGAGGAAATTTCCTCAACCGTATTATGTCCGCCTCTCACCGATTCATTATCGTTTACATTATATATATGGTATTTCCCGTCGGACTCCTTCCTTACATTGGGGAAGTTCCTGTAAAACTCAGTAACACCTTTTATAACAGGATATCCTGTCGATCTGAGCCATTCTGTATCTCTTGTAAATTCATATCTCTGCCAGTACTGGTATGCTATTTTAGCACCTCTTGAAAAGATGTGAGATACATGGCCAAATGCACCTGCTCCCTTATCGGTGAAGATCCATTTGCCATCACTCCAGCCTTTGTCCTGTTTCCAGTTCCATCGGCTCTGGAATGGCGATTTTGTGGAAGCATAATCATCGAAGACTTCAGATCTTTCATTCCACGGTTTTCGTGCCAGGTAAAGGTCTCTCATCTCAGAGGCAATATTTTCAGGAAGCTCTGGCAACCCATCGAAAGAGACAGTTTCCGGAATGTAGATACCCTTTGATCCCCATTGCTGACATGCTGCCTTTTCGAGCGAAGGGATCATTGCTGTATACATTCTGAACATCGGTTCCATCACTTCCATTCGGTTTGTGGGGAAGAGCCCGTTGTACAGGCAGCTCTGGTTGGCACCCCAGTAGTTATTGCCCCATTTGCGTGCATCACCTCCTGTAGTCCAGATCATACCATTGAATTTGGGAGGGAAATCTCCCATCGAGCTGGATGCCATGACATACATGAAGTAATTATAATTGCTGGTTATGAAATCTGCTTCGCCATCAGCACTGTGAAGAGATACATAAGACTTATCCCAGAATGAACTCCACCATTTCCGGTTCGAACTGAGAATATTTTCAAACCCTGAAGAAACAGCTGATCTTATTTTATTCCCGGCCGACAAGATCAGATCATCACTCTTGTTAAATGATGCCGTACTCGAAATATATACTGTAAAAGGTTCATTACCGTGCTTCACTATCAGCCGGCACTCTGATGCATTTGCAATCCTGGCTATTGCTTCCCTTCCTGCTACTGCGATCATTACGGCAGAGCCGCAATAGAACTCTTCCTCTTCGAATTTTTGCGTGAGGACTATCTGATTATCAATAATTTTAATGCGTGATGCAGCCGTGTGACCACCTCTTTTTACAACAGTGTCGCGAAGCATCCGGAGGTTTATAGTTACAGGCTGAGGCGATTCTCTCAAGTCTTCGATCCTAATAGCAATTACATCCTGCTCAATCCACGCAATTGTTGAAGTTCTGATCTTATTCCCATTCGTTGAAACCACACCGTCATAGCAGTGCAGATGTTGATTGAAAGCCGGTGCAGAGAAGACCTCTTCT
Organism: Bacteroidales bacterium; assembly: GCA_025454775.1. Lineage (GTDB taxonomy): Bacteria > Bacteroidota > Bacteroidia > Bacteroidales > VadinHA17 > LD21. The sequence continues at coordinate 2,110 of JALONU010000247.1, read as the reverse complement.
CCCCAGGTGACAAAATCAATATCGACAAAACCCGCACCGCTGCAGTAATCACTGTTCCGTTCAAAAAAGCTGTTTGATGCCGCTCCGTTCCCGAAAATATCAACGCGGTTTATCTGGAATTTTAATGATGATGGGGTTGTCCAGACCAGGCTCCCCATCCTGCCATTTCCAACGGGCATACCCTCCTCGCTCCTTGTAACAGGTGTGTCGTAGACCAGGTCGGATTTTGAAATAAGTTTTTCAATATCGACTTTGTATTGGGCAGAAAGCTGACAAACAGCAGTTTGTGTTAATATAATAACACTGATAATCAATAGTTTAATACTTCTCATTTTGAATGTTTATTAAACGCAAAGAACGCAAAGTCCTCCTTCACTGGCGTTACGGAGGATAAAAACGCAAAGAACGCAAAGAGTTTTGTCCCGGAATTTTAACTTTGCGACTTTTGCGTGGATTTACCCTGCGCAGCAGGGTTTTGCGAACTTTGCGGTTAATGGGTTTTACAAATAATTTCCTTATCTGTCATCTTAAAGAACACCTTATCATATATCCGCTACCGGTGAGAAGATAGATTTCTTTTATGTCATCTTTTTTTGCAGTACTGGTTTCTATAACAGCATCTGCCTGATTATCAGGATTGTCCTTTAATATATAAGTATCATAGTTCCCGGTTCCAAGGAATGAGAGCGGGATTTTTACTGATTTTGGCTGAAGTCCGTTTATCACCGACAGAAACCAGGTTGTTCCCTTACGCTGTGCATAAATCGCCAGCTCACCAATCTCAGAGGGAGGAAGCACAATGGTTTCATCCCACACCGCAGGGATGCTCTTTATCATCTCAGCACAGGGATTGGCAAGAATATTGGCAGGTGTTGCAGCATAGGTTATCACCGGTGCTGAAAACATTGCTGCCGTGGCAGCCTGGTGGACCCAGGTCGTATTCTGTCGTCTTGCACCAAAATGGCATACCGAATAATCTGCCGGACCTGCGATCATCCTGGTAAAGGGAATGGTTGTTTCGTGTGTGGCCCTGTCGGTCAATTTGCTGGCTTCCATGCCCTTGACAGCTTCATAGATAACTGCATTCGGATAAGTCCTCCATAAGCCTGTAGGCTTGTTCGCCCCGTGGAAGATGCAGATCAGCTTCAGGGCAGCAGTCTCCTTCAGGATATCTTCATAAAGGTCAATGACTTCCTTAGCTTCATGATCGAAGAAGTCAATTTTGAGCCCTGATATTCCCAGATCATGACACCTCTGGAATAACTCCTGTCTTGCCTTCTCATCCTGAAGCGTATTGGAATGTTTCCATACGATGATCCCGACCCCCAGTTTTTTAGAGTAGTCAACCAGTGACTTTACCGAGTCGTCAGGCCATCTGCTCCAGAAGCCTTCGAGAATATTATACTCGAATCCCAGCTCCGAGGCGAGACGCGAAAACTCCTTCATATTCCGGAGCGTCTGGTCACCTCCTCCGTCGAGGTATCTCCATACTGCCCGGCCCGGCTTTACGAAGGCGGTTGCAGCACCTTCGGGGAAGAGTGTCCTGTCGGGAGGAGGGCACAAGCTGTACAATGCATCGCTGTTGACGAGCGTGTTAAGGTCATTTCCGGCGATTATCACTCTCCATGGAGTGGTAATCGTTCCCTTTATCCCGGCTATCTTTGAGACTCTCTCTATATCTTCCTTCTTATATCTAAGTTCATAAGGATATGATACCGGGTGAGCATGTCCCAGCCTGATCGTGAAACCTCCCTTACCGTCTGTCTGCAGTGCCATGCCCGGATAGTTCACGAGGTTGGCTTCGGTGATTGAAACATAGCCTGTATTACCAGGCAGCCTCGCAGTCAATGGCGGGGCAGCCCATTGACCTGCCGGGACCGTGTCAATAAGTTTCTTTGAGTGAACGCCCTCATAGTGCATGTACAGGTCGTGGTACCATACAGTACTTTTTCCAGGAATCCGGAAAACGGTTGATTCATCGGGTGCTCTCAATATGTCTTTATCGCCCGGGACAATAAAACGAAATGCCACTGCATCATTAAAGACCTTTGCTTCAAGCGAGTATTTAAGACCCGTTTTAATATGTTTCAGGGCAATGGAGGCTCCGTTG
>JALONU010000246.1 GCA_025454775.1 Bacteroidales bacterium | reverse complement strand
GGAAACCGGTGTGTTATCATATTCGAGGTGTCGATTTTGCCATTCTTCATCAGTTCAATGGCCTCTCCGGTACAGTCCACCTGCCTGCGGATGAACTGGATCATGATCTCATGCCGGCGGGTGTTCTCAACATTAAGCGACCACCTGTCGAATTCAGGGATACCGACAACCATGATCTTTCCACCGGGCTTCATGAGATCGACAGCCTGGTCGATAGCTTCCTGCTGCCCGCAGCACTCGAAAACAACATCTAGTCCCAGCGGCTCCTGCTTTTTTATACTCTGGACAATGTTCTCTTTCAGTGGATTACCTGTGTAGGCAGCCCTTTCCTTTGCTGCGACAGCAAGCCTTTCATCAATCTTGTCGGTAACATATACAGGCCCGGCAGCCTCCGCCTTTGCAGCCAGCATAACGCTCATGCCGATAGGACCATACCCGAGAATCCCGATCCTTAATCCTTTTATGTCACCTCCCTTCTTCACAGAGTATACTCCGATGGCAAGTGGTTCTGATATCGAGCCATGATCGGGGATAAGGTTCCCCGTCAGCGGAAAGCAGCAATGTTCAGGCATTACAATATATTCTGAAAGACAACCTTCTGCCTGGTTGGGACAGCCCAGGAACTTCAGCTTCCTGCATGTATGTGATCTCCCTGAAACACACTGATCGCATTTGCCGCAGGGCATCGCAGGTTCTATAGCTACCACATCGCCTGGTCTTACCCTGGTGACTGCTGTACCGGTTTCGACTACGACACCTGCCCCTTCATGCCCGAGGGTAAATGGGAAAGTCACTTTCTGCGAACCTATATTGCCCTGGGTGTAATAGTGAATGTCCGATCCGCAAATCCCCACCACCGACATTCTGATCCTGACATCGCCGGAATTACTGATTACCGGATCAGGGACTTCTTTCATCTCCATCTTCCTGATCCCCGTGAGCATCATTGCTTTCATAAGACGATCCATATATTTGAAACAAATATAATATCAATATATCAATCCTTTGTGTTACTTTGTGTGTACTTGGTGGTACTTTGTGGTAAAAAAATAACCACAAAGGGTCACGAAGGTTAACACAAAGGGGCACAAAGGACGGAATGTATTATGCGTAAGATTTTTGGAATAGGCGAAACGGTATATGACATCATTTTTAAAGACGGTTCACCGCAGGCTGCAAAACCGGGAGGGTCGGTGCTTAACGCAATGGTTTCTCTCGGCCGTACCGGGCTCCCGGTATCATTCACAGGAGAATACGGACTCGATGATATTGGTTGTCTGATTGATGATTTCCTGAAGGAGAATGGTGTTGACACATCCCTGGTTTACAGGTACGCAGATGCAAACACCTCCCTTGCCATTGCTTTTCTCAACGAGAATAATGACGCCCATTATACATTCTATAAGGAAAAGCCGGGAAAAAGACTCGATACGGTATTCCCAACGACAACAGGAGATGATATTCTGCTCTTTGGATCTTACTTTGCCGTTGCTCCGGATGTGAGAGAAAAACTGCTGGGTTTTATCAGAGGTGCAGCGGAAGCCGGAACATTGATCATTTATGACCCGAATTTCAGAAGTGCACATCTTCAGGAATTAGGCCACCTTAAACCATATATTCTTGAGAATATGAAGCTGGCTTCACTGGTACGCGGTTCAGACGAAGATTTCCACAATATATCCGGAGCAAGAAATGCGGAGGAGGCATGGGGATTCGTCAGGGAACATTGCAGCTGTCTGGTCTATACTGCCAGCTCCAAAGGAGTTTCTGTAAGGACAAAGTCATTTTCAGGAGAATTTCCAGTAAAGAAAATCAAACCGGTAAGCACAATCGGTGCAGGTGATAATTTCAATGCGGGCATGGCTACCGCCATATACAATAATGGTATAACCAGGGATGACCTCTCAAAAATGGGGGAGGAGCAGTGGAAAAAAATCGTTGGTGCCGGCGTAGACTTCGCTTCTGAAGTTTGTTTGAGCTACGAGAATTATATTTCTTTCGCGTTCGCCAAAAGGTATTTTTCTGCTTCCAACGACCATATATAGTCGTTTTTTGAAACAATTTCGTGCAATTCTGCGTATAATATATTATCGGCTCCTTTCTCCTTCAGCTTGTACAGCGAAACCAGCGGCATCGAGATATTGGTGTAGATAAGCTTTTTACCCCCGGGTATCTGGGGCAGGTTGAGTGTCGTGTCCACCACTGCATCGAGCCCGCCGACATGGGTTATCATCACCGCCGGATTTATCCTTCCTTCTCCCATCAGCTTAAGCGATTCGCGCATGTCATCGGTGTTGCCTCCCGAGGTTCCCACAATATGGGTAAAAGCATAATGCACATTATAGAAGTTGAACTCCGCCCTGAATTCGGGATTTGTAGGCCCGGCAAAGAAATTCAGGCATCCGTCAAAGCCCAGGATAGCGTCTCCCTGCTCAACGACCTGTTTTACAGGTGCAAAAACGAAAACATCATCGTAGCCTGTCCCTCCCGATATCTCTCTCAGCTCTTTCACAGGATCGGCAACCTTTGCCGTGTTGAGGTATACCAGCTTTATGCCTTTCATAGACGCATGCTCGGGTGTGAACAGGCAGGCAGCTCTCGCAAGGCGGCTGTCGTCGATATCGGTGACCACCAAAAGCCCTGGTCTGCGGTCCGGATTATTAAGGGCATAGTCTATGGCTCCGAGTCCCATCGGACCCACCCCGGCCAGTATTGCCATCTTACCGTTCTTCCTGATGCCCATTTCATGGTTATAGGTTCCCGGGGGGATGTGATAGCTTGCATGAAAGGCCCCTACTATGCACGACATCGGCTCTGAGAGAGATGCAGGAAAAAATGCTTCCCCGTTATATTCAAGCAGGCAGTCAGCCTCCATTACTATATTCGGGATTATGATATGCGTGGCATCTCCTCCGATATACCTGAATGAATAACCGGGGGCATCCAGCGATCCGGTCTGAGCCATAGCAGGTTGAATGGAGAACTTCTGTCCTTTGCGGAACTTATGCTGCCACTTTGATCCGACTTCAAGAATGACGCCGGCAAACTCATGCCCTATCATAGTGGGATTCCTGTCAATGTCGCCGGGAACCCGCTTATGATCGGCACCCTGCAATGCAGCCTTGTGCGACGACATGCATATGCTGTCGGAGATCACATGTGCCATTATCTCATCATCCTTCATCTGAGGTAACTCGAATTCCTCAAGCCTCAGATCCTTCTTCCCGTAAATCCTTACTGCCTTTGTCTTCATACTGTACTGCCTTAATTTTGTTCCGGTCATTGCGATCCCGCCTCAGGCGGGAGAAGCAATCTTTTATAACCCAGCCACCATGCAGAAACGCCTCACCCCAACCCCTCTCCCAGGGGAGAGGGGCTCGTTCAGAGTCGGATTTGCACCCCTTCTCCCATGGGAGAAGGGGCCGGGGGATGAGGTTTCCTCCGGGGTTAATTCTACCCCAGCATTACCTGTCCACCTGTTACCGGAACAGCCTGGCCGGTCTCATATTCCTGGTCTATAATATACAGAACAGCCTTCATCACATCTTCAAGCCTGCACCCGCGTTTCATAGGAACCTGTTCTTCGTAGAACCTCCTGACATCATCGATAGTCCTGGCACCGGGCACTTTCCCGGTTTTCAGGTACTGGACGAAAAGTCCGTTCTGGGGATCAGACCAGAGAGGTCCTTCATAGAAATTCCCCGGACAAACTGAGTTGACCTTGATCCTGAAAGGTGCCAGTTCCATGGCAAACGACTGGGTAAGGCCTATGCCTCCGAACTTGGCACCGGCATAGGCGAAATTCCTGTTGCTGCCTCTTAACCCAGACTTTGAATTTATCTGGATGATGTCGGTGAAATACCCTGGCCGCTCCAGGTTCTGTATCTTCATAACTTCCGACGCAAATTTCACACAATAGTAATATGCATTGTAGTTGATGCGTGTCATTTTTTCGAATACCTCAGGTTCCATTTCATCAAGACCTCCTGCCCTGAGT
>JALONU010000001.1 GCA_025454775.1 Bacteroidales bacterium | reverse complement strand
AATCAGCCAGACGACCATCAGCCAGCCCGGTGATCCGACACTTCTTGCGATGTCGGCGCTTACAATAAAAATGCCGGAGCCAATCATGGCGCCGGCAACTATGGAAATCCCGTCAAACAGGTTGACGCGTTTCTGGAGAAGATGGTTTTCCTGAGGCATTTTCGCGGTAATGAGCAGTAAAAATAAATAATCAAATGAGACATCCGCTATTTGCAAGTTTAAAAAGTAATTAAATTTGTTACAAACCAAAACACACGCAAATGATAAAGCAGACTCTCAGGATGCTGATCCAGACGATTGTGCTTTCAGCAATCGCAGTCACCGCAGCCGCACAGGCAGGCACCCCTCTTGTTAAGGTCATAGTTTCACCCGACCATAGGGACTGGACGTATAAAGTTAACGAAACGGCCAAATTCGCCGTACAGGTCATGCAGTACGGCAACCTTCTCGAAAATGTAACCGTCGATTATGAAGCCGGCCCGGAAGCCCTGCCGGACATCAGGAAGGAAGGAGTTGTGCTTAAGAACGGGAAAATGGACCTGTCGGGAACATTGAAAGTCCCGGGATTCTACCGCCTACGGGTTTGGGCTGTTGTTGACGGCCGCCGCTATGAAGGCCTTGCCACAGCTGGCTTTGAACCCGAAAAAATAAAACCTACAGTTACCGATCCGGCCGACTTTGATGCTTTCTGGAATGAAGCAATTTCAGAAGCCCGCAAGCTCAGCCTCGATCCGATCATCACACTTATGCCTGAGAGATGCACCAGCGATGTCAACGTTTATCATATAAGGTTCCAGAATAACTCGTTCGGATCGAGGATCTACGGGATCCTTGCTGTTCCGAAAAGACCCGGCAAATACCCCGCTATCCTGAAAGTTCCCGGCGCAGGTATCCGTCCTTATGCCGGAGACACAAGGCTGGCTTCAATGGGATTTATTACGCTTGAGATCGGTATCCACGGGATCCCTGTAAACCTCGATGCGCAGGTTTACGCGAACCTCAATGCAGGAGCCCTGGCAGGCTACAATGCCATCAGGATGAATGATAAAAATTCACATTATTATAAAAGAGTATATGTTGGCTGCGTCAGAGCTGTCGATTTTATCTTCACGCTGCCGGAATTCGACGGGACCAATGTTGCCGTCACCGGAGGCAGCCAGGGAGGAGCACTCACTATTGTTACAGCCGGACTTGACAAGAGAATAAAGTACGCTGCAGCGATGTATCCGGCTCTCTGTGACCATACCGGATATCTTAACAACAGGGCCGGCGGCTGGCCTCATTACTTTAAAAACACCCCGCCAAAACCAGGAGAAGTTGAAACACTCCAGTATTATGATGTAGTTAATTTCGCAAAAAGAGTAAAGGTCCCGGGATTCTATACATGGGGATTCAACGACCTTACATGCCCGCCGACCTCAATGTATTCAGCATACAATGTAATAACGGCACCGAAGGAGCTTAGACTCTTCCTGGAGACGGGGCACTGGACTTTCCCGGAACAATCTGAGATGCTTAACAACTGGCTTGCCGGAAAGCTGAAAGAATAGTCTACTCTTACGGGTAAATCCGACTAACCACAGAGTGACACGGGGTTTACACGGAGTATACACTGCTTTGACAGTGTAACTCCGTTTAACTCCGTAATACTCCGTGGTTAAAAGAAAGTTATCGACTTATAAATCAGCTAACTAAAAGATTAACTTTCAGCAGGTCCTCATCCCGTGATGACTTTCCGACCATTATTTCGAAATCGCCGGGCTCCACTGTGAACTTCATGTTTACATCATGAAAAGCCAAGTGTTCCGGACCTATCTCGAAGGTTACTGTCTTTGATTCCTTCGGCTTAAGGGTTATTCGCTTAAAACCTTTCAGCTCTTTCACCGGACGTGTGACTGAACTGAATTTGTCGCGGATATATAACTGGACAATCTCGTCGCCAGCCATCTTGCCGGTATTTGTAACATCAACCTTCACCTTCGCTGACCCGCCGGATCTGATCTTTGCCTTTTCAAGCCGCAGATCTGAGTACCTGAAGCTGGTATAGCTGAGCCCAAAGCCGAAATAATACAATGGCTTGTTGTCCATTGAAATATAATCATTCATCTGGGCGCTCGGCTTGAAGTTATAGAACATAGGGACCTGTCCAACCGATTTTGGGAAGGTTATGGTGAGTTTGCCTGACGGATTGACGTCTCCGAATAATATATCGGCAGCAGCTGTTCCTGTCTCCTGACCCATATACCAACCTTCGATAATTGCAGGAACGTTCTTCTCAATATAGTTAATCGACAGAGGTCTTCCGTTCATAAGGTAAACAACAACAGGTTTGCCGGTTTCCACCACAGCTTTCACCAGCTCCTCCTGCTGACTGATAAGGTCGAGTGTCATATTGTCGCCGATATGGGTTTTTGCCCAGGCCTCGCGGCAGAGATGTTCATTTTCCCCAACCGCCAATATGACAATATCAGCTTTTTTAGCAACGCCGACAGCCTGCTTTATCAGCTTCATATTCTCTTCCGGCGATGGGAATTTGATTTCATCGAGCTTCCAGTTAAAGAACGGGATTGTTGCATTGGTCGTAAGCCGGACACCCTGGGCAAATATTACTTCCGTCTTACTGCCAGCTTTTTCTTTTATTCCGTCAAAGAGGCTGACTTTCTGATATGGTTCACCTGCATAGCCCCCCATGAAAACATCTTTTGCACAGGGACCGATCACGGCTATCTTTCCATATTTATTCTTCTTAAGCGGCAGCAGGCCGTCATTTTTCAGAAGTACAATAGATTCATGTGCGGCTTTTAAAGCGAGTGCCCTTGAATTCTTATCCTTGCTGATCCTTAAAGCCCTGCCGAGATCGACATATGGATTTTCAAAGAGGCCAAGCCGGAACTTAAGTTCAAGCACCTGCGAAACCGCCTTGTCAACATCAGCCTGTGCAACCTTACCTTCCCTGACCAACTCAGGCAGAAGCTTGTAGCAGTTGCCTGCCGGAAACTCATACTGTACTCCGCTGTTAAATCCGACCTCGGCCGCTTTTTTCATATCCTCTGCAACGAAGTGCTTATTACAGAGCTGTTCCACTCCATAATAATCCGAGACTACCATGCCCTTGAATCCCCATTATTTCCGCAGCACATCCTTCAGGAGCCATTTATTGGAATGAGACGGGAGGCCGTCAACTTCATTATATGAAGGCATCACGCTTGCCGGCTTTACCTTGTCGATACACATTTTGAACGGCGGCATATGATAATCGCGCAGGACTCTCTGGGAGTAGTTTGCAGGCGCTGTGTTCTGACCACTTTCTGACTGGCCATGACCGACAAGGTGCTTGAGTGTGGCAGCAACATGATCAGGGGCGATTGTTCCGTCCGATGATCCCTGAAGTCCTTTTACTGCTGCACAGCTCAGCGTTCCGTTAAGCCAGGGGTCCTCTCCGTAAGTCTCTTCCACCCTCCCCCACCTCGGTTCACGACAGACATCGATAACCGGTGTAAGAGCATGATGTGTGCCCCTCGACCTCATCTCCCTTGCAACCGTTGCGTATACCTTCTCAAAAAGATCAGGATCCCATGAGCACGCTAGTCCTATAGCCTGCGGAAATCCTGTCGTGTCATATCTCATCATCCCATGCTGGCCTTCATCAACAAACAGTACAGGTATTCCCAGCCTTGTCTCCTCGACACAGTATTTCTGGATCCTGTTCCGCTGTTCGACCGTTTCCCTGATATGCCAGAAGGCCGGGTGGACTGAGTTAGCTCCCTTGCTGAAAGCCGCTTTCATTTTCTCAGGGTCGTTGAGAAATTTATCGTCAAAATCCTCAACACCTCCGTTCCAGAGGCCCATAAGCTGCCACGCCTTTTCTTCAATCGTCATCCTCGAAAGAAGATCTTTAACTCTTTTCGAAACCGGAAGTTTCGGATCTTTATATGGAAGTCCTTTTGCTTTTTTGCTTTTCATGATGAGTCTGGTTTATATTATTAAGATGTTTCTGGGTTCTGGGTTCTGGGTTCTGGGTTCTGGGTTCTGGGTTCTGGGTCCTGGGTCCTGGGTCTAGTTAACAAGCACCCAGCATCCAGCACCCAATAACCGGTTACATCATTTTAGTTAGTGTAGGTTTTCCTTCTTTCCGCCAGTTCGTTCTGCATCTGCAACTCCCTGCTTTTGGAAATCTTATAGAAGAACAATATGATTATCACAGCTATTACAGCCAGCGCAGGATAGATGCTGGTTGACAGGCGGATTCCCTCAACTGCCTTCGGCGTCTGGTCAATCCATGATACCTTTGCAGGCGGAGCCACATAACCGTACCACTTCAGAAGGAGACTGCTGATAGCACCTCCTATTGCCAATCCCACCTTAAGACCTATTACAACTCCTGCGAATACGATGCCTGTGGATCTTCTGCGGTATTTCCATTCTGAAAAATCTGCAACATCAGCCATCATTGCCCATGGCACCTGCATAGTTATTCCCCACGAGAAATTAAACAGGATCTGGAGTATGAGAACCATCAGGATTGCTGATGGGGAGACTACGTAGAACATTGCTGCAAAGAATGCTGCCAGTCCAAGCCCGAAAACGAACACATTACGCTTGCCCATACGGTTAACCAGCAGATTCGAGACCACAATACCCAGAATTGCAGCCAGCTGGCCGAAGATATTTGTGATGCCAAACACGCTGTCGGAAGCAACAGCATTTTCACCCGCAAGGCCTATAACTGCCAGGAATCCGCCCAGGCTGCTGTTGAGTTTATTCATAAATCCGGCCAGAGCTGATGGGTCAAGGTAGTACTGAAAGTAAAACAGCAGCATACCGTTCCTGATCGCCAGGAAGATGAAGATCATCAGGAAAACAAGGAACATGATTACCCACTGGCTGTTATGAAGAAGGTCAGAAATATCCTGTTTAAGGGATTGTTTCTGCTCCGGGCTCGGCTTAACCCTTTCCCTGGTCCAGGAGAATGTGAGTATAAAAAATATCATTGCAAGGGCCGAGAATATGCCCATGGTGATCATGTAACCCTTTGCACTGTCGCCTTCACCGAAATGGTTGACCATCGGAATGGCAAATCCCTGTATGGCTATGGTAGCAAGCACCACAAAGACGAAACGGATCGAGAAAAGGTTATTCCTTTGCTTCTGGTCTCCGGTTATGACGCCCCCGAGTGCTGCATACGGGATATTGTTGGCTGAGTAAACCAGCATCAGAAAGATGTATGTAACGAAGGCCCACACTATCTTCCCGGTTTGTTCCAGATCGGGGGTATAAAAAGCCAGGAAACCGATAATCCCGAACGGGACTGCCGTCCAGAGTATCCATGGCCTGAACTTGCCCCAGCGTGTGTTTGTGCGGTCGGCCAGAACACCCATCACAGGGTCGGCAAAAGCTCCGACGAGCCGGCCAACAAGAAACAGGATTGCAATAGCGGCTGCACTTATTCCGAAGGTGTTGGTGTAGAAACTGAGCTGCAGCAGCATAATGGTCTGAAAGATGAAATTGGCCGCAGCGTCACCCAGACTGAAGCCGATCTTTTCCCTGAATGAAATTTTTTCTGTCATTTTTCAAAATTGTTTTAATCCCTTTGTGCCCCTTAGTGCTTTACCTTGGTGCTCCCTTAGTGGTTTAAAAGCTTTTTTTCTAACCACAAAGGACACAAAGGACGACACAAAGAACAATAAGGAAAGATGAAATTAATTAAATTTTTTATTCAGAGAATAAATTGCCATCTTTCTTTACCGCGATAGCTTAAGGAAATAGTTATTTACCGAATCGCGCCATACTTCTGCGTATCCGATCTGGTCTCTTAACCTTTCAAGTACATGCATGTACCGTTCACTATCTATAAGCCCGTCAAGTGTTTTCCATCTCTCATAATATTTTCTGACCATTTCCACACCTCCAGTATGAGTATCAATTATATGCTGGATGACCGTTCTGCCCGATCTGAGCCTGTGACTATAAGGCACATGATGAAAGAACAGCAGGAGTTCGTCGGGACATGTCTCAATGGATTCATACATTGAACGGACCGGTTCATTATACTGGGCTGTGAATCCCGAGCCTGTTTTCATGGTCCTGTCATACCCGACACCTGACCTGTCAGCCCTATGATACGTGACTCTCGATGAGGGTGCAGGGGAGAAATGTCCCTGGTGGCCTGTATTCCCTCCATTGCACATCAACCCCACTCCAAGGGGAGAAGTATAATCCTCGTAGGTCTTTAGAGATGTTAGAAGTATCTCTTTTACGACTGAATATACCTTTTCTCCGTTACCGAAGGTGAGTTTTATCCATTCGTCCGTGATTTGTTCTGTTTCGAGAGCAGGATTCCATGCCAGCCTGCCGAATCCATAAAAGTTAGCCTGGGCAAGCAGGTGCCCTGTCCAGTTGGGATCAGCGCCAATATTTGATACTCCGGCTATTCCTGAATATTTGTTACCGAAGACAGAACCACTGATAATATTTGCGACCGTCGATCCCGGACCCCTGGCGTGAGTCTCGAAATCAAGTATCTCTTTCCACTGTGGCACAAGATAGCAGACATGCTTGTCGTGACCTGTATATTCCTGGGTTATCTGTAGTTCAATGATCTGGTTTGTAAAGGGCATAGCTCCGAACAATGGAGATACAGGTTCCCGCACCTGGAAGTCTATCGGTCCGTTTTTGATCTGGACAACAGCATTTGCGGAAAATTTTCCATCGAGCGGTTTGAAGATCTGATAAGCCTGGGATGCCCTGTCGGGGCTCAGATCCTTCTGCCCGTAAACAAAAGCCCTCCATATGAGAAGCCCACCGAATGGTTCTAGTGCAGAAGCGATAAGGTTTGCTCCCTCAGCATGAGTCCTTCCGTATTTCATGGGGCCGGGTTCTCCCTCCGAATCAGCCTTGACGAGGAATCCTCCGAAATCGGGTATCTCCGAGTATATCTCCTTAACTTTGTCAGACCACCAGAGCCTTACCCTGCTGTTCGCAGGATCAGCGTCGCTGATACCGGATATCATTACCGGGCTGAAGAAATTGACTGAAATGTATAACCTGATACCATACTTCCTGAACTCTGATGCCAGGGCTTTGAGTTTGGGAAGATATTCAGGAGTAAGCAGCTTCCAGCCTTCAAGGCCGTTCTTGGCAGTATTCACGTTGTTGATTACCGTCCCGTTTATCCCGACGGAAGCAAGCATCCGGGCATAGTCGGTATACCGTCTGTTCAGTACAGGAAGCTCGTCCCACCTGAATATTGATTCTCCAGCATAGCCCCGTTCAATTGACGGAATTCCTGAAGGTAATATCCCCGGGTTGTCCCAGTGGTTCAGTAGTCGTAATGGGGTAACAGGATTCTCAAGAATATAGGTTCCCTTCAGCGATTCACCCATCTGCATGAGCCTCAGAAAGTGAAATGCACCATACAGGAGACCCCTGTCTTCCCTTGAAGTAATTATTATTCGCTTCCCCTTTCTCTTTATCAGGAAACCTTCAGTGTCAAGCTTTCTTAACTCATCAGAAGAGAACCTGCATAATGACTTTGGTATATCTGATGCTTTACCAATGATTATCCCCGACCTGTACTTAGCTGATATAAATGGCGTTATCCCTGTAATTCCTGTCACTCCCGAAATAAGCTCCTCCACAGCGGAATTGATTATCTCAGATTTCCCGAATACTCTGATAGTGCCTGCCATGGACCTGTATTCCTCTAACAGGACAGGGTCATCCACCGGTTTATACCTCAGCCATGCCTCATATCCGGTTTCAGCAGAAGCAGAAGTGAAACACGATAATGAAATCAGTGTCGTCACCATTAAAATCCTGATCCGGGGAAAAATATATTCTGTGGCTTTAATCATGATGCTGGTATCTGAATGGTTATCTTGAAATTTTCAGCAGCGGTATCAGGGCAGGATCGACATTGTATAACTGACGTGTATCGCCCTTTTCGGCAACAAAAAGTCTGATGGTGTGTCCAACGTTTGTACTGAATGTTCTGATACCCTGAACATTTCTGTACCCCAGTACCGGTTTTTTCACCTTTTCCCCGGTTTCTGCAAGAACCAGGTACGCTCCAAACCATTCAGGTTCTTCAGGGAACACATATTCGTCAAACACCCTCGGGCGGGGGTGATAGACCGGGCTGGTTGTCGTACGGTGTTTCAGTTCAAGGTCACAGGGGACGATTTTGTCTTCGGTGATCCGGAAAGGGAATATATGAAGGTCATAGCCATATGCCTCGAGTACGATATGATCAGGGGCTTTGAGTTTCTCCTTCCAGCCGGGGGTGATCCCCAGTCCGAACTCTCCGAAAGTCTCTTTATATATATCCATATCCAATACACCGTGCTTTTGAGTCAGATGCCAGTAAGCCGGGAGCCTGTTATAAATGCATAAAGTTGAAGTCCCTATCTGATCAGTATAGCCGTTCACAGGAGTGAAGGATCCCTGCAGGAAGGCGACTGCACGTTCGTTCTCATTTTTACCCACTGCCGCAATACAGTGTATCTGCTGCTGGAATACTGCCCCGCCAGTCATGCTTCCCATGGCTGCATTCTCCATCTGGTACGATCTGAAAATGAAAGGCATAGCAGATGCTTTGCCGGTGACTTCGAAAGGGTATTTGCGGTCCCGGTTTATTTCAATTGCTTCATGCGGAGGATCATAGGAGGCAGGGAGCGGATTGATGAAGATCTCTGACCGCATGTCTCCCTGAGCTATAAAGTTCCTGTAATCCCTGCTTATGCCTGATAGTGGAAGTTTGAGCAACGGATGGGTGATAGCTGACTGCAGGAGGTATATATGGTCCATCACCTCCTTTGCTTCATTTCTTATCCGTTCGTCGGGACTGAAGTTCCTGATGTCGTCGAGGGCGTTGAATATTACCCTGTTATAGCCCGGCGAAGCAAATTCGTCAATACCGAAGAATGATATATGATTATACCACCTGGTCCATTGTGCCCGTGCCTGTTTCCTCAGTCTCTCATTATCAAACCTTTCACCGGCAAGGATGAATGTCTGAACATACATTACAAAGGCGTTGCTGTATGCGGTAAAATCGCGGTAGATATCAAAAACCTCGTAATCCCATCTCCTGACAACAGCTTCTGTCATGTGGCGGCACGAGAGCAGAAAATTCTCCCTTGTCTCAGGTGACATTTTATCCTGCTCATTCCAGAGTCCGCAAAACATGATATGGGCCTGGAAAAGGGCGTTGTTCTGGTCGCCGGACCTTCTGCCCGCTTCATCTTCTCTCCAGCCCCACTGGCCGTACATGAATGATTCGGGATTGTGATCCTGCAGAGCAATTACACTGTTAAGGACATAATCAGCTTTCACTTTAGAACCCTCCCCTCCGGACCTGTACAGGAGCCATGAATAGTTCAATGATACCGCGGATGAATCTTCAGCAAAAGTCTTGTTCAGAAGATTCAACTGGTTTTTCTCAGCTTCAGATAAGACCTGTGCCAAAGACATCGTGCCTGTTAAAAGAAGCGGTAAAAAAAGAATTAACCTTCTCATAGTATTACGGCAAGTATATATTACAATGAGTGATTTAAGACAACTTGAAGTTCAGAATCTCTGACTTTTTAATTTATAAAGGTACAATACGGCAGGATCGGGCCATGGTTCCGGTCTTGCCCTGTCGCGGTTGCTCGGAAGGGACTCCCATTTCAGCATATACCTTACTCCGGGCTCATCAGATCTTCCAAGGTCGTCAGAGGTCAGGGGAGCAAGTCCGGGGAAACTGCCTTCTGGTTTCATACTGTCGAATATTGAAGAGGGTTTCTTTACTGTACCAACGACTTGAAAATCATCGTTCAGCAGAAGCGTCCCCTTTCCATATTTTATGTGATAATAGCTCAACTCATACATTCCATCCTTTCTCCTTATGAAACTGTTAAGCCTCACTTCAAAAACAATGCTCCCTCCTCCTGAGAATTCCCACCTGTAGTCCCAGTTTGTGACCTGTTTTGAAACCCATCTGCCTCCAATCCTCTCAGCAACGTAAAACTGGAGATTCCCCGCGGCATCATACTTGTGATAGGCGAACACCGGCTTTAGTTTATCGTCGAGACAGAGTTTTGCAGCAAGGTTGATGATCCCTCCCTTTACGGGGATCGGATCGATGATGAGCGTTTTGTTGTCAATCGTGGCAGGAAGTTCCACAGGTTCATTATCTGCATTATACCAGGATTTCAGATCGGGACTCTTCATGTACGACAGATCATGGTTTGTGGAACAGTCGGGAGTGTCGCGCCAGACCCACCATACATGGTACCAGTTATCAGCCATGAGTGTGGGCTGAGACTGGTAGGCATTCATCAGGCCCTTTCCGTCGGTGAGCGGTTGATCGAGGAGACGGCTCCACTTAATTGTTTCGCAGGACCAGATGTTATATATTTCATTCCCGCTTCCACTTGAGCCGTCTCGGTAGTGGAAAAGCAGCTCCCCATCCCTGTTCTTCATGAACCTCGGATAAGTACATTTCTTTTCATCCCTTCCCGTCATCTCCATTTGCTGCTTTAAAGTAAAGATATCTTCCGGGGCAGTGCTCCTGAAATAGGTAAGCGGATCGACATGCATGTTGCCGGCAAGATGAATGAAATCCCGGCAGTCAATATCCATTGTAAGATAGTTGTGGCTGTCCCATCCAAGGACTGTGCTTGTTCCCCCGGAAGTTTCGCGATATGTGGGAGGCATAACCCGGAGATCGAATTTGTCATCATTCAGGTCTCGCTGGCCGACAACCATATTGCGACCGGCATTATAATATGCGATGTACTGGCGCCCGTTATGTGTAAGAAGGGCAAAGCCCACAGGATGTCCCGACCATACCCTGTCGATTTCAATAACCTGTACAACAGAGTCTCTCATATGGCTCTCGTCAACTTCAACGGGAGTCTTCCCGGTTCGACAGGAACTGTTTACAAGGCACAGGGGGAAGAGGAAAGAAGCTATGACTGTTCTATGAATCATATTCGCAATTTAAGAATAAACTGAATTACCTGAAAGCTTACTTGTTTGCCGGAATTGCGTAACCCTTTGTGTCTCCTTTGTGATCCCGATAATTATCGGGACCTTTGTGCGCCTTAGTGGTTAAATTCTTTCAAACCACGAAGGAACTCAAAGGTTATCGCGAAGTAACACAAAGTGAATGTAAGTATGAAATATCCTGGGAGATACCTCTCTTTCAAACCCGATTACAGGAAGTTCAACCCTGCAGAGTGGGATATGGCATCGATGACGTTAAAGTGAAACAGTATTTACTTTAATCCCGGGATTACGAGCAGGCTCCAGTGTGATCTCATGCTTTCTTCAAATTTATTTTTCCAGAGAATGTCGTACCCCGGATCGTTGTAGTAGCGTGCAGCCCGGCGGATAAGAAGCCCGAGGTTGTTCATTGAACCCTTGAAGCCTCCTATCTGCTGCCACTGCCAATCGTCTTCCCTCCCGATGTATGAGACAAGGAAGTCGAGGGCCCGGCGCAGAGAACCGCCTTCAGGATTTGAATAGCTGAAAATGTCGACCCCCATCTTCAACCCGGTCTCTCCGGCATCAAAAAAATTCCCGAGATTGGATACCGAGTATCCAAAAGCATTTGTTCTGATAAGTTCCTCAGGTTGACGTCCGTCAGGTTCAATCATGGGATCTATTCGGCGGGCTGGCATCCCGGATATTTTTTTCGCAGCATACTCATTATTGCCTAGGAACCTGGCTATGCCAGTTACTATAACATCATATGCCACCGAGTGGTTATTTTTATAATCATCCTCATCTTTCCCGTTCTTGCTGGTTGTAAGCCATTGAAAGAAATCAGAGAACCACCGTTTTATCCCGTTCATATCGTCGGGGTGAATTGCACCTGAATTTTCAAGAAGAGTAATGGCATCGACAAGCGTGTACATTCCTCTTACATCAATAATTCCTATCCCTCTTCCTGTTGTTATGCCAGGAATCGACTGGGCATATTCAAGGTGCGGGTTCATCAGTGTTTCCGGGTTGAGGAACCACACCTTAAGCAGGAATGCTGCTCTTTCTGCATACTTTATTTCTCCGGTAAAGAACCAGGCCAGAGACAGGGTTTTTACCGATTCCATCAAGTTTCCAAGCTGGCTGCGGTCGATCCCGGCCTGCGGATATCTCTCGCCATCGCGGCGGATAAATGGCAATCCGTCAGGTTTTGTTGTATCGGGCCACCAATAGGGCCCCTGGCTCATATAGTCGTTTTTTGTTCCTCCCGGCGGAACCATATCCTTGTAAGTAACTGAGAAAGGTCCTGAGGTCATCGCTTCATCAGCATCCTCAACGAGTTTGATATATGCAGGATAATAAACAGATGAGGAGCTCTTTATATCCTTCTTTACCACCAGCATGTGCTTATAATCCCATCCTGCAAAGCGGTCACCCGGAGAAGAATGACTACAGGAAAGAACAGAAACTGCCGGAAGGAAAACGAGGAACAGAAGACATTTTTTCATATCTTTTATTTTCTAACCGATTTCAGCAGCGACACCACTGCGGGATGTCCATTGTCGCCTGCAAATTTTAATGCATCATCACCGTCAACATCCTTCATTCCGGGGTCTGCCCCGTTTGCCAGAAGGATCTTTATCACATCGAGCTGCCCTTCGGCGGCTGCATACATGAGTGCAGTGAAATGCTCCTCCTTATCAGCAAGGTTCGGGTTTGCCCCGTGTTCAAGAAGATACTTTACGGAAGGTGCATAAGACCCCGACGATGCCATCATAAGCGCACTGCGTCCGTAAAGGTCCTGCATGTTCACATCAGCTCCTTTTTCTACCAGCTTCCTGATGATCTCTTCATGACCGTTGTATGAAGCATACATGAGAGGTGTCCGTCCCTCAGGGTCCTTAAGGTTCACATCCGTTCCGCTTCCGAGCAGCGCGATGACCTGTCCTGCGTCTCCGTTCAATGCCGCCTCATGGAACGAAACCTCCGGCAGAGGTTGTGGATTGACCCTCTGCACACTATTGGGGCTTTGAGGTTCTGCTTTTCTTTCCTTCCTGCCGTCGCAGCCGGAAATAAAAAAGACAGAAAGAATGATTGCTATGAGAAGTTGGTTATTCATGTATAAAAGGCGCTGGTTGATGAACTGTACAAAGCTCATAACCAGCGCTTCAATATTTCTGTTAATTATTTAACAGAGAACCTGTAAATAGTTCTCGACTTAAAAGTTTCACCCGGATTCAGTACCGTGGAAGGGAATGCAGGCTGATTCGGACTGTCAGGGCAGTGACCTGTTTCGAGACACAGACCCGAACGGTAATTATAAGGCTTGCCTCCATGACCTATCATCTTTCCAGTAAGGAAATTTCCGCAATAGAACTGAACACCCGGCTGGTCGGAGATAACTTCCATGAACCTGCCGCTCACGGGTTCATAAACGGTGGCATCAACTTCATCGGTGTTATCGAAAACAAAAGTATGATCGTAGCCCTTGCCAAAAATGAGCTGATCGTAATTCTCATTTATCCTCTCCCCCACCTTATGCGGTGTTGTGAAATCGAAGGGTGATCCTGCAACCGGCCTGTATTCTCCTGTCGGGATAAGGAAGGTGTCAACCGGAACAAACCTTGATGCCTTTATCATCAGCTCATGGTCGAGGATGTCGCCATTGCCTGCTCCGTGAAGGTTGAAATATGCATGGTTTGTTATGTTGAATACAGTCTTCTTGTCGGTTGTAAGTGTGTAGTCAATGATGATCTCATTATTGTCTGTCCACGTATAAAGCGCCTCAACATCCATATTCCCGGGGTATCCTGCTTCCATATCGGGGCTTCTGTAGGTGAATTTCACTGTTGGGTATTCAGTCTTTTCTACAATCTCAATGTTCCACACAACACTGTGCCATCCATCGGGCCCGCCGTGAAGTGAATTCGGTCCGTTGTTTATCGGGAGCGTGTATTCAACACCGTCGAGTGTGAATTTTCCCCTGGCGATCCTGTTGGCATACCTTCCCACAACTGCTCCGAAGTAACGGTCACCTGCGACCATGCCGTCGAAGGTATCGAAGCCGAAAGTCACATTGTCCTTATTGCCATTCCTGTCAGGCAATTCAATCCAGGTTATCCTTGCACCGAAATTGGTAAGTTTAAGCACATTACCATCCTTGTTCGTAAGAGTGAGAAGATACACTTCGCCTCCCTTGTAGGTTCCGAAGAGCTCTTTCTTTACCATTTCCTGCTTTGGTCCGCAACCTGTAAAGATTAGTACGACACAGCAAAGCAGCAGAATCAGATTTTTTCTCATGATCATATAGTTTATGGTTAATAATTTATGTGTTCATTTCGAGATCCGAAATCCAAAATCCGAAATCCGAAATTATTTCCTTGTATTAAACTGTGATGCAGGCAGCCCTTCCTTGTTGAATAGTGTGCCTGTGGCTCCGTTGCGCCAGCAGTACCTGACAGCTTCCGGCTCCTGCACTTTCGGTGAGGATACCCACACTTCGCTGCCGACGATTTTCGCCACTGCCTTTACAAATTTACCGTCTTTTCCTGCAACTTCAAACTCGGGAATAAATTCACTCGCTGAGACCAGACCCGATCCTGCATTGCTGAATGAAATTTTCACTGTCTGCCCTTCAACGACCAGTGATTTAAAGCCTGGGCCCACAGCCGTAACAGCTTTGCCGTAGTCGTTGGCAAGGGCCAGGTTAGCCAGCCTCTCACCTACTTCAAGCTTGAAGGGGGGATGTATGTTCATCACAGTCGCAATATCGAGTGTGACCACCATACCGGTATTGGGAACCGACAGTGATTTTGCCTGTGCTTCGCGAAGAAGAACGGAGTTGCTTGAGTCGATTCCGGCATAGACATAGGGTGCGATCTGGACGAAATAGAACGGGAAGTCACTTATTTCCCAGGCAGTGCGCCAGTTCTGTATCATCAGGGGGAAGATCATTGCATACTGATCTGCCCTGCCGACATTTGATTCGCCCTGGTACCATATCGCGCCCTTTATCCTGTAGTTGACTACAGGATTAACCATTGCATTGTAAAGCGTGGAAGGCGAATTTGGTCCGATGGATTTTGGCCTTGCCTGCTTAAGAAAATCCTGTTCTGACGGATCAAAAACATAAAACTTATTTCCTTCGAGCTCTGCCACAGGCTGAAACTTCCAGTCTCCTTCAATGTTGAAGTTATACATCTTACTATCCCTCGTAACAAACCTCATTGAGCCGGCTTCCCCCCATATTCCTCCTCCTCCCTGGGTATCTATGACCCGGACAGAAATGACATTTTTTCCCTCCCTGATCAGCCTGCCCGGGACCTCATATTTTCTGCCGATCTGCCAGAAACCGCCAGTTTCGGTTGCCCCTACGAGTTCACCATTAAAGTAAGTCCGGTCCATGTCGTCTATCGGACCCAGGAAAAGGATCATGTTTTTACCTTTCAGCTCTCCCGGAAGTTCTATTGTTTTCCTGAACCATACAGCCCCGTCAAATTCACCCAGTTTGCTTTCAAACATCGCGGGCAGTTTTATTGACGGCCATGTGGAATCATCGTAATCTACTGATGCCAGTCCGGAGTCTCCGAAATCAAGGTTCTTCCACTGATCATCACCTGCAGAACTGATTTCAAGCCGTTTATGACCGCTCAGCCAGGTTTGATATTCAGCCACGGCTGACGCAGAAGCTGCCATGGTGTTAATCTCTTCCACAAATTCACCTGCATTCTTCAGGACCTCAGCCGAAGTCCATGCTTCTGATGGTGTGCCTCCCCATGATGATGCAATAAGCCCAACCGGAATTCCCAGCTCGCTGTGGAGCTTCCTGCCGAAAAAGAATGCCGTTGCAGAGAATGAAGCGGCTGTTTCAGGCGAACATACCTGCCACGAACCGGTGCAATCCTCCAGGGGCACTCCCGACACTTTTCTCTGAACGTTGAAAAGCCTTATCTCCGGTATCGAAGCGGAGGCTATTGATGCTGCCGAATACATTATGGTATCGTTGGGAGGCCATCCTTTCAGAGGCATCTCCATATTCGACTGGCCAGAGCAGAACCACACCTCTCCAATCATTACATTACTGACAGTAATTGTCGTATCGCTTCCTGCAATCCCTATGGTGTACGGACCACCCGCTGCGGGGGTGGGGACTATTGCAAGCCATTTCCCGTCTTGCCCCGCCTTTGCCGTTACAGGATCACCCCACTCCGGGGTAATCTTTATCTTATGGTTTGCATTGGCATATCCCCAGATCCTGACATCCGTTTTCTGCTGCAGGACCATATTGTCGCTAATGAGGGAAGACAATTTAATGAAGCCAGGTGTTTTTTCCTGGCAGGCTGAAACAAAGAGTGAAAGAATAACAAATAAAATTGCTGATTTTTTCATGTGCAAAATGATTATGATAGTTACAGTCTGCTTAAGGAGATTCCTCATCCCGAGTCCTCGGGATTCAGGAATGACAGTTTTTTTGAGGAGCCGGAGGAGGAGGGAGAACGGCGGGATTCCGCCGTTCTCCCTCCTCCTCATATACAAAAATTACCTGTCATTCTGAGCGTAACGAAGTGAAGCGAAGAATCTCCGTATTAATCAAAGATTTCTACAAAAATAACTCTTAAATAAACCCAAAGTATTATTTTTTACTCCTGATTATGATTTCATTGCCAACATATCTGACCTGGTCATTCACGGTAGCATTAAAATTAAGCGGCACCGGCTTATCCCTGCTCACCCAAACAATGTTAAAAACCCTCTCTCTCAGCATACCTTCAAATTCACCGTTACGTCCGCATATGGTAAGCTCACCATTCAGATTATCGTAAACAAATTTTATGGTGCTGTATTTCCCTTTCTCGTAATTGTAGTTAACACCCTCATCTTCGTATAGTGTAAAGGTGCAATCACGGCCTGTGTATACCCAAAGAGTAAGCGGATCGGCAGGCTTCTCATCAGCATACTGGATTTCAGGTCCAACGGGTATCACCGATCCTTCCTTAACGAACAAAGGCATTCTTTCGTATGGTGCGTCGACTGTAACTCTCTGCCCTCCTGGATAATACTTTCCTGAATACAGGTCAAACCATCCACACTTTGAAGGAAGACAGACCTCCCTCGTCCTGGCCTTATACTTATAAACCGGGGCAACAAGAAGAGAAGGTCCGAACATATACTGGTCACCCACGTTCTTAACTTCCTGGTCTCCTGCAAAATCCATCACCATAGCCCTCATAATGGTATAATCCTTAAGGTATGTGAAACCCGCCAGGGAATATATATAGGGCATCAGCCTGTATCTCAGCTTGTCGTAATAAACCATGGAATTGTAGGCAGGATGTCCTTCAGGGGAAATGTTGAACACCTCCCTCAAAGGATACTGGCCGTGACTCCTGAAGAGCGGGCAGAACGATCCGAACTGGAACCATCTTGTGTTGAGCTCCCTCCATTCCTCGAGATCTTCGGAACCTTCCCTGGCCCTGGTGTACCTGTTTTCAACGCAGAAGCCTCCTATATCGAAAGTCCAGTACGGTATTCCCGACAGTGCAAAATTCAGGCCTGCCGGGATCTGGGCTTTCATATCCTCCCACCTTGTGCCAATATCACCGCTCCATGTCGCAGTTGAATATCTCTGCAGTCCTGCAAATCCTGATCTGGTAAGAAGGAACACGCGTTTATCCGGATCAGCTTTCCTCTGATTATCATAGATGGTCATTGCGTTCATCAGGGCATAGGCATTGAAGTATTTAGCAGAGGGGCCCAGGGCCGTGGGGGTCATCAGCTGCTTCCTGTATTCAATGCTTGCATTGGAGAGGATGTCCGGTTCAGATGCATCCATCCACCACGCGTCAAATCCCTTTGTGTAGAGCTTGTCGTGAATCTGCTTCCAGAAGAGGTCTCGTGCACCTTCACTGTAGGCATCATAGAAGGATCCAATGTAACCTTTTCCTATCCAGTCACGTATACTATCTTTTATGGCCTGCCTGTACATCCACCCCCTGCTGTCGAACTCCCTGAAATGCTCCGTCGTGAGATAGAATTTAGGCCATACTGAGATCATTATGTGTGAGTTCAGACGGTGCACCTCATCGACCATTCCTTCCGGATCGGGAAAGAATTTCGGATCAAAGTCATGCGATCCCCACGAGTCCACCGGCCAGTACGACCAGTCGAGCACGATATTGTCGAGAGGGATATTCCTTTCCCTGTACTCCTTAACGACTGAGAGAAGCTC
Source organism: Bacteroidales bacterium (assembly GCA_025454775.1). Lineage (GTDB taxonomy): Bacteria > Bacteroidota > Bacteroidia > Bacteroidales > VadinHA17 > LD21. The sequence continues at coordinate 22,022 of JALONU010000001.1, read as the reverse complement.
ATCCTGCGTTTTATACCTTTCGCGGCTCTGCCAGTATCCCATTGCCCATTTGGGCATCACCGGGGCCTTCCCGGTCACTGTACGGTACCCGCTTATTACATCGTCCATGCAGTCGCCCGCAATGAACCAGTAGTCTATCTGATCGCCCACCTCCGACCAGAGTGAGAGCTCGCCCTGTTCCTCTGACGGCCTGGGGCTGAGAGCCTTCAATCCAATGTACGACATCCCCCCGTCAGGTTTCCATTCCAGCCTGATGGTATGCCTGGAACCTTTCTCCAAGTCGAAGAAAAACTTGTATGTATTTGGATTCCAGGCTGTCCTCCATCTTTCCGCAACAACTTCCCTGTCATCTATGAAAAGCTTCGTATAACCCGCATAATATAGTTTGAACTGGAAGATCCCCGTCTCCGCTGGCTCGATCTGTCCGGTCCATGTAATCGTTGATCCGTAGAAAGGGAACTTTTCAGGGAATTTCTTTATTGTTGTCAGGTTCTCATAATCTATTACAGATTCCTTTCTCTTTATGAAAATTCTTTTCGGATCGGAATTCACATAGTAAGTCGCCGTCAGTCCTCCCTCCTGGCCATTTTCATCCCAAAGCCTGAAAAGGTCCATCTCCGAATAGTCCCTTGGATCGCCGAATTTTGTAAGGGAATAATTATCCCACAGGATGCCGTAATTCCTGTCCGATACAACAAAGGGGATTGAAACCTTCGTGTTGTACTGGTAAAGGCTTTCGTTAAGCCCCTTGTAATTGAACTCATCCGACTGGTGCTGGCCCAGTCCGTAGAATGCTTCATAGTCGGGAGACTCAAAGACCTGGCGCACCGAGTAAGCTCTTGTGCCTTCAACGGTTACCGGAGAGAATTCCCTGGCTCCGTTTTCCTTTTCCCTCAGAAGGATATTATTAATACGATCCCTGAATGTAATTCTACCGCTGCTCAATGATATCTCAGCTGAAACCATGGAGGTTTTCAGATGCAGTGTTCCCTCAGTTTCCGTAACCGTGAAACCTTCACTGCGATCATCATCAACTGTGCACAGGCTTACAGCACCTGAGAATGAATCTTCAGGTGTGGCTCTGACATGGAATATATTTGCGCCTTCAACTTCCACCGATAAAGCCTTTGTCGCATTTTTTCCCGAACCGGGAAGACTGACAATCACTCCTCTATCAGTCTGCTCCCATCCCGGTTGCGAGCAGGAAGCCAGAATGATAGAACAAAAAAATGATATTAAGTAAGCTTTCATAGCCCGAAGGTGATTTCAAATTATACTGACATCCGCCTCAGCCTCGACTTCCATCAGCAGATCATCGCGGCAGATATCGGCATTCACAAAAAGGGCAGGAACACCCGGAAAGCGTTCATCGCATATAAGCCGGACTATATTAAAATCTTCCCTGTTCCTTATATAAACCCTTATCAGTGAATACCGGCTTTCAGCAGGATGAATCCTTGCATTAAGCTTTTGCAGCCTTTCAGCATCGGACAAAAGGTTCATGTTCCCGATTGTGACCAGCGACTGCTTTTCTATATCGCCCGTTCCAACCGTCTCCTGCCCTATGATCGATGCAGTACCCGAAATATGGAGTATGGCCTCCGAACGGTTTGAAATCAGAAGGGCCCGTTCGAACTGCGGTGGATGCCTGAGTATTTGGCCATCCGGTGATGCGCCTTTCAGCACCTGCTGGCCATAGTTATATGCATTTAGCTGATGCGGATTCTCAACCGGGAATATCGTGGTTTCATCAGAGGGCCTGAGGGCGCAGAAATCAAGGATGACACCACCGTGCATCATTCCCACACCCGTTGCAGCCGGATAGCCCTTTACGGAGCGGTATCTTGTGTAATATTCATTCCGGACTTCGTTGAACACCTGGTAATTCTGCCGCCCCTCACTGATCTTCAATATATTGCCTATATAATTCCACTGCCTGACAATGTTATTCATCGACATACTTTCAGCGGCCAGAATACTATTTACCTGTTCGAAGGCCTGCGTTGCGGCATTACGGGTGTCGTCGTGATATTGATAGCTGCTTACTCCTGCAGCCCAGAGCTCAGTCCCCTCGTCCGAATTAACGACCGTATACGGGATATCAAGATGTTTCCTGTAACCAACATTATTGTTTTTCGTCACACATGTTACTTCCATGGCCAGGACTGCCGGTTTTTCAGGAGCTTGTGCCGTAACACAGAACGCCGGACAACTGTCCCTGAAAGCTTCCATAAGACGATTCCGGATATACTCCCTTGTTTTAAGAAAGGCTGACAGATCAGCAGAGCCGGCAAAGAAGTTAAGCTTAACAGGCAGATAGCCATCTGAAATAATCCCCCCGATCTTCCCGACACACTGTTCGATTTCTTCCGCAACAGTCCCCGCAACCTCCGGAAGATAAGTAAAATAGGCCTTTGGCATAAAGAATTATTCTTTTATCTCAAAAGTAACACTTTTTGCCTCCGAGCCGATTGTCTTCAGCATTTTCCTGCCGTCGGTCCTTATCTTTCCGGCCACCAGTTCAGGCACATTGAAAGAATTCAGGCAATAATCGTAGAAGTCGGGGTTCTTCTGTGGAAGTATAAAAGGCTTTGTAGCTTCCCCGTTTTCATCAAGCCAGGCAAAATAAGGACGGGTGTAAAGACCATCTGTACGCCTGCTGGCAAAAACAAACCACCGGGAGCCTGATGACCATGAATGAAAGCTGTCAGCTTCACCTGAATTCACCTGGTTTATCGGTTTTACAGATTTGTCAGCCAGGTTCAGAAGCCAGAGGTCCGCTTCCCTGTGCCAAAGGCTGAAATTCCCGTAATCGGACAGCGTGAACATCAGGAATTTACCGTCAGGAGAGGTTCGTGGGAAAGAGATACTCTTTCCGGTCTGTGTCCGGCTTATAACAGTGTCGACCCTGTTCCCGAAAGTTCCTGAGGCTGCATCGAAGGTAATGCTGCAAAGGCTGTATTTAACCCTGTCATACTCGTCGGGCATCCTTGCCGTATCGGCTGAGCAGAAATACAGGATTCCCCCGTCAGCTGAAAATACCGGGAAGGTCTCATAGCTCCCGGTTGTATAGACCAGCGGGGAAGTGATCAGCCGGCGGTTCCGTGTATCCAGCACAACCAGGTCGGATTTTGTGTCAAAAACTTCTATCCTCTTATCCCTCACAGTATGGAACACCTGGGCTATCTTATTGACTGAGAAAGCAATATATGATCCGGAAGGATGCCAGTTCGGGTAAACGCAGTTCAGCCCGGTTTCTTTCGTGCGCGTATTCAGCTTGGTCACATCTTCCCCCTGAACCAACATCGTTGCACCTATGTTCCCCCGCAGATGGAACAACATCTGCCCCGGATCGTTCCTGTTGAAGGAGTGGCAGTTCATGCAGTTTCCCGGCAGGAGCCGGTTATCAATAATCACAGATTCCCTGAACGATGTAAGGTCCCTCTGGTAAAGCCCCATGCTGCTCCATGACTCATAGCCGGGGGCTATACGCCGGTAAGCCAGGTACTGGTCTATGGGTTCCTTCCTGACATAAATCCTGAAGGGAGAATACTTTATCCATGAACCTTGCTCCTTCGACCAGATGCTTACATTCACGGAACTTCCTGCCGATTCCCTGAGAAGCCTGTGCCACTTCCCCGACGGGATCGTTATCCTGTCCTTTCCCTTCAGCACAAATCCCACGGAACCGCCTTCAAACCTCACTACCAGCTTTTCAGATTGTGCCTCTATCCTGAAATTCATCGGGGCGATGTTGACAGGAGTGGTCACCTCCGTGATATCAGGGTAAAGCACTGGCAGTGAATTTCCTTCTTCCGGATTACCGGGAATTCCCGAACAGGAAGCTATGAGAAGCAGCAACGCTGCTGATAGTATTGCTAAATTGATTTTCATTCCTGTCAATGGTATTCTCTTTGCACCTCGGCGGGGGTTATTTCAATCTGCTTGTAATGAAGGTAATACCAGAAAGTATTCCCGAATCTTGTACCGAGTATCTGTTGCGCATCTCTTCGGGTGGTGTAAATATCTGCATAAGCCTGCATCCTTGCCTTGGTCTCATTACTGATCCTGAAATCAGTGTTTGCCATCGGGTTTGTAGTCGCGAGCCCTATTACATACATGATAGCTTCTTCGTATGCCACCGGTATCCTGATATATTTCATTGTGTTCATCATGGGGAGACTGTTCATGAAGTTCCTGAGATCCTTGTTCAGCAGGTAGAATGACATCAGGTACTGGAAAGCCATGTTATTGGAAGGATTCTCACGGATCATCAGTTTCAGTATCTCCTCCATGTTCTGTATCTTGAAGAAGAAATCCCGTTTCGGGGCAAGCTTTCTTTTCGCACCATAGACCGGATGGCTGTTTATGAGATCCTCATTATACAGGAGTTTCATCGTCTCCCCTGCCCACTTACGGTAGAAAACCGTTTTCTGCAGGATCTTCAGGTACTTTCCGGCAACTTCGTACTGACCGTTTATGAGGTTTGTCTCCGCGAGTCGCTTTATGGCTCTCACCGACTTGTCGAGGTTGGGTGTGGTTTCCGTGCTTTCGAAAGAGTATTCCTGCGAAGCATTGATGAGTCCAAGCTGGAACAATATCTCACTGCCCATCATCGGGGCTACATATTCCTTTGCGAAAGGCAGGAAAAGACCGTTGAACCCGTTCTGCTCGTATCTGAAAAGCTGGTCTCCCATCCTGTTAGTCTTTGCCAGGGCAAGGTTAAGCATCGCCAGTGAAAGGTTATTTCTCGGAGGCTCCTTCTCTGCATAATCCAGGACCTCTTTCCATTTCTCGTTCCTGACGAGTTGATCGTAAGTCATGATCTGCTCGGCGCTGAAATTCGCCCATAGCTTCAACCCGAAATACCATAGGATTACCAGGATGCCTGCCTGTGCAAAAATGACCGAACCATGCATTACTTTATTTTCAGGAAGAAAATATACCAGTGCCATCAGGATGGCGGGTAGTGCAAGTATCACGGGGATGGCGGTCGGGATCACCGTCCGCATATCATAGTAGAATTCGGTTATGTAAGCCAGCCCCAGCGGCTGAAGAACAAGGAACTGCCTGACCAGCAGGGGTATTGCAGCCGCAACCACAACAAGGACTGTGAGCTGCCAGCCCTTCAGAGTGCTGGATTGATTATCTTTCCGGGTCTTAAGCCTTCTTCGTGCCTTAAAAAATATTAGTGCCTCGCAGGCCAGTATTATTCCCACGAGCATAAGGAAGGATCCGCCTGCTATCCAATATGTCACAGCTATCAGAAGCAGACCGGAAATAAATCTTTTTGTCCGGTTGTCTGTGCCGGTGTAGATCCACCCGGCAAAAAGGGCTGCCAGTATCCCGACAATGCCGGAAAGGGGATAGAACTCATCGCAGAGGATCAGCATCCCGTTCACAGCTGGCAGAAAGCTCAGAAGGAACCAGGCAGGATTCACATTCACCCTGTTCAGAATTCTCAATGTAAGCTGTTGTATGCCGAGCAGAAGTACCGCTATAATAAAAGGGCCGGCAAGGTCAAGGTGATAGAACTGGGTAAGGAATCCTCCAAGGTATCCCGACAATCCCCCCGGAAGCTTCATTTTTGCCGTAAAAAAATCCCCTGTCGTAAGGAAAAGCTGCGTCTCCTCCTCGAAATGCAGGTGCTTGTTGTAAAAAAAAGCAAAGAAGCTGAAAACAGCTGCAAAGAAGATCAGGGCAGATAGTAAAGCAGAATTTCTTGCCAGCCTGCCATCAACCGTTTTCACATTTTTGCCGGGCATATTACAAATCTACGGTTTTTCCGTCTTATAATCATTGACATCAACAGGTTCTGCCTCAAGTTGGATAAAAGCCCTGCGGACATCTTCCGGAGTGAACGGAGCCGGACCGGAAGATAATTCCGGGATATTATATGATTTCATGAAGAAATCATAGAACTCCGGATCTCTCTGGGGCATTAGGAAAGGCTTTGTTGTTCTGCCGTTCGCGTCAATATGGGAAAACCATGGTTTCCCATATACCCCGTCGCCCCGCTTGCTGGCAAAAACGAACCACCGGCTGTCCGACGACCAGCTGTGATAGGAATCGGCATTATCGGAATTCACCAGGGGCAATGTATCCACTCTCAGGTCAGAAAGCCTCAGTAGATGCAGGTTTGCCTCTTTATGCCAGACAGGGAAATTCCCATAACCGAAAGATGTGTAGAGAATGTATTTCCCGTCAGGAGAAGGTTTGGGTTCGCTGATCGTCTTTCCCGTTGCTCTCGCTGAGACCAGAGTATCTATCCTTATTCCAAAGGCTCCTGCCGAAGGATCGAAATCTATTGCGCAGAGGCTGTATTTTGCCTGCCTGTAGTTCCCAGGCATGCTTACAGCTTCGGCAGAACAGAAGAAAAGTCTCTTCCCGTCAGCTGAAAAGGCCGGAAAAGTCTCAAACCTCAGAGGATCGTCAAGCAGCCTGCTCCTGATGATCTCATTATTTTCGAGGTCGAGGGCAACCACGTCCGAAACTGTGTCGTAGACTTCAAGGCGCAGGTTGTTTATTGAATGGAACTCCGGGATTATCACATTGGTCGAGAATGCAATATATCTTCCTCCCGGATGCCAGTTGCCATAAACTCCGGATGAAATGGTGCTGTCGGTAGCAGTATTGATCTTCCTGAATTTTCCATTCACCTGCACCATTGTTCCACCCTTCTTATGCCGAAGGTGGAAAAAGGATCTTTCAGGATCAGCGAACGAATATGTATGGCAGTTGATGCATCCTATGTCGAGCAGGTTATTGTCAGCGAGCACCTTCTCGTCGAAGTTCTCAAGGTTTCTCTGGCATATCTGCAGCTTGTAATAAACTTCATAGCCCGGTTCTATAAGACGGTACGAAAGAAAAGGATCAATCCTGTCTGCAGAGACATACAGGCAGAATGGCCTGTACCTGTTCCATTTGCCGTCATTCAACACAGAAACTGAAACTAAGAGGGAATCGTCCTCGTGTTCCTCCAGCATTTTCTTCCATTTCGTTACGGGAATAATGATTTTTCTTTTTCCGCTGACGGTGAAGGAGCTTTTCCTGCCCGAAAAAACAGCCTCAACCTTCTGACAATCAGCCTCAAGCCTAAAATTCAGCGGAGCTATATTATAAGGTATTGTCACATTAGCGTAATCAGGATATATAGACGGGTAAATGTCATTCCGGATAATTTGCTGGTGATCCCCGTTGCAGGAAAAAAACAGGATCAAAGATCCCATGAATAAGAAAAATCCGCAAAGAGCGTAAAAGCGTTTTAACATGAAATTGGGAATAGAGCAAGGAGATTTCTCATTTCGCTTCGCTCCATTCGAAATGACAGAATGTCCAGGGAGACACACGGGGGAGCAGGGATGCGCAAAGCTGGGAGCTTTGCGCATCCCTGCTCCCCATATCCGGACAAAGAAATTGTCATCCTGAGCGAAGCGAAGGATCACCCTGATTAACTTCAATCTAAAAATCTTATTCATCTTTCATCCTTGCAAAATGATAATAGAACCAGTAAGTTTTACCAAACTTTTCAATTAACACAGAACCTTTCCCGTTGCTTTCTTCAAATAACCTTGTGTATTCAGCCATCTGCCTTACGGTTTCCGGCGAGAAGCTGAACCGGGAATAATCTGCCGGCGTCTTCCTTCTGGAAGCGATGTTTATAAGGAGACCTTCCTGGTATACCCGCGGGAGAACCGCATCCATGCCTGGAAGATAATATTTCTCAAAGTCTGATTCAAAGGATGGGATATCCCTGCTGAGGAGATGAAAGCAAAGAAGGTAATCAAGCGCCATCCTGTTAGCCGGATTGTTCTGAACGAGCATCCGCAGTGTTTTTACATATTCATTCCCGGATTTCAGGAGGTCTGTGGAAGGAATGACAGCTCTCTTTGCCCTGATCCACTCCGACCTGCCACACTCTTCCTCATTGTAAAGATATTTCCGCATATCCTCAGCCCAGTTCCCGTGGAACATGGTCTTCTCCAGTATCCTTACATACTTCTCCGCGACTGCATACTGGCCGTTAACTATGTTTATTTCAATAAGCCTTTTCATTAGCCTGCTGTTCTCTGCCCTGGGAGAAAAGATTGTACCCAGGTACGCTGAATGCTGGGCGGCATTCACATCGCCGAGATGCCAGTATACTTCGTTGCTCAATGTGATCGTCAGATAATTCTCATTGGCATTTACGGGTATGAAAAGGCCGGTGGCTGCAGGCTGGTAGTGCATCATAAGACTGTCTGGCATTATGCCGAGCTTTGCCATCGCCATGTTTGTGAAATATGATGCGATGTTATTGCGGAGTTCATATTCCTCCGAGAGCTCATATACTTTCTTCCAGTTCCCGTTTGCCGCTTCGCGATCGAGCCTGAGAATCTTTTCCAGATCCCTGTCATAGACTTTCAGGATCCCTCCTGCCAGAACAGCCCCGATCACCAGGGCCTGGAGGAAGCCCGAAACAAGAGAATTGCTTTTAAAAGCGACCTTATCCCATATAACCATCATCGATACCGATGCAGAGATAATGACCCCGGCAAGTGGAAGGAAATCCCAGATTCCCGGGTTTCTCTTCATTTCCGAAAGCCAGGTCAGAGCCTGAAATGGGGTAAGCAAGTATTTTAACCTGAGTATCAAAGGAATACCGACCGCAATAGCAACTATTACCAGGGGCAGCAACAGCGATTTGAATCCCTTGATCCTTTTCTCTCTGAGTTCATATATAAGAAATGCCGCTGCAAATATCCACATACTGCTGCCGGCTGTCAGGTAGACATGCGGAATGGAAACAATGCCAAATAACTGTCTTCCGGTTGCAGGCCTGATCGAAACATATACAAGCACGAAAGATATTGCTATGCAGAGTGATATAACATTTGACACCGGGTATTCAAGACTGGTGAGGGCTGCCCAGCAGAGAATCACCGGAAGAAGCGGGACCAGGAATGGCACTTTTGTGCCCCCGGTTTTCTTGACAAGAACATGAAGGAGCAGCCAGAGGATCAGCAGTGTTATAGAAATAACAGTGGCAGCTCCCCACGAGGGATGAAAGAACTGAGTCAGGAAATCCCCGATCCATGAAGCCAGGAAAGCTGGTTTGGTAAAGTACCCCTGCAGGTGATCAAAGGTTAGCAGAAAGACCTGCAGCTGCTCCCGGAACCACAGATTATATCTAAGGAACAGCCCGAAACAGAGGAAAGAACCTGCAACAAATATTACAGGAATGATGTATTTATGAGTCAGATATTTTCCTTTCCCCGGCATGTTCCTTTCTTTCATTATCAGTGTCCTGACCCTGAGCTGACCTGTACAGCTGGCGACGATCTTGCAGTCTTTACGATAGTGTAAGGCCGGACCTTCACCGGAGCTTTGATCAGCTCAGGGATATTATATGAGAACAAAAAGCTGTCGTAGAATGAGGGATCTTCCTGGGGGAGCAGGAATGGCTTGTGAGGTTTTCCATTACTGTCAATATAAGCGATGAATGGATTTGAATGAAGGCCGTTTTCCCTGCGGCTGCTGAAAACCACCCAATGGCCGTCTGAAGACCATGAATGCCAGCTTTCCACATTATCGCTGTTCAGTATGGTCAACGGCTCATAATTACCGTTCTCAAGGTCGAGCATCCACAGATCAGCTTCAGGATTATAGCTCGGGAAGCAGCCGTGGTCAGCCATGACGAACATCAGGAACCTGCCGTTGGGTGAGACCCGCGGCAGTGACATACTTTTGCCGGTAACTGCCGCAGATAGCACTGTATCCGGGCTGCTTCCAATGGTTCCAGTTTCCGGATCAAATGATACCGAACACAGGCTGTACCTTGCCTGCTGGAATTTCTGTGGCATCTGAACGGAATCGGCGCTGCAATAAAACAACTTCGTGCCATCGGCAGAGAAGCAGGGGAATGTTTCGAAGTTATCTCCGGCCGAAAGCGCAGGGGAAGTCAGCATCTCATTCCTTTCAATATCATATATGAAAATATCAGATTTCATGTCTATGGCCGCAGCCCTGAAAGAGCCGCTGGCATGAAATACCTGGTTGACCCTGTTCACGGAAAAGGCTATGTACTTTGCCGAAGGATGCCATGCAGGAAATGCTGCGTTTGCAAACATCTTTCCGGCTTTTGTATTAAGCTTCTCAAGGACATTATTGTGATACAGGATCGTACCCCCGTAAGATTCCCGGAGGTGAAGAACCATATTTTGCGGATCATTATGCAGGAAGGTATGGCAGTTCATGCAGGTTCCCGGAAGAAGACGGCTGTTTATTACCGTCTCTTCACTGAATGATGACAGTTCACGCAGGTAAATGCCCATCTGGTTCCAGTTCTGGAATCCGGGCATAATCAGCCTGTAGACCATGTAATCATCGATCTTGTCCTCTGATACATGAATTGTAAATGACTTATAGACTTTGAGGGAATCTTGGTGACCAACACTTACAGTTATTTCAAGATCATTGCCTGCGGAAGTTTTCATTATCCCTTCCCAATCCTTTTGATGGAACCTGGCTTTGTTCCCCCTGAAGCGGAATTCGTGCTCCGGGCCTTTACCTTTTATTTTAACGATCAGCCTTTCTGCTTCCTCCTTAACCCTGAAGTTGAGCGGCGCTATATTATAAGGTATTGTTACCTCTTTATAATCGGGGAATATAGAAGGATAATTGTTAATTGTGATTACTGACCGGTATTCCTCATTACAAGCCGAAAAAGGAAGCAGAAAGAAAAAAAACAAACAGCGGTTAAAAGTTTTCATTTCACAAAATGAAGATAATACCAGTATGTATCTCCGTATTCCTGTCTTATTCTTGTAGTATCCCTGGGTTCCCCGGAAAACAGATCAGCATAAGCTTTGATCCTGTTTATTGTTTCCTGGTCTGGTCTGAATCCCTCTAGCTGGGGCAGATCATCAGGCAGACGTGTCGCTATATACGCAGCCGCCTCCTGCCACGATTTTGGCATTCCGTCATAATTCAGCTGCCTGGTAAGCGGGAGGTACTTCAGGAAGCTGTCCAGATCCCTGTCGAGCAGGTAAAAAGCCATGAGGTATTCATAGGCCATTTTATTGCGCGGATTGGAAAGAAGCAAATACCTGAGCGCCACATCCATCTGCCCTGCATTATAAAAGAAATCATGTTTAGCACTGAGGCTTCTCATATAGGCCCAGACAGGATGGGTTCTGATTTCATCCTCCCTGTATGAAAGTCTGATGCATTCCCTGGCCCATTTCCTGTAGAAAACCGTATGGCTCAGAGGTTCCAGGTATTTCCTTGCAATATCATATTGCCCGTTGATAAGGTAAGTTGAAGCGATCCTTATCAGTGACCGTGAAGGAAATTTCGCATCGGGTGTTGACTCGAGTGTCTCAAAGGCAACCATCTGTGCGAAATTTATGAATCCAAGGTGATAGAAAGGTTCTCCTGCCAGGAAAGGAGTCATCCCCCTTCGCTCATATTCAGAAAACAGGAAGTCTTCTGACTGCCCGAGGCTGAACATCCTGGCAGAAAGCTGCCCTGTTTTTGCAAGCGCGAGGTTCACCGCGACCATCGACAAACGGTCAGTTGGTTGTTCCCTCTCAGCCTTCTCAATGATCCTGTTCCATTTCTCCCTGTACACGAGGTTGTCGTATTCCATCTGATCTTCAGCCCTGAAATCGCCCCAGGCCAAAATACCGACGATCAGAAAGAGCATTATGGCACAGGATGATATGATATTTAACCGCAAAGGACGCAAAGACGATTGCGCAAAGGGTGCAAAGGGCAGAAATTCCTGTAAAAGAATAAAACAAGGAACTGAGATCACTATCAACACCAGTGGAAACGGGAAGAAAATGCTTAGCCTGAAGTATGATCCTGAAATGTATGCCTGCAGAAGGGTGTCCTCAATTATCAGGAACCTGGCAGCAAGGGGCACCATGATCCCGATTACAAGGTACGCGGGAAGCACAGCCAGGGGAACCGGTTTAAGTTCTCTTGCCTTTGTCCTGAAAATGATTTCTGAAATTACAATAACAAGTACAAATGTCATGTATGCAGCTCCTGTGAGCCAGTACACAATAGGTATCAGCAAGATCCCTGCGAAAATTCTTTTTGATGGTTGCTTCAGGGTCAGGTAGAACCGTGAAGCGAACAGGGAAATGAGAAAACCCGGCACACCCGAAAATGAATAAAATTCGTTTTGCAGCAGCAAGAACCAGCCTGCGGCGGGGAGAAAAGAAAACAACATTAAAGGTTCCCTGGCTGTTACCAGTCTTATTATCTGCCCTGTCAGAATTATTACGAGGCTGAGCATGATGCCGGTAACTACTGCTCCCGCAAAGGGCAGACCAAAGAACTGCACTAAAAATTCACCTGTATAGTCTGCAAATCCACCCTGAACAGACAGTTTGTCTGCCAAATAAATTGCCGTTGTCTGGAACAACTGGAGCTGTTCCATCCGAATCAGGTGGTTTTCATAGGAGACCCCGAAGAAAATAAAAGTTGCTGCAGAGAAAGCAGCATAAAAGATCTTCCAGCCACCGGATACAGCAATTGATCTCATTCCGGGTTAAGGGATTTGTCGTTCATTACCATGTTCCTGAGCTGTGCGTCTTTTTCAAGATAAATATTCCCTGTAAGGTCCAGAATCCTCTTCTTTTCCTCAACCGCAATCTCATGGTAATACACCTTGAAAAGAAGCAGGCCGATGCCATTATGAAGGTTTTCATTCATCAGGTTAAAAACGTAGCTTCTGTATTCCTGGTTTAAGAGGGCTGACTTCATCAACAGGCTGTCGGTATATTCTTTTGTTGTACCTTCCTGTCTTTTTAATGCGTAAAGATCCGACTGAAGAGAGTCATGTGAATGTTTATAATCCTTCCATTCCTGAAGCCTGTTATTAAGTCTTGTTCCACCCCCCCTGCTGTTTGCTGACAGGTCAACATCAATAGTTCCCTTCTCAAGGACTGTAACAAGATCCTCCAATGCTCCCGGGAATCTGACCGGGACCCTTACGATCCTCACACGCATGGAATCAGCTTTTTTAACAAACCTGAATCTTCCGTCAATTATTATAGCTGAATCCACATCATGGGTGACTGGTCCGTCGGACGCGACAAAATATACTTTTGTATTATTCAGGGCAGGATCATCAACAGTTCCATTAACTGTCAGGGTGTCTTTACTGATGCATGAGACAGCAAGAAATGACAGACATACGACAGGTATAACCTTCATACATATAAATTTGATCAAATCTAAATCAAGTGACCCGAAGTTCAAAATTGCAGATCATTTAAATGCATATAAACAGCAGAGACGCCCTTCCCGGGCGTCTCTGCAAAAAAGAATGACTGGTTCTTAATTTTTCGGTTTGAACATCCAGAACCACGCAGTCCCCCAGTCCCATGTTACTCCGGGTTCAGGGGCTGCCAGGTTCAGTTCATCTTCATCCAGCTTGAGCACATAGTATTCATACTGGATCTGATCTGAGAAATTAACCTGCACACCAAGCGGGATAGTGACATTCGTACATTTAAGAGTCCCGACATCCCAGCCGGCAAAGGTAGGAGTGAAACTGAGGGTAAATGTGCCTTTTGTCGTACCCTTGTATGCCGCTGGTCTTGACGCAGCTTTAAGGGTGAGGTTCATCCCTCCGTTCAGGTCGAATATCATTTCATCACTGCCTGCGCCCTGTCCGTCCACACCGGCTTTATTAACAACCCACCAGCAGGGAGCATTGCATCCCTTGTATCCTCCGTTCCCCCAGACACCGGACAGGTTGTCGTTCCACACCCAGGTTTTTCCTGCCGTAAAATTGGTCAGATATGCCCATTCAGGTTCCTGGAAGGCGTTCGGATCCGATTTGGTTACAGTTACATTCTTCGTTGTGGTTACTATGCCCCCGGCGGTAAGAGCTGTTATTTTTATTGTATAATTGCCGGGAACCAGCATACGTACAGTGTCCTGTTGTTTCCTGGTTACTCCCCAGGCATAATCCCATGAGAACATTACCTCGGGTGTTTTGTTGTCGAGGTACAGGATGTAATCGTTGGCTGCATCATTCGTTATGGTGAAGACAAAGTCCTCAGCCGGAACTATGGGCCCTGCGTCCTGCCGTTTCTCTATAGGTTCGCAGGAAGCTATCAACAACGCTGTTCCTGCCACCAGGTAAAATATCTTTCTTTTCATATCTGTTCTCCTTATAAGTTTCTAACGTGCACTGAATGAGTAAACAGGGGCAACGCCCGGTTCCCATCCCGGATTTTGGATCAGCACTCCTTCCGAAAGCTGAACCTCCTGGTTGGGTATCTGGATAAACCCTCCTGTGATCGGTCTGAAGTCAACTCCTTTCTTTACACCCCATACACCATTGTTGAAAGTGGGTACTCCGTTCTGTGCCGATTCAAGGTGCTGCTCCAGGCCGGTGAGGTTATTCTTGCCATACCAGCGCATAAGGTCATAGTAACGGACGCCTTCGAATGCAAGTTCAAACCGGCGTTCATTCTTAAGTGCTTCCAGCGTATAAGTAGCAAGCGGAGGTAACGAAGGGTGAGTTGTAGTTGCAGGGGGAGGGTCAGCAATAGGAACACTCGACCGTGCCCTCACCTGATTTATGCCGTCAACTGTCTCGGTAAGTTCTGAATGCATCAGAAGAACGTCTGCAAATCTTATCAGAACTATATCCTGCATGTTATCGAGCTGGAAATTCCTGGTAGCATTATAAAACTCAACGCTGTAATTATGCCATTCACCGTCATTGTAGAGGTTGATCGGCCTGTACTTTTTCTGCCAGTAGCCGGTTTCATCCATCTGCTTGTCGTGAGTATCAACGCCAAGACCGTAGCTTGCATCAATACCCTCAACGGCATCATCATCGACCTTGCAGATGGACCCTCTCTTGCGCATATCTTCATCAGGCCATGCATCCCAGAGCTTTTTATTTACAGTACCCATTCCCCAGCCTTCTCCCATAGCACCTTTATATGAATACTGACGCCATCCGAAAAAGAGGTTCATCTGGTTGCTGTAATAAATGCTTGTACCCCAGTCGGCAAATGTCGAGAATTTCAGGGCGAACATCGTTTCAGCATTCGTACCTTCTTCCCCGTACCAGGAAAGATTGTTGTCGACAGCATACTTGTAGGGTTTTTCCGAATTTGTTGCATTAGCCAAGGCATAGGGCCAGAGGTTCCTGAATTCGGGCATGAGCTGGTAACCGCTGTTGTCGATGCAGTCCTCGAGCCATGTAACGACTTCTGCTTTTGTAACCGTTCCTCCGTCGGGAAGAGGAAGTGCGTCTTCGCCGTAATAACCTGTATAGAACAGGAATACCCTTGCCATCATGGCTTCAGCATTCCACCTGTTCGCACGGCCCAGATCAGAATAGGTTGCCACTCCGTAAGGAACACTTGGGAAGGCTTCTATGGCAGCTTTCAGGTCGGCAGCTATCTGTGCATAAGTATCAGCTGCTGGTGCTTTAGGCAGATTCTGAGGTTTGGTTTCAATAATCAGGGGCACTTCCCCGAACATTCTTGATAGATCGAAGTACATCATTGCCCTCAGGAAACGTGCCTGTCCTTCCACCTTACCCTTCTGTGCCTCACTCTCCCATTTCGGTTTGTCGATGTTTTCGAGGATCATGTTGCACCTGTAGATCCCGGTATAGGCTCTCTTCCAGGGAAAAATAAACATATCAGAGCCTTCGATCTTGAAGTCGCATATCGCCCTTACCCCGCGGTCATTGTCTCCGCCTCCGCCAAACCGCTCATCCGACATTATCTCGGACATAGCGAATGGATAACAGGCAATAACCCAGCCTCCGCCCGGTACATCGACAAGTGTCTGGTAGGCAGCTGTAAGACCTTGCTCCATATCGGACACTGTCTGGTAAAAGTCGTTGTTCGTTTTCGATGTCAGCGGAACAGTATCAAGAAAATCCTCGGTGCAGCCCGCCAGCACTACAACTGAAAATAGTAACAGAAATATCTTTTTCATATTCTTCATCTTTTAAAATTTCAAGCTTGCACCCAGCATAACTGTCCGGGGAGAAGGATAAAATCCGATATCTATCCCTTTTGCCCAGCTGTCGGTCCCTGAACCTGCTCCGATCTCAGGGTCCATCCCCGAATAGCCAGTGAATGTATACAGGTTCTGAACTGTCACGAAGAACCGGGCAGAAGCAAGAGGAATTGTCTTCAGTAAAGCCTTCAGATCGTAACCCAGGGTCACGTTGCTGATCTTCATATAATCTGCATCTTCGATGAAAATATCGGAGTTGTATTGCCAGTTGGGATGGGCTCCGTATGTAAGCCTCGGATATTTGTCTGAAGAACCTACTCCGTGCCATCTGTCGAAGACGTCGGTAGTATAGTTGTTAAGAGGAGAGTCGGCCCAGCGGCGCCAGCTGCGTGCTATCTGCTGTCCGAAAGCTCCGTTCGACAACATACTGAAGTCGAATCCCTTATAAGCCAGCGACAGGCTGAACCCAACGATGAAATCGGGATTGGGATCACCTATCATGACCTTGTCGTTATAATCAATCACCCCGTTGTCGTCGGTATCATCGAAGATAAGGTCGCCGGCAACAGCTGTCGGCTGGATCACCTTGCCTTCCGAATTCCGGTATTCGGAAACTTCAGTCTCTGTCTGGAATACCCCGAGTGTCTTATAGCCCCAGAAATAACCGATAGGATAACCTACCTGTGCGCGATAGAGCTCTTCCGTTCCCTGTCCGAGCACGTTACCCGGACCATGGAATATTCCTTCGTTGTTGGCAATCCTCTTGACCTCATTCTTGTTATACGATCCGTTTATACCAACTGTATACCTCAGATCACCTGCGTTGTCGCTGTACCCTAAGGCAAGCTCGACACCTGTGTTGAGAACGTCGCCGCCATTAATATAAGGTGCATTTGTTCCATAGGATGCAAGCATCGAGGGATTGACCAGCCAGTCGTAGGTTGTTCTCCTGTACCAGTCAAACTCTGCGGTAAGCTTGTTTTTCAGGAAGCGTGCATCAAATCCTATATTGACCTGGTCTGAAGTTTCCCATGTTACATCCGGATTTGGAAGGATGTTGGGATAACCTCCGGTCGATACCTCAGCTTTATCTGGTCCGAAGAAATAGTTGACATTGGCGAACGAGATGGTAGCCAGATACTGGAACCTGGGGATGGACTGGTTCCCGTTCTGGCCCCAGCCTCCGCGGATTTTCAGGAAGTTGACCTTGTCCTTAACGTTGGCGAAGAAATTTTCCTCTGAAACCACCCATCCGGCAGAGAAAGAGGGGAAATAACCCCACCTGTTGCCGAGCATGAAATTCGACGATGCATCGGCACGGAGAACTGCCGTAGCCATATATTTTTCCCTGAAGTTGTAGGAAACACGTCCGAAGTAGGATATGATACCACCGATTCCCCATGGGCTGCTTCCAATATTTGTGAGATTCACATCAATCACCGGTGTGTTGTCGAGATAAGCATGCTCAAAATCGCTGAAAAGGGAATTGGAATTTGATCCGCTAAGGTTTTCGCCAAGCCCTGATCTTTCAGCAGATGTTCCCAGGAGGGCTGTGAAATTGTGGTCGGTTCCGAGCATGAAATTATATGAAAGAGTGTTTTCCCAGGTCCAGTTGTAGCCTTCCCACATCGAATGGCTCACATCGTCCTCTCCGTTGAAAGATGTTGAACTCAGATCATAAACGGGGGTATAGCTTCTCCATGATCCTGCTGACATTCCGTAGCCGAATGAACTGCGGAATACCAAATTCCTGATCGGCTGGATCTCGATATAGACGCTTCCGTTAAGGTTGTGGTTCTGGCTGTTGTTGAGGCCTCTTGAATAAACCATTTGGGCAATCGGGTTAGATGCCTGTGAGTTGAACGGAATTGCATAATGGTATGGATATGCCTTGTCAGTTTCATCGGCAGCAAGTAACGGAAGGAAGGGGCTTGCAATAATGCAGCTGAATACGTCGTTCCAGTACTGGTTGCTGGTCCCCACACCATGTGAATTGGAATTCACATATCTTAAGGTTTCTCCTGCCCTTATTATTGTAAAGGTATTTGTCTTGTCCCTGAGGAGTATAAAGTCGGTATTGAGACGGACTGAGAACCTTTCATAGACTGATTCAACCGGGGTTCCGAAGATACCTTCCTGTTTTGAATGAGAGAGTCCCAGTGAATATGTTCCGGCTTCCGAACCGCCTGTAATGTTAAGAGCATTGTTCATTACCGGGGCATTCTCATTTGTAAGTTCATCGATCCAGTCAGTTCCCTCCCATGCGCCGGACACTATCCTGTCCCAGTCCGGTACATCTGAATATGTGAACAGAGGCATGCCGCTGTTAACCCTGGCTTCATTTACTATGTTAGCATACTCGAGGCCGTTCATCAGCGGGAGTTTCTTGTAAAGGTTCTGCCAGCCGAATGAACCGTCGTAACTGATATTTGCCTTGTAACCGCTGGCAGGCTTTACACCTTTCTTTGTCGTAACCAGGATAACACCATTAGCACCGCGCGAACCGTAAATTGCTGAAGAGGCAGCGTCTTTCAGGACGTCGATGGTTTCAATATCGGCAGGAGCAAGATTATCGATGTTCCCTCCCGGTACACCATCGATTACGTACAGGGGCTGTGAGTTTCCTATGGTACCCATGCCTCGGATGTTGACCTTGAATCCGTCGCCGGGCTGCCCTGTATTCTTAATAATCGATAGACCGGGTGTCTGACCCTGGAGAGCTGTCATCGGTGAAACCGTGCTCAGCTTCTGGATGTCTTCACCCTTTACCTGGACTGTGGCACCGGTAACGAGCTTCTTCCTCAGAGTTCCGTAACCAACCACCACAACCTCATCCAGCCCGGTCACCATCTCTTTAAGAGCCACATCAACGGCTGTTCTGCCTCCGATAGGCTCGTTCAGTGTGGTATAACCTATGAATGAGAATTGAAGGGTTGCGGCACCTGCCGGCGCCTGCAGTGAGTATCTCCCGTCAACGCCGGTCAGGGTTCCGACGGAAGTACCCTGCACAACAACTGTCACTCCCGACATAGGTTGCCCCGACTGATCCCTGACAACCCCGGAGATGGTCTGCTGGGCTATCAGGCTCAGATTAGCCAGTAGTAACAAAAAAATTAGTACACTTCGTTTTAACATAGTCTTGGGTTTTAGGATAAGAAATCACTCATTTTGGTTAGAATTAGGTTGAACGCAGGAATAAAATTCCCGTGTATTTAATCAGGTCATTCAAATTTAAGAAATTTTTAAGCTTTTTCAGCAAGCACTATTGTTAAAGTTTAGGGGGTCAATCAGGTATTTTAAGAATGAGGCTGATCCTTGATTCAAGTCTTATTACCCTGATAATGAGACGGAAGAACGCCATATACCTTTTTGAACTGCCTGCGGAAATATTTGGGATCCTTGAAACCGACCCTGAAAGTGACCTCCGAAACATTGAGCTGGCTTTTCTGTAAAAGCACAGCTGCCCGCTTGAGCCTGAGAAGACGAATGAATTCAAGCGGAGGCTTGCCCGTAAGTGACAATATCTTCTTGTAAAGCAGGGTTCTGCTCATGCCCATCTGGCTGCTAAGCTCCTCGACCGTGAAATCGGCATCAGTCATGTTCTTCTCAACCACCGATATCGCTTTTTCGATAAACTGCTCATCAAGTGATGTGATCTCAATTTCAGGCGGTTCTATATCGAGCTTCGACCTGAAGAGGGATTTTATGCTCCTTGTCGTCTTAATGAAATTATCGATCTTCGACTGTAATATCTGGAAGTTGAATGGCTTTGTGATATAATCATCTGCTCCTGCCTCTATGCCTTCAATCTGGTTCTGTTCACTGTATTTTGCCGTGAGAAGAATAAGCGGTATATGACGAGTTGTCTTTTCGGACTTTATCCGCCTGCAAAGCTCAACACCGTCAATTCCGGGCATCATGATATCGGAGATGATCAGGTCGGGAATTACTTTCATTATCTTCCTGAAAGCCGAATCGCCGTCTGCAGCTTCATGTATAACATATTTCTTACTCAGGTTCTCTTTAAGGTAAAAACGAAGGTCTTCGTTGTCCTCCGCGATGAAAATGACGGGTCTTGACTCCGTTGGATCTTCTGATTCAGCTGCTGTTTCCTCTCCTGTTCCGGGATCGATGCCCTCAGCGATCGTCTGGACAGGTATTGAAACGATAAAGGTGCTTCCCTTTCCCGGTTCACTCCTGACACTCACATCACCTCCGTGAAGCCTCACAAATTCCTTTACCAGCGATAGTCCAATTCCATTCCCCTGTTCGGTAAGTCCTGACTCCTCATCCTGGTAAATACCATCGAAAAGGTTCCCGATCTTCTCGGGAGTTATGCCAATACCGTCGTCCTCAACCTCAATCACAAGATTCCTGTTTTTCCTTGAAGATACAGACTGGTCTTTGCTCTGGCTTGTCCTGTCGAGCCAGACAGAAACCGAGATCCTTCCGTTTTCATGTACGAATTTAAAAGCATTGGAAAGAAGGTTAAAAACAATCTTTTCGAGCTTGTCCTTGTCAAACCAGGTATCCAGGTGGTCGATATCTGAGGAGAAATTCAGTAAGATGCGCTTTTGCTCGCTCAGGTCGGAAAAGGAATTCACAGCTTCCTTCAGGAAGCTTATAATGTCACCGTATGAGGGCTGGTACCTGAAGCCCTGAACCTCCATCTTCCTGAAATCGAGCAGCTGGTTGACCATCAGGAGAAGCCTCCTGGCATTCTGCCTGATAAGACTCAGGTGTTTTTCCTCAGGCCTGCCCTTAAGCCTGGCAAGCATCTGCTCAACCGGTGATATAATAAGAGTAAGCGGGGTCCGGAATTCGTGCGATATGTTTGTAAAGAACTTGAGCTTGAGCGAGTCAATTTCATGGACATGCTCAGCAGCTATTCTCTCCTGCTCCATCCTTGTCCTGAGCCTCTCCCTTCTCAGGGTATAGAAACGGATCATGACAAGTGATCCGGCGATCAGCAAACCATAGAAAACATAGGCATACCACGTCTTCCATAATGGCGGTAATACCCTGATCCTCAATGATATCTCATTCTCACTCCAGATCCCGTCGGAGTTGGTCCCTTTCAGCCTGAATACATAAGTTCCCTGGTCGAGGTTCGAGTAGGTGGCGAAATTCTTTCTTCCCTCCGTTCCGACCCATTCCCTGTTGAAACCTTCAAGTATATATGAATACTGCGTCCTATCGGGGAAGAAAAAGTTCAGCGCAGCGAAATCGATGGTAAAAGAATTTTCATTGTGCCTGAGCCTGATCTCAGTGGTATTGAAAACCGGTTTCTCAAGAAGAATGCGGTTATTGAATTTCTCTCCCGGATTTATGATATCGTTGAATACCCTGAAGTTTGTGAAGACAAGACCCGGAGAGGAAGCATCCTGCCTTATTTCGAGCGGGTAGAAGCTGTTGAGCCCTTCAGGACCTCCGAACAGAAGCTCTCCCCCTGAGGTTGACGCTGCGGCCGTTTCGTTGAACTCCCTGCCCTGAAGACCGTCACTTATCCTGAAGTTGTTGAAGCTGAAAGTCAGCGAATCGCCTCCCCTGAGCCAGGTCACCTTGATCCGTGATAGTCCGCTTTTGGTGCTTATCCAGAGATCATGGTTCTTATCCTCGAGCATGCGGAGCACCCAGTTCGATGGAAGCCCGTCCGATTCATGGAAGGATCTGAAAGTATTCCTTTTCCTGTCCATAAGGTTAAGTCCGTTGCCCGTACATACCCAGAACAGTCCCCTGCTGTCCTCAAATACAGATGAAATATGATTATCGCTTATGGAGCTTCTGTTTTCAGGATTATTTGTATAACAGACCGACAGGTTCTGCGATGGATTGAAGAAGATCAGCCCGTTTGATGAGCAGATCCAGAGGTTATCGGAACCATCGGTGGTGATGTAATTAAGGTAATTAAAGCAGAGAGAGCTGTTCTGCGACTGGAAGCGCCTGAACCTGCCGGTGGATCTGTCAAAGAGATTGAGCCCGTTCGTGAGGGTGGCCACCCACAGATTCTGCCTGCTGTCCTCACAGAT
>JALONU010000245.1 GCA_025454775.1 Bacteroidales bacterium | reverse complement strand
GAGGAACTGTATCCCTGCCGTGACTACAAATGTTGTAAGGAACAATGGCAGGAAATTCTTCAGGTAGAAGCTGAACACGGTACTGAACGCACTCTCAAGGTCGTGCTTCCTGTAAAACGGGTGACTGGTAATATTCTCCATAATTTTTATTTTCTTTTTAACTCACAACTCACAACTCATAACATTCCTCACTTCCCCTTTCTCCACTCTCTCAGAACATTGGTGAAAGGCAGTTTTGAGTTTCTTTTCCGCGCCGGGAAAATACCCTCGTTAACCTCCCTCACATCCTCAATGGTGTAGAAAGCTTTTGGATTGAATTGCTCTATTATGCGGATAACCTTATCCATTTCGGTCCGCTGTACTATTGTATATATTATATGCACTTTTTCCTTTGCCCCGTGTGCCTCAACAGTGGTAGCTCCAAACCCCCGGCTGTTAAGATCCTGAACAAGCACCGGGCCGTTCTGATATGTGAACACCCTTATCATCTGGAACCCCATTGCAAGTTTTTCCTCGATGATCATACCAACAAAGTTTCCTGTTGCGAATCCGGCAGCATAGGCTACGTAATTAACGTAATTGTCAAGATTTTGCATTATCTTGCTGATTGCTGTGATCCATATGAGCACTTCGAAGAATCCAAGGATCGGAGCTATGTTCTTCATTCCCTTTGAAACGAATATTATACGCAGCGTGCCTATTGATACATCGCAGATGCGGGCAAGGAAAATGAGCAGGGGCAGCAACCCGTAGCTGAAAAGATCCGAGTTGAAGAATGAACTTTCCATATTCAGTCATTTTTGGGAATGTAAAGATAGGAATAAAGGCAGAAATTAATTTTTAACTTTATACTGATAATATGTCAACCATGAAACGACGCGATTTTATCCGTACATCGGCAGCAGCCGTTCCAATGATAGGGATTTTCCCGGCTGGCCTGTCAGCCCTTCCGAGGAAATCCGGGAAGGGGAAGGTCGAAAAACGGGCCCTCGGAAGGACGGGAGAAATGCTTTCCATGATCGGTTTTGGCGGGATTGTGGTTCGCGATACATCGGCAGAAGAAGCCTCATCACTGGTAAAGATGGCTGTTGATGCGGGAATCAATTACTTCGATGTGGCCCCTTCTTACGGGAATGCTGAGGTCATGCTAGGACCCGCCCTGGAACCTTACAGAAAGAACGTTTTTCTTGCCTGTAAAACTCAGAAAAGAAACAGAGATGAAGCCCGTGCTGAGCTCGAAAAGTCCCTGGCAAATCTCAGGACCGGACATTTCGACCTTTACCAGTTCCATGCTGTGACGACCATGAAGGATGTGGAAGCTATTTTTGCCTCCGGAGGCGCCATGGAAACTTTCCTTGAGGCGAGAAAGGAAGGCAGGGTAAGGTTCATAGGATTTTCTGCACATTCAGTGGAGGCAGCCATGGCGATGATGGACAGGTTTGACTTCGACACTATACTTTTTCCTGTCAACTTTGCAACCTGGCACAAGGGTAATTTCGGCCCTCAGGTGCTTGCCCGCGCCCATGAAAGGAAAATGGGAATACTGGCGCTTAAGGCAATGGCAAGGGGACCCTGGCCCGAGAATGCTGACCGGAAGAGATATCCGAAATGCTGGTACGAGCCTCTGACTACACCGGAAGATATCAGGATGGGCCTTAGGTTTACACTGTCACATCCTGTTACCGCTGCGGTTCCGCCGGGAGAGGGAGAACTCTTCAGGGCAGCCCTTGGCATGCATGACTCAATTAAGCCTCTCGGGAAAAGCGAGGTCGAAGCAATAAAGCTAAAAGCACTGGCAGGAAATCCGCTCTTCAGTTACTCCGGCTGAGATATTTTTTATATTCCTTCGAGTACCATGTTGCAACCAGCTTCTGGCTGAGATAGTAGCTGTTCTCCTCGTCAGGATTGCTGCTGTCCATATACCAGGGAAGATGCCTGGCCATATACGGCCAGCCGGTCCTGTACATCTCAATGTAATAATCCCCATGGATCCTTCTTGCCCTCGGCCTGTAGAGTGCGAAAGTTGTAGCTATAGGCGCCCAGTAAAGGATATCGCCGTGCTGGTATTGGTAATACTGTTTTTCGGCTTCAATCACTGTATCTTTGAGAGCATAACTGTCGGGGAGGTCATCTATTTTAAGGGAGAACCCCACTTTCTGGGCGAATTTATTCTTCCTGAGCACTTTCAGGAAAAAGAGCATAAAATCGTCAGGGCATTCTTCCACCGGAACCATATCGGAATCGGTATAAACAAAATAGTCCTTCCGGAACTTTTTAATCAGTCCAGATCCCCACAGGGCATTCATGCCAATATTACTTTCGAGCCTGAAAACAGTGTACCTGCATGTTTTGTAGTATTCCAGCAGGGGAGGGTAGGTTGAAAGATTGTCAATTATGAAGATATTCGTATAACCTCTTTTTTCAAGGCTTTCAATAAGCTGCTTCATGTAGCTGAGCCTGTTGAAATTGTTGATGATTACAGGTATCTTTTTGTAATCCTTTATCTGTGAAGGATTTAACAACTCCATCAGGTAGTTTATGCCGCACAGGAACCTGTAATACAGGAATTTCAGCTTGTTTGCCGGCTTGAATTCTGCCATGTTTTCAGTTTCGGTTTTCAAAGATTCTTAAGGAACATCTCAATAATGTTGTCATAGATATAATAGCATGGGATATCACACTGGGCCTCCGTGTACTTCACCCTTGGTCTGACTGAATCCACGACAACATAGGTCTTGTCTCCTTTTACATATTCGGCAGATATAGTGTAAGATTTGTTCAGCGGCACATCCTGGAAGATGGCTCTTGAGTAGGTTGTTATGCTTCGGAACAGCACGTCATCCTCGAGATCTCCCTCGTATATATTTATTTTCACGCCCTGCTGGTTGTCCTCCATCCTGATCTGGAGTGTGGCTTTTAATGGTTCATCAGTCAGACACTCAGTGCAGTCAACTATCACCAGTTCCTCGCACGAAAACAGAAGGACCAGCAGGATGAAGCCTGCCGTTCCTGAACAAAATCTTATGAAGCCTCTCAATACCATTTTATCAACTTGACGGGTGGCTTTCCGAATTCAAAATCAAAATTGTATGATACTCCTGCACGAAGCCACACGGGCCAGTCTTTGTAAAAATCAGTGTTCATGTATTCAATGCCCGCAAGTACTGAAAAATTGTTTTTTGTCCACTTAAATGTTGCTGCCGGAAGTATCATAAGCTTGCTTTCAGGAGAAGTATCCGTTCCCTTGAATTTATCGCCGAACCAGTAACCTGCACACAACGAACCTGTGAAAATAAAATTGCCCCTCATCGGATTGTCTGTGAGCTGGATATCCTTGAATATGCCCGCATAGGCAACAGAGCTTTTATCGCGGTACTGGTACAGGAGATTCTCCGTAACCTGAACCATAACACGTGTATACCATAGTTTAGTGTCAAATCCCGCCATCCATCCCATTCTGACACGAGGCTCCCTGAACATGAACGTCATACCTGTATATATATCCGATGGACTGGCTTTCAGGGAAAGGGACAGTTCGAGCTGGGTGAGCTTCTCGCGGTACCTGTCAGGGAAATTGTTCTTTTCCAGCAGGTTGAAGACATCCTGCCTTCCATACCTTGCCGCAACCCTGTAATGATTATATGATTTCCTTTCCGGATCATTCCATTTGTCCCCGGTTCTTATGAGCATCCTGACAGCATCGATATGGTTGTACCTGATGCACAGGCTGAGGGCATCCCAGCCGTCACCACAGGTTTCATAGATGTCAACGCCTTCGTCGGCCAGATACCTTAGCATCAGGGTATCACCATTCTGGGCTGCAATAAGGAAAGGGGTGAATCCGTCTTTGTCCCTGGCTTCGAGGTTTGCTCCGTTCTGGATAAGCAGATCCGCAATATTTGCGTACCCCGACCAAATGGCCGACATAAGGGGGGTTGTGCCTTCATTATCTCTTCTGTCTATGTCGGCCCTGTAGTAAAGAAGCAGATCAGCAAACCTGAAGCTGCCGTATGCTGCGGCATAATTCACTGCAGTTGCCCCCTTGTTGT
>JALONU010000070.1 GCA_025454775.1 Bacteroidales bacterium | reverse complement strand
CACGCTCGGAGCTAACCGCACGTTGGATGGATCCCCGCCTGCGCGGGGATGACGGGGAAAAAGACTTGCATGCGCGCCGGGATGACGGGGTGGGCGAGCGGGACGCTTACGACATGAGGTGCGCGGAGCCCCAAAAGCACCGCTAAAAATAGGGTGTCAGACACGCTATTCCCCTAATTATGGCTGCTCGCGCAGAAAATGCAGGTCAAACAGAAGATATCTACTCAGTCCTTAACGAATCTGCAGGATTTGAGATAGCTGCACGATATGTAACAGAAATTACAGTAACCAATGCTATGGTTACACTTAATAAAGCACCAGTAATAAAGATTCCGGCACTGATGCCGGTTTTGTACACAAATTCATCGAGCCATTTATTTCCGGCCCAGAGTAAGACAGGACATGCGATCAGATTTGCTATTGCCACGATCAGGATGAATTCCCTGGTTAGTTTTAATATAACTGAGGCGACCTTTGCTCCATAAGTTTTAAGAATCGCTATCTCCCTTGTCCTTTGTTCAGTCATAAAAACAGCTAAGCCAATCAGTCCAAGAATGCAAATCAGAATCGCCAGTAAAGTAAAATATATTAAAATCTTACCTAATCTTTCATCTGATTTGTACATGAGGTCGAAACTGTCATCAATAAACTGATAGCCCATCGGCACACCTGGCGCATACTCATTCAGGATATCCCTTATTCTCTGCATGGCCGGGGCTATCTTTCCTTCAGCTATCTTAATATTCATATAACCAAACCATTTGGCATTCCAGGCCAGCATCAGTGGTTCGATTGGCGTTCTGAACGATTTGAAATGAAAATCCTTAACGATACCAATTACCCTGATGTTTTTTACAGGAAACATGGTTATGTACCAGCTATCGTGAAAGAAAGATGCTTCGAGCGGATCATCAACCCCTGTCTCCCTGGCAAGGGTTTCATTTATTAAACAGTTGCTGACAGAATCTGTACTTATGTTTTTATCAAAACCCCGGCCTGCGACGATTTCCAGACCAAAGGTTTCAATATAATCAGGATCAATGCTGAAAACCTGAGGATTAACATCTTTATTATTGATAGTAAAACCTTCATAATTAAGATGACTGCCTGGAATTGTATATGAGTATGATACATTTAGAATCTCAGGATTCTGAAGCATCCTCTCCCTCACATTTTCCATGTTCCTGAGAACCGGTGATGGGAGGTCAATGGTAAGGATCCTTTCTTTTTCAAATCCAAGGTCCTTTTCCCGCGTATACTTTAACTGTTTTGAGATCAGCAGGGAACCATTTATCAGTATAACGGAAATAAGGAATTGAAACAGGATCAATCCCCTTCTGAATCCAAGCGATTTACGGCCCCTGGTAATTTCACCCCTGACAACCTGTATTGTTTTATAAGATGAGATATAGTAAGCGGGATAAATCCCGGCAAGGAATCCTGTCATCAGGATAGTTCCAATCAGAACAGGAATTGTGTACGGATTATCGAAATAAGTGATGTCCAGCTTACTCCCTGAAAGGTTATTAAAATATGGAAGTAATACTTCTGCTAACAGCAATCCAAGTATGGTAGATGCGATACTTATTAAAAATGCTTCGATCAGAAACTGTCCTATCAGAGTTCTCTTTTTTGAACCGGCCAGTTTCCTTAATCCCACTTCCTTTGCCCTTTTTATAGCAATAGCAGTACTAAGGTTGATGAAGTTAATACATGCTATAAGAATAATCAATATTGCTATGGCTATGAAAACCTTTATCAGATTGTAATTTATTTCACGGCTTCCTTATAGAGCCTGTTCACCTCATCCCAGTTCACGACGTTCCAGAAAGCCTCAACATAATCGGCTCTCTTATTCTGGTATTTCAGGTAATAGGCATGCTCCCATACATCTATAGTGAGAAGGGGCTTGCCCTTTATCGGCGAAAGATCCATAAGCGGATTGTCCTGGTTCGGTGTGCTGCCCACGGCAAGGGTCTTTTCGGGAGTAAGCACCAGCCATGCCCAGCCGCTCCCAAAGCGGGTTTTTGCAGCATTGCTGAATGTTTCCCTGAATTTGTCAAACGAACCGAATGCCTTGTCTATTGCGGCTGCCAGTTCCGGGGAGGGACCGGAAGAAGTCTTGCCAAGTATCCTCCAGAAGAATACATGGTTATAATAACCGCCGCCGTTGTTTCTCAGCGCATCTCCTGCCTTTGAAATTTCGGCAAATACCTTTACTATCGGCATTGCTTCGTAGGCCGTACCCTTGATACCGGCCACATAATTGTTGAAATATGCCCTGTGGTGTCTGTCGTAGTGAATTTCCATTGTCCTTGCATCGATATAAGGTTCAAGAGCATCGTATGCATAAGGCAGAGCCGGAAATTCCGTTAAGCTTAAATTTTCCATATTGTTGTTTTTTGAATTGGTTACCTGTCCGCACATTGTGGCAATCAATGTGAAAGAAAGAACTGCCGCAAGTGCTGTGATCTTTGCTAAACTGCTGTTTGTCATTTCTTAAAGTTTTATGCATTAAACAAGTGAAAAATGAAATTGTTCACGATAAACTCATCTGGAGGGAGATCTTCCGCGAACATGCCGGACTAAAATTATTAATTTCAATGCAACTTTTGGCGTATTTTTGTCGTTATAAATTAAGTTCCGTTATGAAACCAACAATATCCGATATGAAAAAACATCTGACCTTTCTTTTACTGGTTCTATTTCTTGCCGTTACCATCACCGGCTGCAAGAAAAAACCGGGAGACCCTCCTCTGCTTCCACCGTCGGAATCGATGCTGATCGATTTTTCGAATTTTGAACCTGGCAAGAAATCCGCTGACATTGTGCTGCCCAAGGGAGAAAACGACGATAACTGGGGAGTATCGGCGCTTGTTGCCGGTTATTTCAGGGCCCTGGCTTTTGTAACTCTCGCCGTACCAGTATATTCTTTCCAGTATGCGATCGACCATGTTCCTGTGTATCTCGATAACAAAACATGGCAATGGAGTTATGATGCTTCGGTTTTCACAATAAAATACAAAGCCCGGCTTACGGGCCAGATACGTGATGATGATGTACTCTGGAAAATGTATATCACGAGAGAAGGTACGGGGGGATTTAATGAATTCCTGTGGTTCGAGGGAACATCCGACCTCGACGGCAAGGGCGGTGAGTGGACCCTGTATCACAGCGCCACATACCAGGAGCCTGTCCTTGAGATAATCTGGGAAGGAAATGGCACAGATGTAACATATGTAAAATACACTTACGTCAGGACGCTTAATGACAACAGGGATCCGGATACATTCAACACAAGCTATATCGAATATGGAGTCCAGGCAGGATCACTGGATCGCTTTTACTCGATATATTATTACAACGGATCCGGATTTTCAACAATGGATGTGGAGTGGAGCTCGACAGCAGGAAACGGACGGGTTATGTGCGAAGCATATTTCTCTGACGCCCTGTGGCATTGCTGGGACATCAACTACCTGAATGTTGATTGCAACTGATAATTAATTGAATACATTGACCTAAAAAAGGAGGCTACCGGTCAGCCTTCTTTTTTTTTCACCAGCTCTTTGCCGCTTTCTGCAGCTCGTGTGATTCGGCAATTACAGTTCCCGGATCACCGTTGATCAGGATTATCATTGCCCTGGCAACATCGAGTCCGTGTATTGCCCTGAACTTCCTCATGCTCCCGGAGAGAAGCGGGTTGACAGTCTTCATTAAAACCTTACCGACCACTTCACCCGTTCTCCACTCCTTCCTGTCGCCCAGCAGCATCGAAGGTCTGGCTATTACGGTCCTTTCGTATCCGGCTTCTTTGATCCCCTGCTCCATTTCCCCCTTAATCCTCAGGTAATAATTGCGGGAGGAGACAGCCGCTCCTATCGATGATACAACAGCTATCCTTACCGCTCCGTTCCTGCGGGCAGTTTTTGCCAGTTTTACCGGCAGGTCGCGGTCGATTTTTTCCATATTCGCTACCGACCCTGCCTTCTTTATTGTTGTCCCCAGGCAGATAAACACATCATCTCCCCTGATCCTGTCCTCCAGAAGGATGCTGTCGCTGAAATCGGTAACAGTTTCTTCAACGCCCGGGAGGTCAATTCCGGTCGCCTGCCGCACAAAAATCCTGACCAGAGAATATCTCCCCGATTCTATAAGTTCCTCAAGAAGAAGGTTTCCCACTAATCCTGTAGCCCCGAACAACAGGGCTGTTTTTTTATTCATCATCTTCAGAATTTCATTGCAGCAAGTTACGAAAATCAGGGGTTAGATTAATAATCCTGCTTTCAGGTATTGCTAATTATTAATAATTGTTGTAACTTTGTATTTCAAAGTACTTTTATTTCCCGTATTATGGAGAACCGATCCGAGTATATTGAAGACATCAGGGTGATCAAGAAGGTAATGGAAGAATCCTCCCGCTTTCTTTCCCTGAGCGGGCTTGCAGGTGTATTTGCCGGGCTGTCAGCCATTGCCGGAGCTGCTTTTGCAGCTATTTTTTTCCTGGATGGGAATCTAAGCATAAGCGAGGATTTCTTTCTTAGCCTGGCTTCCGGAGGAAAGGAGTCCCTGGTTCTGAAACTGGCCCTTCTGGCAGGTATTGTACTCCTGGTTTCACTATCCCTGGCACTCTGGCTGTCATACAGGAAATCCTTCAGGAAAGGATTGAGCATATGGACTCCCGTTTCGAAGAGGTTTCTTACTTACCTGCTGGTACCGTTGTTCACCGGGGGGATTCTGATCCTTATTTTCATTGCAGGCGGCCAGTTTAATCTTATCCTGCCGGCGATGCTGATATTCTACGGGCTTTCACTGGTAAGCGCCACAAAATTCACTTACAGCGACATTTTTTATCTTGGTATCCTTGAGACGGTTCTCGGGCTCCTTGCAGCAGCATTCCCATCCATGGGATTAATACTCTGGGCTTTAGGATTCGGGATTCTTCACATTATCTACGGACTTGTGATGTACAGAAAATACGAACGATGAAAATTGACATTTCCGGATTGAGCAAATTCTTTGAGAATCGTATAAGGCTGGGGATAATGTCAATCCTCATTGTAAACGATTCATACGACTTCAACAGCCTCAAGTCAGCGCTGGGTGTAACTGACGGGAACCTGGCAAGCCATCTGAGGGCACTGGAAGAAAACAGCCTTATAAGAGTTAACAAGAAATTCATTGGGAAAAAACCCAATACAAGCTATTCGGCGACAGAGGACGGGGAAAGGCTTTTCAGGAATCACCTTAAGGCACTGGAGGAAATTATACGCAGCAGATAATTTTTTTATTCATTCACTTTGCATTACAAAGCACTTTTAAAAACATTACCATGAAAATTGAAATCAATGACACAAAAAAATGGCAGCACTCCCTTACCCTGAAGATCTTCCTGCTCGGAGCAATGGGAATTGTACTTCTCATCCCGTTGGAAATGATCAAATCGATAATAAGGGAGCGGCAGGTGAATTCTGAAAATGTAAGGCAGGAAATTTCCATGCAGTGGGCCGGCAGACAAAATGTCTCGGGCCCGGTCCTGAATATTCCTGTAAGAGTAACTGATGCAGGCGGGAACCAGAAGACATACAGGAAAGTATACCATGTCATGCCTGAGACGCTGAACATAAGCGGAGAAGTCAACACAGAAAAGAGGCACAGAAGCATATATACTGCTGTGGTATACGGATCCCTGCTGAAGCTTTCAGGTGAATTCCTGGTTCCGGAAATTGAACCTGAAGAGAGCAGTGAGATCCTCTGGAAGGAAGCATATTTTACTGTTGGCATCAGCGACAACCGGGGGCTCAGGGGTAAAGTGGAATTCAAGGCAGGGGAAAAAATGATTGAGGCTCTGCCCGGACTCAGGGACCAGGAGGTTCATGATGGCGGAATAACATTCCCCTATCCTGTCGATGAAGCGAAAGCATCGATACCTTTTGAAACAATCCTTGATCTTTCCGGTTCGCAGGACCTGAGCTTCACTCCTGCAGGCAAAATCACCATCGTGAGTCTCTCCTCTCCCTGGCCTGCTCCCGGATTCAACGGAAAATTCCTGCCTGTCACCAGGAACATAAGCGATAAAGGATTCACTTCTGAATGGAAGGTTACAAACCTTAATCGCAATTTTCCACAGCTCTGGACGGGCAGCGAATTCAAGCCAGCTGCCGATTCCTTCGGTGTGGAATTCATATTGCAGGCCGATCACTACCAGAAATCGCTCCGCAGTGCAAAATATGGAATCCTGTTTATTGCACTGACATTCCTGGTACTGCTCTTTGCCGAGATGTCGGCAGGCGAGAACCTGCACATACTCAGTTACCTGCTTGTTGCACTGGCGCTTGTACTCTTCTTTTCGCTTCTGAATGCGCTGAGTGAACATATAGGTTTCAACCCCGCTTACCTGGCTGCTTCCGCTTCCACAATTGCTTTAATAGTCTTGTTCCTTCGAAGGCTGGTAAGGAAAGGCAGGATCGTATTTCTGGCCGGAGGGATGCTTGTATTTCTGTACACTTTTACATTCATCCTTCTTACACTTAACGACTATGCATACCTTGCAGGCAATATAGGACTGTTCATTTTGCTGGCACTTACCATGGGATTCTCGCTCAGGCTAAAGGCTGTAAAGACACCGCAGAATTCCGTATAATAGAATTATTTTATTACTTTGCGGGCCTTAACTGAGACCCGCACGGAATGTCACTGGCGAAAAAGTCTGTACTGTTTATAGTTCTGATACTTATTGTGGATCAGGCCCTTAAGTTCTGGGTCAAGACCCATATGCAGATCGGCGATGAGATCTACCTGTTCGGAAAGAGGGGAATGCTTCATTTCATCGAGAACAACGGAATGGCATTTGGCATGGAGATGGGAGGCAAAGCCGGCAAGCTCGTCCTGAGCACTTTCAGGATCATTGCCATCGGGGCCATAGGCTGGTTCCTTGCCTCCATCATCAGGAAGAAAGTGAATACCGGTCTTGTCTTTGCGGTTAGCGCAATTCTGGCAGGGGCGGCTGGTAACCTGATCGACAGTGCGTTCTATGGAATGATCTTCAGCGAAAGCTATACAGCCCCTGCCGTTCTTTTTCCTCCCGGCGGAGGATACTCTTCCTTCCTCCATGGAAGGGTTGTAGATATGTTCTATTTCCCAATTATCCAGACTCACTGGCCGGATTGGTCGCCTTTCCGTCCCGGTGAATCATTCATATTCTTCAGGCCTGTTTTCAATATAGCCGATTCGGCGATCACGTGCGGCGTGATTTCCATAATACTCTGGCAGAAAAAGATGTTCAGGGAGCTGAATTAGTAAGTCTGCCGGTTACCAGTTATCATCCGGTCCTGCGGTCTTAATCGCGGCAGCATTCTCCCAGGTTGAAGAGCAGGTTTCTGAGGTTTTTATGCCTGAGGTAATAAAGGATGTTTTTCCCTTCTCTCTTCGAGGAAAGAACCCCCCTGTCCCTAAGGATCACCAGGTGATGTGATGCTGCAGCCTGCCCTATGCCCATTTTCCTGTGGATCTCCGTCACCGTCCTTTTTTCTCCGTCCTCGAGATACTGGACTATCGAAATCCGCACCGGGTGGGCGATAGCCTTGAGCATACCGGCCGCTCTTTCCAGCAATTCGGGGCTGATCGCTGTTAGCTCCATTTTTTCAATGTTTTCATACAAATATATTTAAATATGATGATATGTCCGGTTGCCGGTTACCGGTCGCCGGAGAATATTAATTGTTATCTTTGAGCGGATCTTCCGGCATGTCAGTATTATCAGAAATAAAAAAGCCTGTTGAAAGGGAAATGGCTGAATTTGAAGCCTACTTCAACAGAACCATGAAGAGCAATATTCCTCTCCTGAAGATCATCCTCAATTATATTCTCCGGAGAAAGGGAAAGCAGATGAGGCCCTTGCTGGTACTCCTTACTGCAGGACTTAACGGGAAAATAACAGAATCAGCATATGTTGCGGCAACTCTCATCGAGCTTCTTCATACGGCATCGCTTGTTCATGATGATGTTGTTGATGATGCCGAGGAAAGGCGTGGTGCTCTTTCGATAAATGCTCTCTGGAACTCCAAGATAGCAGTCCTGGTGGGCGATTACATGCTTTCGAAGGGTTTGCTGGTAAGTGTTGAAAACAACCGGTACGAAATGCTGGAGATAGTATCGGAAGCTGTGAAGGCAATGGCTGAGGGAGAATTGCTCCAGCTTCAGAAATCCAGAAAACTGAATATCAGGGAAGAAGATTATTACAAGATCATCATTAGCAAGACCGCTGCCCTTATATCTGCTTGCACGGCAACAGGAGCACGTTCCGTAAGTGACGATCAGGATGTAATCCAGCTGATGAAGGACCTGGGGGAGAACATAGGAATCGCATTCCAGATCAGGGATGACATTCTCGATTATGAGGCGAACGGACTAACGGGTAAGCGCACCGGCAACGATATAAAAGAGAGAAAAATCACCCTCCCCCTTATCCAGGCTCTTGAGCTTGCTACAGTCTCGCGTCGCAGGGAAATAATGTGGATAGTAAGGAAAAGGAAGAAAACAAGGGATGAGATCGATGAGGTGATCAGGTTTGTGATCTCTTCAGGCGGTATAGAGTATGCAGAAGTCAGGATGAACGGGTACCGCGACAGGGCGCTTGCCATCCTTGACTCATATCCCGATTCCGATTATAAAATCTCCCTGAAGAAATTTGTGAATTTCACAACTGCACGCAACAGCTGAGATTTCTATTCCGCTGCCTCGAGCTTTATTTTTGCCACCTTGCCCATATCCGAGACATAGTATTTCGAACCCAGGAAGAACAAAACTGTTCCGATCAGGAGAACGAACGGCAGAATACTGAACGCGGTCTTTATATTTGACAGGTCAGATATCTTTCCCAGAACTATGGGTGCCGTGAATGATCCCAGGAGATTCTGAACTGCAACCGCAATTGCATAGGACGTAGCACGCATGCCCGGATGAATAACATCCTGAGTAACTGCTGCCGCTCCGGCCAGAAAGGTCATAACCCACGCACCGAAAAGGAACAAGACGATTATCTGTCCCGTGCCCTTGAATATAAACAGAGCAACAAAAAGCAAAACAGCTGATATAATGGTAGATATTGTCGGAAAGAGAAGCCTGGCATTGTTTTGCTTTTCTCTCCATTTATCCGTGATATAACCTCCCAGGGGAGCTCCTATCAGCGCCAGAACCATTACCGCACCTGCAAGGGTTCCTGCCAGTTTTGGCTCAATGCTCAGTTCTGATGCAAAATATGTCGGGAGCCATACGATCAGGGCTGTGGTTACAAAAACAATTGCAGCCATTCCGAAATAGGTGAAAAGCACCGATGGCCTGGAAAGAAACTCCCTGAACATATCCTTTCTTTCCATCCTGATCTTGTTATTTGTCTTATCAATATAGGAAAGGTCAACGGTTTTATAATCCTTGACAAACAGAAACAAAATGGCTATGATCAGTCCCGGCAGGGCAACAAGCCCGAATGCATGCTTCCAGCCCAAAGATGAAGCTATAATGCCTCCCATGGTCACGCCAATTGCGGATCCGATGGGGATAGACGCATTCCAGAAACCCATCATTCTGGATCTCTTTTCCAGGGGATACATTCCTGAAATCAATGCCGTGCCTCCCGGGGCATAACCGGCTTCGCCGAATCCTATCAGGATCCTTGCCATGAAAAGCTGCACATAGTTCCCTGTAAACGCACAGGCCGCTGTCGCAAGGCTCCAGATAATGGCCATAATGCCTATGGTTTTTGTCCGGCTCCACCGGTCGATAACCAGGGAAATGGGAAAAGTCAGTATCCCGATTGCAAGGTAAATGACTGAAACAAGCCATCCATTCTGAGTGTCGGTTGTCCCGTATTCAGCCCTTATGAATGAAAACATCGAGTTAACCACCATTCTGTCGGCATAGTCAAACAGATAAAGCAGGAACAGCAGTATGAATACATAATTTGAATATCTTGCAGAAAAAAGATATCCCTGGCGGTTATTCTGACCTTTCATAATCCCGGAATTTTTAATACCCTGATACCAAGTAAATAAAAATTATGTCCGTTGGTTATTTTTGTTGTAATTTTAAGTCTTTATACTTAGTTGGACTTATTATGTTCAGTTTTACTTTCATAATTTAACCCTCAATAATTTTTGTTATGGTAACAAAGAAGCAGATAGATGATTTCATTGCAGCCCAGCCGATAGCAATGGTAGGAGTATCGCGCAATCCGAAGAAATTCGGATTTACAGCATTTCGTGAACTGAAGGAAAAAGGGATGAACGTCATCCCGGTAAATCCGCATGCCGAAGAGATCCACGGGGTTAAGGTTTTTCCGGATATTCAATCACTGCCGGGCGAGGTCAGGTCGCTCCTGGTTATGACCCCTAAGAGTTCGACAGCCGGGGTTATCAGGGAAGCTAAGGAAAAAGGTATACAGAATATCTGGATACAGCAGATGTCTGAATCGAAGGATGCACTGAAGGAGCTTGAAGGCTCAGGAATTAATTTTATCAGGGGAGAATGTATCCTTATGTTCTACAAACCTCACAGCATACATAAGTTCCATGGTACGCTGAAAAGGATTTTCGGGCGCTGGCCCAGGAATTAGAAGGTTTTCGGACCCGTAATGAAAAAGCGGCTTCTCCCTGTCTTCCTGCTGTTTTTATTCTGTCGTACTACCGGAGCGCAGGAATTCATTAATGACGACGATTTCCTGATAAACGGGTATTCGCAAAAGATCTCCGGGCTGGATTATACCTATCATTCTTTTATTCCCGGGTTGAGGGAAAGCATTCTTATCCGGGCTTCCGGGGGTAAAGATTTTCTCGAATGGACAACTGATCCCGCCGAGTACAGGCCTGAAAAAAAATACGCTGCTTTTATCTGGATAGCTGCGATAGGATCCAGCCCCGGACTTGCAGGTATTGATATCTCCACTGATGCCGGTCAACATTTTACATTTTATACTGACGGAGTTGCAGCCTGGTCTGAAAATTCTTATGACGGATCGTCACTGAGCTTTACGTCGATGATGGTTGATCAGTATGGAGACCACCACGGATATATGGTTCTGAGGATTCCCATGCCTGAAATAAAAGCCGGTATCCCGCTAAAAATAAAGGCATGCGGACGAAAAGCAGGTCTTACCTCGTGGTATATGACCTACAAAAAGGCCATTAAAACGGGTGTCACGCTGAACACTTTTCCTGCAATAATCAAAACCGGAACACGCGGATTTCAGCTTGTTGAAGCAGCTGTGTTTTATTTCGGCAAAGATTCCGAGGCTATGATATTTGCAGGGAACAGACTGCTCGCCCGGACGAATCTCAGGTTCGGCTATAATACCGTAAATGCAGGGCTCCCGCCTGTTGATAAACCTGAAAAACTAAAATTGCGGGTTGTGGCCGGAAATTATACAACGACAGCCACAGTTGAAATGGTCCCGGTAAAAAAATGGAAAGTTGATCTTATCCAGCATTCACACACGGATATCGGTTATACAAGATCACAATCAGAGATACTGGCAGAGCATCTCAGGTATATTGACTATGCATTGGATTACTGCGATGCAACTGATAATTATCCTGAAAATGCAAGGTTCAGGTGGACATGTGAGGCCAGCTGGCCGGTCGATGAATATCTTAAAACACGTCCGGCAGAACAGGTAACACGACTCCTGACCAGGATCAGGGAAGGAAGGATCGAGGTCACAGGAATGTACTTCAATTTTGATGAGCTGCCTGATGAACAAATACTTGCATCCTCCCTTGAAGCCGCCGGCAGGATAAGGGAAAAAGGCATTTCCGTAAGGGTGGCCATGCAGAACGATGTTAACGGAATAGCCTGGTGTATGAATGACTATTTCAACCAGATGGGGATAAGGTATCTTAACATGGGGACCCACGGACACCGCGCACTAATCTGTTTTGACAAGCCCACCATGTTCTGGTGGGAATCTCCGTCCGGGAACAGAATTCTTACTTTCCGGGCGGAACATTATATGACAGGAAATACGGTGTTCGAAATACAGACAGGTGATATTGACAGGTTCAGGAACAACATGCTCAATTACCTTAAAGACCTCGATGCAAGAAATTATCCGTTTGATGAAATAGCAATTCAGCATTCAGGTTATCTAACTGACAATTCACCTCCTTCTACTATTGCCTGTGAGCTTGTGAGGAAATGGAACGAGCTTTATGAGTGGCCGAAATTATCTATAACAACAACAGAGTCTTTTTTCAGTGGCATGGAGGAAAAGCACGGAGCTGAATTCCCTGTCATCCGGGGAGCCTGGCCCGACTGGTGGACTGACGGTTTTGGTGCCTCCGCCAGGGAAACCGCTGCAACGAGGAAGGCTGCTGCTTCCTTTATTGCCAATACAGGAGCTCTTTCCATGGCAGCCCTGCAGGGCATTCCTGTTCCTGAAGCAACTCTTGAAAAAATCGGACCTGTTAACGACGCCCTCCTGTTCTATACAGAACATACAACCGGCTATTCCGAAAGTGTACGTGAACCATTCAGCCTGCAGACCATGGAACAGCGTGCCATGAAAGAATCATATGCCTGGGAAGCAACCCGGAGAACCGCTTCTCTTGGAGAAGATGTCCTTGGATTGCTGCAGAGCAAATTCAGACGTGAAAAAGATCCCTCGCTGATCGTATTCAATACATTGAACTGGCCGAGGTCCGGACCTGTTACCGTATATATAGATCATCAGATCGTTCCCAGGGGAAAGGTACCGGAAGTAATTGATTATGAGGGGAACCGTTATCCGGCCCAGGCTCTCTCCGGCAGGTCGGACGGAACTTATTGGATTATATGGGTAAGGAATATTCCTGCTTTCGGATACAGGAAGTTCGTTGTAAAAACTACCCCGGAACCCAAACCTGACAACAGGATCGAAACAGAGACTATCCTTGAAAATGATTGGTATAAAATCACTGTCGATCCGTCAAGAGGCGTTGTAAGGTCTTTGTATGACAAGGAATTGTCGCTGGAAATAATTGACCAGGACAGCCGGTATGGCATGGCTGAGTTCATACTTGAAAAGCTTGGAAACAGGTCACAATTGGAAAGCAGGAAACTTGATGATTTTGTCCGTCTGTCTCTGGATACTGTCTGGTTCCATTCAATAACAGATGGCCCTGTTTTCAGCACAATCCGCTTATGCGGCGAATCAGAAACAGCACTGGATCCGGGGGGATTCATTGTTGATATCAGGCTTTTCAATACTGAGAAAAGGGTTGAGGTGCAATGCTCGCTCGTAAAAAAAAGCATAGTGGAACCCGAAGGGATTTATATAGCATTCCCTTTTGCCCTCAGGGAGTCAAAACATTTCACCGAAGTGCAGGGCGGTGTTAGCGAAACAGGTAAGGACCAGATAATAGGATCTTCAAACGACTGGTATACGATACAAAGCTTCACAGCCCTGAGGAACAAGGAAACACAGCTCGTGTTCGGTTGTACCGAAATGCCGTTGATGCAGTTCGGGGCAATTAATACAGGAAGATTTACAAAAGGAGCTATGCCCCAGGGTGCGCATATTTTCTCGTGGCCTATGAATAATTACTGGGTGACGAATTTCAATGCCGATCAGCGCGGCGGGCATACATGGACGTACTACCTGACAACATCGGCTGATGTATCGAACGGTTTTGCCACCAGATTCGGATGGAGCTCGAGGATTCCGTTTCTGTCAAGGATACTCCCCGGCGACGGACCGGGAGATGACAACAAGGCAGGTTCCCTTATCAGCGGCTGGAGCGAGAATCTGCTTCTCGTAAACGCC
>JALONU010000244.1 GCA_025454775.1 Bacteroidales bacterium | reverse complement strand
GTCCGGACCCTGGCAGGCTTCCACACCCGCCATAACCTGAGCACACAGACAGATCCTTCGAAGGGTATCGGCGCCGCATGGAACTGGATAAAAGCCGAGATGGAGAAAAATATCCCGGCTTCCGGAGGGAGGCTCGAAGTGAAATTCGTGGACTATACCGTCGGAGGAAAAGGCCAGAGAATTACCAGACAGGTCAATCTTAAAAATGTGGTGGGGATACTCCGGGGCACCGACAGCAGCGACGACAGGAAGATAATCATAAGCGCGCACTTCGATTCGAGGGTGCAGCTCGACAATGATTCAACAAGCTATGCACCCGGTGCAGATGATGACGGTTCAGGCATCGCTGCCATCCTTGAACTGATGAGGATCATGTCGCCGCAAAAGTTCCCGGCCACAATAGTTTTCATGGCCCTGTCAGGTGAAGAACATGGTCTTTATGGAGCCCGTCATATGGCAGATCTGGCAAAGAAGGAGAACTGGAACATTGTTGCAATGCTCAACAACGACATGATCGGGAACAGCATTTCCAGCGAAACAATGCTCAGCGACAATATGCGGGTGAGAGTGTTCAGCGAGGGAGTGCCTGCCTATGAAGATGAACGCATGGCTGCATTGAGAAAATACACATCAGGAGAGAACGACGGCAAGGCCAGGCAGCTTGCACGCTATATTAAGGAAATCGGGGAAAGGTATGTCGACCAGCTTACTGTAACCCTTATTTTCAGGAACGACAGGTTTGGCAGGGGAGGCGATCATTCACCGTTCTGCGAACAGGGATTCACGGCTGTAAGGATCTGTGAGTTTAACGAGAACTACAACAGGACACATAAGATACCTGCCATCGTGAACGGGGTTCAGGAAGGAGATCTCCCTGAATATGTCGATTATGAATATGTAAGGAAAAATGCCGGCATGAACCTTGCCGTTATTGCAAATCTCGCACTTGCACCAAAGGAACCTGTTAACTGCGGCATTGTTACAGGCGGCCTTACGAACACAACCACGCTGCGCTGGGAAGCTCCGGCCGGAGGTACAAAACCTTCAGGCTATTATATACTGATGAGGGAAACTTACCAGCCCCTCTGGGAGAGGAAAATATTCGTGAAGGAAACAGAAGTTACTCTTCCCTATTCAAAGGATAACTACTTCTTTGCGGTTCAGTCTGTCGGCGGGTCAGGCCACGAAAGCCTTCCTGTATTTCCCGGGCAGGCACGAAGGACGAGATAAAATCAGGATCAGTTACAGTCATTGCAGAGTTCAGACTGGCCACCGTATTCAACCTGGATGGTCGTATGGTCAATACTGAACCTGTCGTGCAGTTCCTTCTGTATCATTGAAATAAATGCAACGTCAGTCTGGCTGCCGGTTTCAAGGTGAACAGTCAGCGCTGCGTCCCTGGTGCTTAAAGCCCAGATATGAAGATCATGGATCCCGGTTACCCCGGGAATGGATGCAAGATATTCACGGACTTGCCCGATATCGATATTCCCGGGCACAGCATCAAGGGCAAGGCTGACAGAATCGACCAGCAGCCGGTATGAGCTGTAAAGAATGATCGCAACAATAATGAATGATACAGCAGAATCAATCCAGGTCACTCCTGTAAGCAGCATGATGAATCCCGCAATCACAACCCCCAGGGATACAAGGGCGTCGGCAACAAAATGCAGGAATGCACTCCGTATGTTCAGATCCTGCTTTTTCCCCTTCCGGAACAGGTATGCAGTTATTCCGTTGATCAGGATCCCGATAGCGGCAACGATGATCACATTGACGGAATTGATCGTTTCAGGTTCGCCGATCCTCCTGATGGTTTCCCATAAAATAACACCTGTTGCGGCAAGAAGTAATATCGTATTCAGGATAGCCGCCAGGATCGTGGATTTGCGGAATCCGAATGTAAACTTCAGTGTGGGTTTCCGCTGCGACAACCTTACGGCGATCCATGAAAAAGCAAGAGCCATCACATCGCTGAAATTATGTCCTGCATCGGAGATAAGTGCCATGGAATTTGACAGCACCCCGTAGATCACCTCCAGGATAATGAACACAACGTTAAGTGCTATTCCTGTCCTGAAAGCAGTACCAATCCTGTCAGTCTGATCATATTTATGGTTGTGTTCCAATTTCGGGTCATTGAGGGTCAAAATGAATCATTCAACCACAAAGGATAACAAAGTACAGCACGAAGTTACACAAAGGACCTGGTGTTTTTTAGATTTTCATATTAAAAGAAACTTATTTTTGTAACACAATGGAATGAGATACGGGATTATTAAATTGTCTCCGTTCTCTTAAATATTGGTATCAGCTATAAAATAAAAAGGTCTGAAATGAAAAGAATTATCAGTGGGAAGAAAAGACAGTATACAATTATACTATTGGCGATTTTGTTCCTTTTGCCCCTGACGCAATCGAAAGTGGACAACCATCAGTCGAAGAACAAACAACCAGCGGCTCAATTCACTCATCACCTGGCAGGTAATCCGTACCTGCCGCTGTGGGAACATCTTCCCGACGGGGAACCTCGTGTTTTTGAAGATCCCGACAACCCGGGGGAATACCGCATCTATATCATCGGCTCCCACGATGTCAGGTATAAAAGTTACTGCGGACCTGATATAAGGGCCTGGTCGGCACCTGTCGGGGACCTTGCCAACTGGCGTGATGAAGGACCCATTTTTACCTACCCGGTCGGAGGACAGTGGGATGTCATGTACGCTCCCGACCTCGTCGAGGTAAAAAGAAAGGACGGCACAAAGGAATACTACCTGTATCCCCACAGCCGCGGCCGCAACAGGGAAGCAATGGTGGCTAAGGGAACGCGCCCTGACGGCCCATTCACTCCCCTGAACATGACAGAGGACGGCATGGGCACAATACCTGGAAGTACCATGGGATTCGATCCCGCAGTGTATATTGAATACATCAACGATCCGAAAGATCCTGATTATGAGATCGGTTTCAGGGCTTATGGATTCTGGGGCTTCCAGAGATCGTTTGCGGGGCAGCTGGACCAGAATACAATGTATTCGCTCAGACCCGGAACACAGGCCATCAACTATTTCATACCTGCAAGCTCCAGGTACGGTGTGATCAGGGATCCGCAGGGGACAGTTTATCCCAATGTCTACCCGGGTGAAGATCCCGGCTCCTTCAACTTCTTTGAAGCCGCATCGATAAGAAAGATCGGAAATAAATTTGTATGGGTTTACAGCGGGTATTCAGGCCCGGATTACGGGCTGGGAAGTACAAACTCCGCATTGCGCTACGCTTACGGCGACACTCCGCTGGGTCCCTGGAAAAGCGGCGGTGTCCTCGTGGATTCCCGTGCACCTGTGCTCAGCCGCGACGGAACCACGCTTCAGACCTCATATTCAGGACATAATACGCATGGCAGCGTGGAGCTGATCAACGACCAGTGGTATGTGTTCTATCACCGGGCACCAAGGGGATACGGATATGCACGTCAGCCGATGGTGGCCCCGGTAACCGTGGAATGGGATGAAAAACCGGTGGCAGAAGGAGGAAAGGTCACAATAAGGGGATATGACCCGTATTCGGAAAACAACATATGGACCGCAAAAGACAGCCAGGGAAGGGAATATACAGGAGCCGAAGTAACTTCAGAAGGTTTTCACATCTACGGACTCGACCCCTATCAATATTATTCCGCAGGATATGCATGCTATCTTTCCAATCCCGGCAGCCAGCAGGATTCGTGGGATATATGGGATAATAACATGCCAATTGCAGATGTTGCGAACGGACATATAATAGGATACAAGTATTTTGGCTTCGGAGGACTTAAGAAAGATAGTAAAGGTCTCAAAGCCTTCAAGGGAACCAGGCCAGGGAACAAGACAGCATTTAACCTGTTCCTTGCTCCAAAGACAACGAGTGCTTTCAGGGTCGGCATCTGGCTCGACGGACCCTGGGACAATGATACATGGAAAGGCAGGAAGATCGGGGAAATTAATGTGCCGGCAAATTCACCGCAGGAAATAACAAAATTCACCGCAGATGTTTCTGCAGTCGTTGACCGCCTCGATAAAAAGCATGCCATATTCCTTGTGGCAGAAGGA
>JALONU010000243.1 GCA_025454775.1 Bacteroidales bacterium | reverse complement strand
ATTCCTTGAACCGCAAAATGAGGTTTGCCTGGTTATACCCAATGCCATTTCACCCAACGGCGACCTGATAAATGATGTATGGAATATCGGTGAGTATGAATTATATCCTGAAATAGAGATCAGGATATTTGACAGCTGGGGAAATCTTGTCTGGCAGTCTGAAAAGGGATATCCCAGGAAAT
Organism: Bacteroidales bacterium; assembly: GCA_025454775.1. Taxonomy (GTDB): domain Bacteria; phylum Bacteroidota; class Bacteroidia; order Bacteroidales; family VadinHA17; genus LD21. The sequence continues at coordinate 3,934 of JALONU010000243.1, read as the reverse complement.
GGGACGGCACGAGCAGGGGCAGGAAGCTTCCGATCGACTCGTACCATTATGTTATCGATCTGCATAACGGCACAAGACCTATAGTTGGAAACGTAACCATAGTGAGATAAATATTGCTAATTTGGCCTTCCCTTGAGAAGAGCATTTTTCATATCAGTTTTTATTGCATCATGCGGCCTCGCATCAGGTCAGCAGCTTCCCTTGTACAGCCAGTATCTCTACAATAAATTCCTTGTCAATCCGGCCGTTGCAGGAAGTGACGGTTATACGAGCTTTAATCTTACAGCCAGGGAGCAGTGGGTAGGATATTACGGAGCACCGCGTACTTTCTCCTTCAGTGCCCAGTGGAGACTGCTTAAGCGAAGCTATATACTCAAGCACACGAGCGCCAGGCGGACCATTTACAGACCCGCAACCGACGGACGGGTTGGTCTCGGAGGATACGTCTTCAGCAACAGGAACGGACTTGTACAGCGAACAGGCTTCCAGTTATCATATGCCTATCACATGTGGATACAGCCTCAGACACAACTATCCATGGGGCTCGCATTTACTGGTTATCATTTCAAGATTGACGAGAAACAGATAAATTTTGAGGATCCCAATGAGCCCTGGCTGAACGACAACCTGCGCAGGGGCATCTTTGTGCCGGATGCCACATTCGGGATCTATATCCTTAATGCAAAATACAACGCCGGATTTTCCGCCGAGCAGCTTTTTGAGGCAAGCGCAAAGCTCGGAGACAAGGCCTATAGTAATTACAATCTGCAGAGACATTATTACCTCTTCGGCGCTTATTACTTTGAGCTGAATCCGCTCTGGGAACTGGAACCTTCATTCCTCTTCAGGATGTCGGAAGAGCTGAGGCCGCAGGCAGATGTAGGGGTTACCTTCATATACGACAAAGGCTTCTGGACAGGACTTGCATATAGAACAAACGGAGCTGTTATTGCCAATGTGGGAGTTCAGTACCAGAACATGTTCATAGGATACGGATTCGATTTTACCCTTCAGGAAATACAGAGGGTTACCTATGGCACTCATGAGATCACACTTGCACTGAAATTCGGCGACAGTGCAAGAAGGTACCGCTGGCTCGACAGGTATTGATCATGCTTTCTTCTGAATAATGTAAATCAGTGAGCTGCTCTTTCTCCTGTCGAAGAAGGAAATCAAATAAAACCATGATCCCCATAAAAATCCCCTGACAAAATGCAGGCTTTTTCTCCTGTACTTCTCACTGAGGATTGAGATGTAAAAGACATCGGGAGGAAGACTCTTAACAGCCTTAACCATGAATCCGGCCTTGTCAGCGAAAAACCCCATTGTGGAAGGAGAGAAATGCCATAAATGCCTCGGGACATCCCAGGCAGCCCAGAATTTCCTGTAATGGAGGGCATCATGCGATGAACAGTTCGGAAGAGCAATAATGCATATGCCTTCCGGCTTAAGGATGCGGTGGATTTCTTCTGCATACCGGAATGGATGTTGAAAATGCTCCAGGGTGTGCCACAATGTTATGCAGTCACAGCTTGATGAGGGGATGAACTGAATAAGTCCGGGATCAATTACATCCAGGCCATGTACGGAAGCTGAATATTGTCTTGCCTTTTCGCTGATCTCAACACCGATGGTTTCCCATCCTGATCTTTTCATTTCGGCAAGAAAATGCCCCGTTCCGCTGCCGATGTCAAGGATCTTACCCCTGGTAATCCCGCACGCTATTTCTGCAATCTTTCTTTTCCTTCCCAGCATTATTCTCCTGGCCAGCCTGTATAGGGTTCCTGTCACTCCCCCTGAGCTGTCGTTATGTGAAAGGTATTCTTCTGATGCATAGTAATTGCCGGCCTGACTTTCATCAGGATGATCCTGGGTAAATGTAAATCCGCAATTGCTGCACCTGAAAATGCTGTAGGGCTCCCGTGTAAGGAAAAAGTCGTTCGTCTGGATGAACAGGCCTGTATCTTTTGAATCACAAAGGGGACAGCTGCTGTAATGGATCATTTTATCAGGATGAAGTTTCTTTTTTAAACAGCTTCAGTCCTGTGAATCCAAGTAAAAGAAGTATAAGCAGGATTGAACTGGCAAGTGATACTTTGTTCCCTGTATAATATGATGATGGCTCAAAGACAAACCGGATTTCATGGTTGCCTCCCGGGACAACCATAGCCCGCAGCACGTAATTCGCCCTGAAATGAGAGCTCTCATTACCGTCGACAAAGCATTTCCATCCTGCAGGATAATAAATTTCCGAGAATACAACCATTCTCTCTCCGCCTGCCGAATAGTTGTAAACCAGCTCATTAGCCCTGTATGAAGTCAGCTCTATCCTGTCGGTGCTGTCAACCTGGAACACCTGGTTTTTAAGCTGATCACTGAACTTCCTGTCGACCAAAGCCTCTTTCGAGGTGTTTATTGATATCAGCCTGGAAAGCTCTTCGTTCGCATTTTCGGCAAAAATGGCATTCTTAATAAACCATGCGTTACCAAGTGCATTCGGATTCCGGAGGGGAGCTGAGTTAGGATTGAAAATCACATATTTGGTGTTCAGCATGTTGAGAACAGTAGTTTTCCCGAAGACTGTCATTACTTCTTCGGTTGTTTTAACCGTGTTGACGATAGAATCGAAGCGGAAGATATCCCTTCCGATTGCTGAATCGATAAGCTCCTGGTATCTTCTCAGCTTTGCCCCGTGGTAACCACCGATCGATTTATGGAAATAGGAGGTGGGAGAATTATCCTGGAACGTTGATACAGTCCTGTTCCAGACCCTGAAATAGGATTTATCCTTCAGGATCTCAGAATCAGCTGTTGTCGGAGAAAGTGATTTTTGAATGACAGCCGGTTTGGCAAACCTGTCGGCGTTAAGAAATCTTTTGCCTGCACCCCACTGATCGACAAGGATAAGAAGGCCTACTAAGGCAATTGACAATTCCTTCCGGAGCTTTCCGTAAAGAAAAGCAATAATGGTTCCTGCCCCGAAAAGGATGAACAGCAGAGCCCTGACAGTATCGGCTTTCAGAAGATCCTTTCTGTCGGCTATCATTGCAGTTCTTATGGAAACCGGGTACATTTCCTCATACTCGGACAGGAAGGACCCTGCAATTCCGGGAAATACCAGGATCAATAACAGAATTCCTCCCATGATTCCAGAGGCTGTGAGCAGTGCCTTCCTGAGCTTCACCGCAGGCTGATCGGAAAAGAAAATCTCCTTTAGTGCCAGTATCCCCAGCAGGGGCATGCAGAATTGCACAATTATCAGTATAAATGTCACAGAGCGGAATTTGTTGTAACCCGGGAAATAGTCTATGAAAAGATCGGTCAATGGCATGAAATTCTTACCCCATGCAAGCATAATTGCCATGATCGTCGCAGCTGCAAGCCACCATCTTTCCCTTCCCTTTATCACTATCAACCCAAGTACAAATAGAAATACAACTATTGCCCCCATATATACCGGACCCTCGGTCCCCGGCTGATCGCCCCAGTATTTCTGGGTCATGTTTATACGGTCGGCAATATTGTTCTGCCTGAGTACTTTATACGTTTCTGAATCGCGGTCGAAAGGGTGGCTTGAACCTCCCTTGAAATTGGGTATAAGAAGATTCATAGTTTCTCCGACTCCGTAGCTCCACTGTACTATGTAATCTTTCTTCAGCCCTGAGGTCATATTACCTGACTCACTCACAAGGTCAGACTTGCCTCTCATCGAATATTTACCATACTCATATGTCGAATACAGAAAGGCAAAATTGACACCCACCGCAACTGCTGCTGACGCCAGGAGTAGTGCTGATGTTTTGAGGAACCTGGCTAATACTTTTTCTTTTAAGGAATAGATAAATTCTATAAGTATAAAGAGAAGTACGCAGAGCAGGGCATAATATGTCATCTGCGGGTGATTGGCCACCAGTTCAAGCGCCATGAAAACCGC
>JALONU010000242.1 GCA_025454775.1 Bacteroidales bacterium | reverse complement strand
ATTATTTCAAGAGAGGTATTTCTTCCGAAGAGAAAACCGATGCTTGAAAAAATCCAAAGATTTTGTGTTTTAATCTCGAAATTATTTTTTTTGAAGAATTCAGTAAAGTTATTAAAATTCATGTTCAAGCTCTCTGATATAAATAGAAGCATTTTGTCAATTGAGCTGGTGCCGATTAATTCCTTTTCACTAATCTCCACCAGAAGCCTGCTATTTAAAAATTCATTAATATCGTTCTTGGTAAATTCTGAGATATTTGAGAACAAGAAGGACGCAATGAACAGAGAAAAATTCATTAAATCCCGAAAGTCAAAAAGTTACATTAAAAACCTGATAGGCTGGTAGAGCATTCCGCTTCGTATAATTCAATTCCCTCGCGGCAGTCAGGCACCTTCGCTAAATCACGCCACCGGCGTGATTCTTGACGCTCGGTCCGGGTTCGAATCCCAGCTGGATCACAAAAACGATTCCCAACCAGTGCATCGTTTTTATTTTGATAAGACAGTCAGTAGTTGTCGAAAGCTGTGTCTCTCAGCCATACCCCTTTTTCCCCAGCATACCTCCGAGCAGACTGCCAAGGTTTGGATCGACCGACTGGGAACCGATCATTGAAGCGATCACATCCCTGGTGTTCCCCAGAGCTGCAGAGTCACCGTATTTGTTCAGGATGTTGTCAACACGCGAATCACCACCGTGGATATCCTTCTGCTTTCAGATCTCTTATATGAACAGGGGAGCGAGTTTAGGAATATGTTTCCGGACCGTCACTTTGTCAATATTGAGGTTGGAAGATAACTGTGAAGTCACTTCCGGCCCATGGTTTTTCAATAATTCACCAATAAAACCTGCCAGAGCTTGATTATTGAATTAATAAATGGAAATTATTGTGAAAGCACCGGTATCTGCCTGTTTATGGATTCTTCGAGAGAGATGAGTGTTTCGGTTCTTGCTATGCCCGGAATATTCTGTATCCTGTCGGTTAGGATATCCTTCAGGTGCTCGTTGTTCCTTGTATACACCTTGATAAAAAGGGAATAGTTTCCGGTAGTATAGTGGCATTCGATTATTTCCGGTATTTCCAGGAACCTCTTCACAACTTCGCGGAAATGACCCGGATGATCGAGGAAAATCCCGATATAGGCACATGTGTGAAATCCCACAAGAACAGGATCCACCTTGAATTCCGAGCCTTTTATGACCCCTGTCTTTATCAGCCTTTGTACTCGCTGATGTATTGCTGCTCCCGACACTCCGCATTCCCTGGCTACTTCCAGGTACGGTATCCGTGCGTTTTTGGTAATAATGTCTAGTATCTTCCTGTCAAGTTCGTCGATGTTCAGGTTTTCAGCCATGATCTGATAGTATTTGTGTGAAATTCTGAGATTTTTATGAAGGATTAATTCCTGCAAAAGATAATTAATATTATCCGGAATGGCAAGGATAAAAACATCCGGTTTTACAGCTTACCTGTTAATATAGCCTTTAATGTCGCTGATATCCGATATTCCCTTATCTGTAAGATATTTTTCTATTCCCTCAAGGATCTTTACCGATGCCAGGGGATCGATGAAAGAGGCGGTCCCTACCTGGATTGCCGATGCACCGGCAAGGATGAACTGAAGAGCATCGTCGGTGTTCATTATGCCTCCCATACCGATTACAGGTATTTTCACAGCCCGGGCAACCTGCCAGACCATCCTCAGGGCTACGGGCCTGACAGCCGGCCCCGATAGTCCTCCCGTTATGGTCGACAATGCCGGTTTCATCCGTTTTACGTCCACAACCATTCCCAGAAGGGTATTTATAAGGGAGACTGCATCAGCGCCTTCTTCCTCGACCGCAAGTGCAAAATCGACAATGTTTGTCACATTTGGGGAGAGCTTTACAATCAGCTTCTTCATGTACACTGCTCTCACAGCCCTGGTAACCTCGCGTGCGGAGCCCAGATTGGTTCCGAAAGCCATTCCTCCCATCTTTACATTGGGACACGATATGTTAAGCTCGATGGCCGGGATCCTGTCGAAGGAGTTCAGCCTCTCTGCAAGAGCCACATAGTCATCTACATAGCTGCCGTTGACATTCACTATGACATTTGTGTCATATTCAGAGATGCGGGGGTAAATATATTTCCCGAAATAATCAATACCCTTATTCTGCAGTCCAACGGAATTGAGCATGCCCGATGGTGTTTCAGCCATACGGGGATAAGGATTGCCTTCCCTGGGTTCGAGAGTGGTGCCCTTTACGACTATCCCTCCGAGCCGTGAAACGTCCATGAAATCGTCGAATTCAGATCCGTACCCGAAGGTACCTGAAGCAGTCAGCACAGGGTTCCTGAAGCGAAGGTCGCCGATTGAGAAGCCAAGATTCACCATTTCAGATCATTTATATTGAACACCGGTCCGTCGATGCATGTGCATAGATTGCCCCTGACAGTGTCGACTACGCAGCACAGGCAGGCACCTATGCCGCAGCCCATGAGGTTTTCGAGTGACACCTCGCAGGCGGCACCTGTCATTCTGCACCAGGAGGCGACTGCCTTCATCATTGGCTCCGGTCCGCAGCAGTAAACCTGTTCATATCTGTTTTCTTTCAGTACAGGATGGTCGGTCAGAAAACCCTTCTCTCCCATTGATCCGTCTTCTGTTGTCAGGAATACTTTCCCGAGCGATGAATATTCCTCATATTCGATAACCCGGTCCCTGTTCCTGAATCCCAGCAGGAAATCGATGTTGAAGCCCTTCTCCCTCAGGTATTTTGCCATGAAGAGCAGCGGGGCTATACCGCAGCCGCCTCCGGCAAGAAGTAGTTTTTGTCCTTTCAGAGGCATTGAAAACGAGTTGCCAAGGGGGTATATAATGTTCAGCTGGTCGCCCTGCCTGAGCCGTGAAAGGGTTTCTGTACCCTTGCCCAGGATCTGCACAAGCAGCCTTATTGTGTTATTCTCTCTGTCAGCATCATGAATGGATATAGGCCTGCGCAGGAAGGTATCAGGACTTCCCTCCACCCTGACCTGGGCAAATTGTGCAGGCTTCATTTCAGGAAGGGTTCCCGGTGAAAGGAGGGTAAGTATGAAGTATTCGCTGTTCAGCCTGTGGTTGTCCGTGACCGTGAGGCTTTCGATCCGTTTTGCCATTCGGGTGAGATTTCCTGCAAATATAGCGGTAATCATCAAACTGCCGCCAAAATACAGACAATGATCTCATCATCTGCCCGGAGAATACTCCCTGAATGAGCCGTCCCTGAAGAACCAGACTATCTTTTCGAGTTCGGGCTTGGCTTCCTGGGTGTTGATATTTTCATCGGCAGCCTGGTGCTTTTCAGTTATTTTTTCCGTTTTACCGCTCCCCTTCAGCATTTCCCCAGGCTCCGCATCGGAACCCTGCTCGAAGAGCTGCTGCATCCCTGGCTCCCTGTACATGTTTCCAGCACCGAACAGAAGCCATTCAGTAGACAGAAATTTATATTTCTCTAGCATTTTAAGTACAAAATCCAGGCTCGGCTTGTTCCTTCCGGAAAGAATATGTGAAATACCCGAAGGCTGGACACCGATTTCCTCAGCAAGCTGTGCGGAGGATTTATTTTCTGCTTTCAGGAACTGAAGTATACGGTCTTTCATAGCATTTCTGTGTATTACAAATGTAAACATTAAATTAATTACAATGGTAATTTATTATATTCACATGTGTAACACATGCAATAAAATCAATAGAGTCACTTCATAAGCTCAATTGTATATTACAGATTCACAGAGCATTAGACCGATGTCAAAATGAGGTATAGCTTGCGTTTAGAGATATAAAACGCTGGTAAATAGTTATTTATATTCAAATTCTAAATATTTGTCAGCCTGGAAGGGCAAATACAGGCTATTATATTCTATCTATGCGGGAGATAATAGGCTACTATAAACTGATCTACTGATATTTAAATCAAAGTGTCTGGATCCGATGAATTTATTTACCGTTGTAACCTTACATTGATATATTTTGACATGACATCAGTAAATTTACCCATGTCAATGCTGATTTACATATGTAATCTACAGAATCCAGCGCCTCACGTCCTGGAGTGACTGAGCAGAATACCCTTGGTAAAAACCTCAAGTCGGCGAGAAATGATTTTTTCCCCCTCTCCTGCCCCTC
>JALONU010000069.1 GCA_025454775.1 Bacteroidales bacterium | reverse complement strand
GCAATAATCACCCATGCGGGAGGACCCGCTGTCATGCTTACGGATGCCCTTGCAGCAGGAGGGATGAACATCCCCAGGATTACCGGCGAACACCACGACAGATTAATTGCAATGATGAATCCGGGCGCTTCGGCAGACAATCCCATCGACATGATTGCCACAGCTACCAGCGGGCAGCTGGACAGTATTATTGAATATGTCGATAAGCAGATGCCTGAAATAGACGGAATGACTGTCATTTTCGGCAGCAACGGCCTTAACGACATGTCTGTTATCTACGACCTGCTTCACAGGAAAATGGGAGAATGCAAAAAGCCGCTGTTTCCCATCCTACCTTCCGTAGCAAGTTCCCATACTGAACTTGAGTATTTCATTGAAAAAGGACATATAAACTTCCCCGATGAGGTCGTTCTCGGGAGAGCTCTTACGAAAGTATTTAACACTCCGTTCCCTGCAGAGGAGAAGATCTATCTCAGGGATATAGACGTTCCCTACATCAGAAGCATTATTGATAAGGCACCAGGCGGATACCTTCCACCAGACCCTATCCAGACTCTTATCTCGGCAGCCGGTATAACGACAGTAAAGGAAGCAACAGTAAGAACCAGGAAAGAGCTTGCCGAGGTGTCGGGAGATTTCGGATTCCCCCTGGCGCTTAAGGTAATTGGCCCGGTTCATAAATCTGATGTAGGAGGAGTGACCCTTAATATAAAGTCAAAAACACATCTGGAAGCCGAATTTGAACGGATGATGAGAATCGACAATGTGAACGCCGTTCTGATTCAGAAAATGCTTACCGGGACAGAACTCTTCATCGGCGCGAAGTATGAGCCTAAGTTCGGACATGTCATCTTGTGCGGGCTTGGAGGTATATTCGTTGAAGTCCTGGGAGACTTTTCATCGGGTCTTGCCCCCCTGACCATGAACGAGGCTTACTCGATGATCAGAAGCCTCAAAGCTTACAGAATCATCAGGGGAACAAGAGGCAAACCAGGGATCAATGAGCAGAAGTTCGCAGAAGTTATTGTGAGATTGTCCAGCCTTCTCAGGTTTGCCACCGAGATCAAGGAAATGGATCTTAATCCCCTGATTGGAACACCTGATTCAATCACAGTGGTAGATGCAAGGATACGGATCGAAAAGAGTTATTGACAAAAGAAGCTATTGATCTGACATGATACCTATATCAGCCGACCTTATAGAAAATATTGCACGTGAGAATGGGTTGCCGGCTCCCGGCAGCGGATCAATTCGTGAAATAACACACCTTGTCAATCTCGTCGAGGCGAAAACCGGGATCAGGTATGTGAGGATGGAAATGGGAGTTCCCGGGCTGCCGGCACCGGAAATCGGTATACAGGCCGAGATAGATGCCCTGAGGAGCGGTGTAGGTTCCCTTTATCCCGACATTGCGGGCATCCCCCGGCTCAAGGCTGAGGCATCGAGGTTCATAAAACTTTTCCTGAATGTTGATATAAGTCCTGAAGGATGCATCCCGACCGTAGGGTCGATGATGGGAGGCATGGTAACATTCCTTGTAGCCAACAGGAACGACCGGACAAAGGAAGGAACCCTCTTCATCGACCCGGGCTTCCCTGTTCAGAAACAACAGGTTAAGATGCTTGGCCATGACTATCATTCATTCGACGTATACAACTACCGGGGCAGGAAGCTTAAAGCCAAGCTTGAGTCTTATCTAAGCACCGGTAAGATTTCGTCGCTACTCTATTCAAACCCCAACAACCCTTCCTGGATATGCCTTACAGAGGAGGAACTTGAGATTATAGGCAGGCTTGCCACAGAATATGACGTGATAGTGATCGAAGACCTCGCATACTTCGGCATGGATTTCAGGAAGGACTATTGCGTTCCCGGCAAGCCGCCATTCCAGCCCTCTGTTGCTCATTATACGAACGATTATGTCCTGTTGATCTCAAGCTCGAAAATGTTCAGCTATGCCGGCCAGAGGATAGGCCTGATGGCTATCTCCGATCACCTTTTCAAAAGATCATATCCCGACCTTTCCAGATATTATTCCTCGGATAAGTACGGGCATTCAGTTATATTTGGAGCTTTGTACGGATTGTCTGCCGGGGTATGCCACAGCGCCCAGTACGGTCTGGCTGCCATGCTGAAGGCTGTCAACGACGGCTCATACAGGTACCGCGACGATGTAAAGAACTATGGCGACAAAGCTGCCATTATGAAGGAATTATTTCTGAGGCACGGCTTCAGTATCACATACGATACTGATATTGATGAACCCATTGCGGACGGATTCTATTTCACGGTGTCCTATCACGCGATGTCGGGCCATGAACTGCTGAAGGAATTGCTTTCTTACGGCATCAGTGCGATCACGCTTGATATTACAGGCAGCGAAAGGGAAGGTCTGAGAGCCTGCGTCTCGAAGGTTCCTGAGGAGCTGTTCGGAGACCTGGAAGTCAGGCTGAAGAAATTCAATGAAGATCACAGTAATTAAAAATATTGATGTATTATGGCAAAGATAAGAGGGAGTATTGTTGTAGATATCGAAAGGTGCAAGGGATGTGAAGTATGCATGGTATCGTGCCCGACCGGTACCATAGCCATGGCAAAGGAAGTGAATCACAAGGGTTATTTTTATGCCTTCCCGGCAAATCCGGACCTTTGCATCGGATGCGCGAACTGCGCTATTGTTTGCCCTGATGGCGTTATAACTGTCTATAAAACAAAGATATAATGGAAAAAGAATTAAGACTGATGAAGGGGAATGAAGCGGTCGCAGAAGCTGCGATACGTGCGGGAGCCGACGGATATTTCGGCTACCCCATAACTCCCCAGAGCGAAATACTTGAATACCTCATGGAAGCAAAGCCCCACGAAAGGACAGGGATGGTAGTTCTCCAGGCCGAAAGCGAGGTAGCTGCCATCAATATGGTATACGGAGGTGCAGCCTGCGGAAAGAAAGTAATGACTTCCTCCTCTTCTCCCGGAATAAGTTTGAAACAGGAAGGAATAACATATATTGCAGGCGCCGAGCTGCCCTGCCTTATCGTGAATGTTGTAAGGGGGGGACCAGGACTGGGGACGATACAACCGGCCCAATCGGATTATTTCCAGGCAACAAAGGGAGGGGGTCACGGCGATTACCATCTTATTGTTCTCGCTCCTTCATCGGTACAGGAGATGGCTGATTTCGTTGAGCTAAGCTTCGAGCTTGCGTTCAAATACCGCAATCCCGTAATGATGCTGTCAGACGGGGCTATAGGACAAATGATGGAAAAGGTATGGTTGAAACCCCAGAAGGAAAGATCGAAGACTGTTCCGGAATGGGCTACGACTGGAAAACCTCCTACAAGGGAGAGGGTCATTATCACATCCCTTGATCTCGACCCTCACAGGCAGGAGAAATTCAACGAGAAGCTTGTCTCCAAGTATAACGAGATCAGGGAAAAAGAGGTACGCTTTGAGGAACTTTCGTGCGAGGATGCAGAGTATATATTTGTGGCCTACGGCACCAGTGCCCGCGTTTGTATGAAGGCAATTCAGCTGGCCCGCGCCCAGGGAATAAAAGCAGGCCTTCTGAGGCCGATAACCTTATTCCCCTTCCCGTCAAAAAGGCTGAACGAGCTTTCCGGCCGTGCCAGGATGATGGTATCGGTGGAGATGAGCGCCGGACAGATGGTGGAGGATGTTATGCTCTCGGTGAATGGCAGGATACCAGTCTATCACTTCGGGAGGATGGGAGGTATTGTAACGACACCCGAAGAGGTAGTCGATTTCCTTAAATCAAAAATATAGGAGGTTAAGATATGTCACAAGCTACAGGCATCAAAGAGATAATAAAGCCGGAAAACCTGGTTTACAAAAAGACAAAGGTCATGACCGGCAAAGTGCTTTCCTATTGTCCGGGCTGCGGCCATGGTACGACCCACCGCATTCTTGCAGAGGTGATCGATGAGGAGGGGCTCCAGTCGGAGACCATAGGAGTATCACCGGTCGGGTGTTCAGTGCTGCTTTACGAGTTCCTGGATATTGACTGGCAGGAAGCTGCACATGGACGGGCTCCTGCACTTGCAACAGCCATTAAGAGACTTCTTCCCGAGAAATTCGTTTTCACCTACCAGGGCGACGGAGACCTTGCAGCAATAGGCACAGCAGAGACCATCCACGCCTGCAACAGGGGAGAGAACATAATGATAATCTTCATCAATAACGGCATCTACGGCATGACAGGGGGGCAGATGGCGCCCACAACGCTTCCAGGTATGAAATCGTCAACCTCGCCATACGGCAGGGATGTGAAGATGATGGGTAATCCGCTGAAGATGACGGATATAGTGGCAACATTGCCTGGTACGTACTACGTTACGCGGCAGAGTGTACATACTCCTGCGAATGTGAAAAAAGCCAAGAAGGCCATCAGGAAAGCCGTTCAGTACCAGAAACTCAACAGGGGAACATGTTTCATAGAGATAGTTTCCAACTGCCCGTCAGGCTGGAAAATGACACCTGTGGAGTCAAATAAATGGATGGAGGCAAATATGTTTCCGTACTATCCTCTCGGCGACCTGAAGGTGCCGGCAGAAGAAAACCCGCAGAAACAAACTAATCCTGAAAAGAATGACTGAAGAAATAATCATTGCCGGCTTCGGCGGACAGGGTGTCCTGTCGATGGGAAAGATAATGGCCTATTCTGCCGTGATGCAGGATATGGAAGTAAGCTGGATGCCTTCCTATGGTCCGGAGATGCGCGGAGGAACAGCCAACGTGATGGTGATAATCAGCGACGAGAGGATAAGTTCACCTATAATAAGAAATTTCGACACGGCAATAATACTGAACCAGCAGTCGCTGGACAAATTCGAGGAATCTGTCAAGCCGGGAGGAATGCTGATTTACGACAGCAACGGTATAACCAGACACCCCGAAAGAAAGGACATCAAAATTTACATGGTGGATGCTGCCGAGGAGGCAGGCAGGATGAAAAGCCCTAAAACCTTCAATATGATCGTTCTGGGCGGATTCTTAAAGGTGAAGCCGGTAATCAGGCTGGAGAATGTCATAAAAGGACTTAAGAAATCATTGCCTGAGCGTTATCACAACCTGATCCCTATGAATGAGAAAGCGCTTGAGAGGGGGATGGAGATTATCAGGGAAGTTTAGCAATCTGGGTCCTGGGTCCTGGGTTCTGGGTCCTTGTTCCTGGGTACTGGGTTGGGACTGCACGACTGCAAGACATTTATTTTTCGTAGAAATGCATCTCCTCGATATACTTCCACACCGGGGGAGAAAGGTAATACGACATGTTCTTGCCTTTCTTAATACCGCTCCGGATGAAAGTACCTGAGATGTCCATCAGCGGTGCCTTCACCCAATGAATTTTTGCCTTTGCCAGCAATTCAGAGAGAAGCGCTGACTCCGGGCGCGGAGAATAGGGGCGGGGATATACATAAAAATGATACTTCTCTGCGAGCGCCTCCGTATTCTTCCATTTGTGAAGCGTATACAGGTTATCCTCACCCATAACAAGGCTGTAATCATGGGAGGGATTCTTTTCTCTCAGATATGCAAGTGTATCAATTGTATAGGAGGGAGAGGGCAGACTGAATTCTATATCGGAAGCTTTGAGATGATCATTGTTCCCGATTGCCAGCTGAACCATGTAAAGTCTCTGGTAATCGTCGAGAAGAGTGTTTTTCTTCTTGAGCGGATTATGCGGGCTGACTATAAACCACACCTGTTCAAGCGGAGTGAACTCGGTCATATAGCCTGCTATCGCCAGGTGACCTATGTGAATGGGATTAAATGACCCGAAATACAAACCGATCCTTGCCATTATCTGTCAATGAATGATTTTACAATATCATAAACTTCCTGTTCTGCCTTGTAAAGCATGTCGTTTATAACTGTGTGATCAAACTCCGGCGAAAGCTTCATTTCCTCTTCGGCTTTTGCGATCCTCATTTTTATCTGCTCCGGGAGATCAGTGCCTCTTTTAAGTAGTCTTTTTTTCAGTTCTCCGATCGACGGAGGCATTATAAATAACGATACTGCGTCATTTCCGAAGATCTTTTTCAGGTTTATGCCTCCCCGAACGTCAACATCAAAAAGGACGTGGCTGCCGCGGGACCAGATCCTCTCTATCTCACTCTTCGGAGTGCCGTAAAGCTGACCGCTGTACACTTCTTCCCATTCGATGAAATATCCCTCACCCACTTTTTCCCTGAAATCCTGTAAACTTAGAAAATAATACTCGACCCCGTTTTTCTCCCTTCCACGGGGCGCTCTTGTTGTTGCAGAAACAGAGAACTCAAGGTTAAGTCCCTTGTCGAGCAGATGTCTCACGATTGTCGACTTGCCTGCACCCGACGGAGCTGAAATTATTACAACCCTGCCCTTCTTCATTCCTTGTTTTACAATACGTTCAGCGATTGTTCCTTTATCTTTTCAAGCTCATCCTTCATCATAACCACGAGTTTCTGGATAGAGGCATCGTTTGCCTTTGAACCTATAGTGTTGATTTCGCGACCTATCTCCTGTGAGATGAAGTTAAGGATTTTTCCGTTGGGGGGATCTGAAGCGATCTTTTCAATGAAGTATTCGCAGTGTTTCCTCAACCTGACCTTCTCCTCGTTGATATCCAGTTTTTCAAGATAGAAAATGAGTTCCTGCTCGAACCTGTTCCTGTCGATGTTTTCCGTGTTGAGGTTATCAGACAGTGAGCTGCCGATCCTTTCCCTTATCCTGGTAATTCTTTCGCCTTCGTATTTCCCTATTTCCCCGAGATAACCCAGAATTCTATCGAGGCACTTTTTAAGGTCCTTCTCTATTGATTTGCCTTCTTCAGTCCTGTATTCGTCGAGCTGTCCGATCGCTTCCAGGGTCTTTTTGCCAACGAGATTCCATTCCTCCTCGTCAAGTTCCTGTTTTTCGGTTCTGAGTGCATCGGGAAGCCTCATTATAGTAGACAGAAGCTGATCGTCGGCATTTATTCCCAGTTCGCCGGCTATCTCCTTAAGCTGTAAAAAGTAGTTCTTTACAACATTTTTATTGATTACGGGAACAATTTCACTGTCAAGCACATCGATGCTTATTGTAAGATCAATCTTACCCCTGTCAAGTTTCTGGCTGATAAGGTTCCTCAGTTCCGACTCTTTTTCCCTGTAAAGCCATGGCAATCTTGCATTGAGATCGAGTGATTTGGAATTCAGGGATTTGATTTCTATTGAGATTTTTTTCTGTGGGATTTCGGCAGCAGCCTTGCCGAAGCCGGTCATCGATTTTATCATCTCGTGGGTAGGTTAAACAAACTGAAAGTTAATCATTATCGTCAAATTTCACAACAGCCTTTGTTTTCCAGCGGCCGGTCTTATAATACAGGAATGCGAGTGTCACCCCGATAAACCATCCGGCCGGTATCGACCACCAGACGCCCTGAACGCCAATATGCTTCGACAGCAGGTAAGCCAGGGGTATTCTTATCAGCCAGAGCGATATAAGTGTGAAGAACATAGGGATAAGAGTGTCCCCGGCCCCCCTCATAATGCCTGTGTAAATGAACATCAGGGTGAAAAAAAGATAGAAAATGCTGACGATCGTGAGATACTGATCACCTATTCTTATTACCTCGGCATCATTTGTAAAAAGGCTCATTATCAGATGTCCCCATATTATGATCACCAGTGTTGTGGCTATTGTTATTCCTCCGGACATTTTCATGGTTGCCCTGAGCCCGGTTTTGATCCTCCTGATCTTATTAGCCCCTATATTCTGGCCCACAAAGGTCGAGAGCGCCTGGGAGAATGACATTGCCGGGATGGTTGCCAGCGTGTCGAGGCGGCTTGCCACTGAAAAACCGGCAATAACATTTGTACCGAATGTATTAACAATGCCCATGAGGGCAAGGCTGCCAAGCGCTACGAAGGTCTGCTGGATCCCGGTGGGCAGCCCGATTCGTATGCTCTGCATGAAGATCTCCCTGTCGAAATGAAGTCCGCTTATAGCTATCCTGATGAGCTTATGGGTCTTGTTAAGCCAGAAGATGGCAAGTATGAACGCTATTCCGTTAGCCACAAGGGTTGCGTATGCAGCTCCTGCTATACCCCATTTGAAAAGTCCTACAAAAAGAAGGACCAGGACGATGTTCGCAATCGTGGCAATTATCAGAAAATAAAGGGGAGTCTTTGAATCCCCGAGTCCTCTCAGGACTGCACTTGTCCCGTTAAATCCGAAGAAGATTATTATCCCGCTGAAATATATCCGCAGGTACAGCACAGCCTGCGGCATTATCTCTTCAGGAAGCCCGAGAAGCCTGAGCAAAGGTTCCGCGAGGAGCAGTCCTATGATTGTAGTAATTACGCCTGCTGCTGCGCTGTATATATACATGGTGTCGATCGCCCGTTTCACCTTCACATAATCCCTGGCTCCGAAATACTGGGATATGACAACGGTAGTCCCCATTACGAGGCCTATGATAAGGGAAACCATCATGAATATGATAGGAAATGAGGCACCTACTGCGGCGAGTGCTTCCTTGCCGATGAAGTTACCGACCACCATGGCATCAATGACGCTGAAGAGCTGCTGGAAAAGATTTCCCAGAAGCATGGGGGCCGCAAATTGGAAGATGAGTTTTCCCTCTTTGCCTGTTGTAAGATCGCGCATAAAAGAATTTCAGCGCTGCAAAGGAAGTGAATTGGACTGAAATGACAAGCTCTTTCTACAATCTTTCAAGTTCAACTGTAAAATGCCTTAGTATGGGAGCTTCCCTGACTATCCTGAATCCTCTTCTTACGGACGATGCGTGTTCGGACACATTCCTCACGGCGGTAGCTACATAATCCATGTGGTTGTCGGTGTAGACTCTTCTGGGGATGGCCAGTCTTACCAGTTCCCTGCCCGAAGACCGGTTTTCCCTGGTAACAGGATCCCTGTCAGCCATCAGCGTGCCTATTTCAGCACTCCTGATCCCTCCTTCGATATATATCTCGACGCAGAGCACCTGTGCCGGGAATTCCTCGTCGGGGATCTGCGGAAGGAATCGTTTGGCATCGATGAATATCGCATGTCCGCCGAAAGGCTGCAAAACAGGTATCCCTGAATCCCTCATTTTCTTACCCAGGTATTCAACCTGGCCTATCCTTGAGCTGAGGTATTCGAAGCTGGTTCCTTCATATAGACCCTGAGCAAGCGCATTCATATCGCGGCCCGACATGCCGCCGTAAGTTATGAAACCTTCATATACAATGTTGTATGCCGATGCTTTTCTGAAAAGTTCCTCATCCCTGAAAGCCACGAATCCCCCCATGTTCACTATGGCGTCTTTTTTTGAGCTCATGGTCATCCCGTCGGCATAAGAGAACAGCTCGAGGACAATTTCCCTGATGCTTTTCCCTTCATATCCCTTTTCCCTTGATTTGATGAACCATGCATTTTCCGCGAACCTGGCGGAGTCGAGGAAAAAGGGGATGCCGTACTTATCGGCGAGGGATCTTATACCCCTGATGTTCGCCATGCTTACAGGTTGTCCGCCTGCCGTATTGTTGGTGATCGTAACGATTATGCACGGGATCTTTTCGCGAGGATTCCCTTCCAGAATCCTTTCGAGCTTTCCGAGGTCGACGTTTCCCTTGAAAGGATCCGGATCTTCAAAATCTGAAGCAATATCCACGGTGCAGTCGACAGGCACTGCTTTCCTGAACTCAATATGGCCCTTGGTCGTATCGAAGTGCGAATTTCCCGGAACCAGGTCGCCCTCCTTCAGCAGTGCCGAAAAGAGCACATTTTCAGCGGCTCTTCCCTGGTGCGTTGGAAGGAAGAACCTGAAACCTGTTATCTCTTCCACGGCATTTTTTAGATTATAAAATGAAGAAGCCCCTGCATAGCTCTCATCACCCATCATCATTGCAGACCATTGCCTGTCGCTCATAGCCCCTGTACCGGAATCGGTCAGCAGGTCAATAGTAACCTGGTCCGAACGCAGGTTGAACATGTTGTATCTGGATTCCCTGATCCATTTTTCCCGCTGGTCCCGGGTGCTGGTATACACCTGTTCGACCATCTTTATCTTATATGGTTCTATGAATGGTAGTTGCATGGCTGTAAGAAATTGATATTTAGATATTTCGGAATTCGGATTGTCGATTTCGGAATGTGGACTACAAAATCCGAAATCCACCTTCCGCAATCCGCAATTATTATAAGTAAGACTGGTTGAAGATCCTCAGAGACAGAAAGAATCCCTGTTTTTCAGGTTCCTGTATATATTTTCAGGCCGTTTTTCCGTTAGTGAAACAGAAGTCATGTCAGATCCTGGCGATATGGATTCATAAAAATAATAGTATTTTGCGAAAAAATCAAAGCCGGACATTTTGAGAAGTTAAGTCATGCGAAAGGAATTTTTCAAATCACTGGCAATCCTGATGCTGATCTGGTTAAGTCTTCCGGGCAGAACACAGGTTCTGACAAATACAAAGGGATTGCCGGGAGAACTTATTGATTCACTTATAAGCAGCGGGTACGTATACTCCGACCTTGAAAGGAAGGATTCAGTTAGCCTGACGTCCGAACAGGCGGTAAAGTTTCTGCAAAAGCGCCTGAGAATGCAGTACTGGAAGGATCCTGCCGATCCTCTCAGGGTTGCGCTGGGACAGCTTGTGTTTGAAGCCTCCCACGATCCCTATGACTCTGCAGCGATATTTCTCAGGAAGTATCCGTTTGATTCGCTTTCAGTTGACTGGGATAAATTTTACATATGGGAACCTCTCAGGCTCAGGATGCCGGTGGCAGGGCTCAGGGACACAACCATCCTCGTTGTCATTGATACCCTGCACGAAGTAAGTTCAGATCATCCGGATTTCCCTTTCAGATATTTTGAATATCCCTTCCAGAGCGATTCAATAAAAGCAGCGGTGGGTCTTCTGATGGATCAGGTTGAAGCACGTGATTCATCGCTCATCCTGTTTACTGGAGCCGGAAACACCGTTACGCCGGTGTGGCTGAATTCCAGGTCGGGTATGATGCAGCGACACTGGCTGAAGACCAACCTTTATGATTCGGCAACCATCTGGATTGGAGCCCAGGATAAGAACACAATTGCAATGTACCTCGAGAACGGTATCGGTTTCACAAGGCCGGCACGACAGGAAGTCTACGCCGATGCCCGTATCGATATTCAGCAGATTGACAGGTCGAAGCTGATGGATGTTAAGAAAATAACAGTAAAACCGCAATACTGGAAATACAGGTCGGAAGCCGCTTTTGCACTGAACCAGGCTCACATGGACAACTGGGTCAAGGGTGGAGAGAGCAGCGTGTCCACATCACTGGATATAACAGGATTTGCCGACTACAACAACAAGGCACTGAAAATCACTTCGAATAACTTTGCCAGGCTGAAATATGGTCTTATATGGACAGACAAGTATGGTATACGGAAGAACCTCGACCTGCTTGAAACAAACTCGAAGGTTAACCACAAGGCCTTCGGTAAGTTTGACTTCAGTGCCATCATGCTCTTCAAAACCCAGCTTGCAAGGGGATTTACGTATCCGACAGACACTACCCGTACGCTTGTTTCCAAGTTCATGAACCCCGGAATAATCACACTGGGTTTCGGTCTCGATTACAAGCCTAATAAAACCACTTCGATAAACTTCTCCCCTTTATCGTACAAGGGAACATTCGTGACCGACACCACCGGCATAAAGGGTGTTGATGCGGTTGACCAGACAAAGTACGGGATAGCGAATGACAGAAAATCAAAGAATGAACCCGGAGCCAGCTTTCTGTTTACCAATGAGTTCAAGCCTTTCACCACTGTTACGGTCACGAACAGGCTGCAGCTTTTTACCAATTACATAAAGAACCCGCAGAATATAGATATTGACTGGGAGATGATACTCACGGCAAAGCTCAACTGGTTCACCGATGTCAGGTTCAACACTCACCTGATATTTGATGACGATACGAAGTCCCCTGTCGATCCTGAAGATTCCAAGTCGAAGAAAACTGCCAGGGTACAGTTCAAGGAGTTGCTGGGATTCTCTTTTATATTCAGGTTCTAGCGGAGCGATCCCGGCCTTCCTGCCATCGGATTTGCTATATTTCCGGGAGGCAGGGATTTCTAAAGGTCTTTCTGGTAGATACGGAACTTCTTCACCACCTTACCGCCAACTCTTTCATATTCAGCCCTCATCTTGGTGTTATCCTCGAGTACCAGGTGGCTGTCGATAAGTTCCATTTTCTGTCTTATTCCTGATTCGAGGATTTTTACTCCCATCAGGACGTCGATTCCCTTTCCCCTGAATTCCTTTTTGACTCCGCCAAGCATCATCATCAGCTTTCGGGATCGTTTTGATTCTTTCAATACTTTTAAGATGCCGAAGGGGAGCAGCCTTCCCCGGCATGCCATGATACCAGGGCTTACGTCGGGCATTCCCACTGCAAATCCTATGAGCGCCCCGTCCTTTTCCACCACCTTGATGAATCTGGGATCGAGAATGGGCAGATAGCGGTTTGCGAACTCGACCTTCTCCTTGTCGGTCAGCGGAACAAAACCATATATCTCGGCGAAAGTTTCATTCATCAGTTCCAGTGCAGGTACAATCACCTTCCTGAGCTCCTTCTTTGTTTCGAATTCAAGGATTTTATAGCCTTCTGTTTTCTCAACCCTTGAAAGAACCTTCTTGTACACTTCAGGCAGGTCCGACGGCATTTTAGCCAGGTAATTGACCAGGTCAACCTTCTTCACATAGCCCTCCGCTTCAAGCAGCTGAACCATATAAGACGAATTGCTTGCGGAAGTTATGAACATCGGGTATTCAAATCCCTCAATCTGAAATCCCTGAGGATCCTTGTCTGAAAACCCCAGGGGCCCTACAATCTTTGTCATTCCCTTCTTCTTGGCCCATTCTTCGGCTGCGGAAATAAGAGCATGGAATACTTCCCTGTCGTTGTAGCATTCCATGAAACAGAACCGTCCGTGTCTCTCCTTGTTTATTTCATTGTACCTGTTGTTCACGAGTGCCATTATCCTTCCCATCGGCTTGCCTTTCTTCCAGGCGAGCATCAGTATGGCATCAGCGTATTTGTACGATTTGTTCTTGTTCTTGTTGAAGAGAAGCTTCTCATCCATGTAGATGGGGGGGAGCCATCCGGGATCGTTGCTGTGTACTTTTTCCGGAAGGTAGATGAACTCCCTGAGCTCCCTTGCCGAGATAACCTCTTTGACGACTATTTCTTCCATATGGAGTTGTTAACAGGCACCAAGTAACAAAAAAAAATCAGCTATGGCAAACACCCGCACAAAATCGTTTTACCTGTTCCTGACCCAGAGGTCCAGGATCACAAAAACAGAGAACAGTATGCTGGCGATCCCGTTCATGGTTCCGAAGGCAAGGTTAACTCTGCTCAGATCGTTTGGTTTGACGATAATGTGCTGATAGAAAAGGAGCATGACGAATATTGCGGCGCCTGTCCAGTACAGCCATCCTCCATCCCCGGTATAACCTGCTGTAAATACGAGAAGGAATGTTATAAAATGAACTGCAGCAGAGATTATAATTGCATTCCTTTTTCCTGCAGCCGAGGGTATAGAGTGCAGGCGGTTCTCCCTGTCGAACTCATCGTCCTGGAGCGCATAGATAATATCGAAACCACCCGACCATGTAAGAACGATAAGAGAATATAGAACAGGAAGCAACGCAAAAGAACCTGTCACAGAGATATATGCGCCTATAGGTGCAAGGCTTAGCCCCAGTCCAAGGATGAAATGGCAGAGTATGGTAAATCTTTTGGTGAGGCTGTATCCCAGTATGACGGCCAGTGCAACAGGCGACAGACAAAGGGTAAGAGTATTGATGAAACCGGTAGTGACTATGAACAGAACTGAGTTGATGATAACGAAAATGACTGCAGCTTTTGTTGTGATCTTTCCCGATGGCAGCTCCCTGCTGCTGGTTCTCGGATTCAGTGCGTCGAACCTGTTATCGGCAATCCTGTTGAAACCCATTGCAGCGTTGCGGGCCAGGATCATGCAGAGTATCACGAGGAGCAGCAGTCTGAAGCTGAAGCTGTGATCCTCTCCA
>JALONU010000241.1 GCA_025454775.1 Bacteroidales bacterium | reverse complement strand
CTCCCTGATGTTGGACACCGTACCTGTACAAAACCTTCGATTAACCCTTGAAGAGAATGATATCAAACTGAGGGAAAAAGATTCAACTCTCAGGCAGATTGCCGAGAGAAATGCTACAACTCCGGCTAAGGTGTATAATATTCTAGCTGCCAGATATAAAAAACCTGAAGTGAATGTTCAGGCGGGAAGCGGGACCGGACAGGGTTTCGGCAGATATACCCTTGAAACAATTGCGAAGAATTCCGGAAAGGATGTATCAGAGCTCATTGCCCTTCTTCAGGAAAAGGGAGTCGATGCAAAACCTGAAACTACTCTCAGGAGTGTGGCCGAGATGCTTGGTTTGACCCCAAAGGATACCTACAGCTTTCTCATATCAGAATGAATCCACTCGTCTCAGCCTGAATCGGGTCAGGATTCTATGATCCTGATCTCCGACGACATTTTCACATATTTTTTATATACAGCACTGACGCCGCAATATTTCTCCTCCGAAAGTTCAACAACTTTTCTCACCTTATCTTCCGGGATGTTTTTACCGGTGATCTCATAGATCACATGCATGGAATGGTAATGTTTCGGGTAGTCCTCCGTTAGTTCGCCATCAACAATTATCTGCAGGTCCTGGAAATCGACCCTCATTTTTTTCAGGATCGAGACGATGTCCATTCCCGTGCATCCTGCCAGCGCCAGCAGCATCAGGGGTTTCGGCCTTACACCGAGGTTTTCACCACCTGCTGCTGGCAGGGCGTCAATAATTATCCTGTGACCCTCGACGTCTCCCTCAAACGCCATGTTGCCGAGCCATTTTGCCGTTATTCTGTCACTCGTCATATCAGTATCCTATTAATTGGTCAGTTATCTCAAAAACATTTATAAAATTAATATTTACCGGGAAATGGTATTATATGACGATTTTTGTAATTTTGCCACCTGCTTATCGGCCCGTAGCTCAGCTGGCAGAGCACGTGACTCTTAATCATGGGGTCGAGAGTTCGATTCTCTCCGGGCCGACAATCTTCATTTCAGAAGATAATTCCTTACACTTCATCAGGGAAATTGATATTCCTGAAAGCCTTCCTGGCCTCTTCTGTATCTGGAATATCAAAATATGCCGTGTCCGACTCCTCCAGGAAATCCCTTACAGTTCTTCTTCCCTGTTGCTCCAGGAAAGTCTCGAGATCGTCAAATATCTTCTTTGAAAATACCGAATGCAGCGGTTCTACCAGGTTCCCGATTTTTACAGTAAGAATATCGTGATTTGCTGCTGAGAATCTGCCCATCTGGTCTTCAATGATTCTCCTGTCGGGGAAAGGCATGTCGCCGGCAATAACAAAGATTGCCTCAGATTTCGACGATTTAAGTGCGGCATGGATCCCTCCCAGCGGACCCGCACCCCTGATAATGTCTTCAACAAGCCTAACATTCCTGATAGAACGGAACTCTTCAGGGTTGTTGGTAACAATAATTATCTCATCGAATAATCCCCTGAATACCCTGAGGATCCTGGAAATGATGGTCTCCCCTTCAATGACAACATTGGCTTTTGTTATGCCTCCGAAACGGATGTTTTTACCGCCCGCGAGTATAACGCCAGTTGTTACGGGTGCCATTTGAATGTTATACTGTAATCAGCATCCTCCTGCTGCCTTCTTCTTCTTAGGCACGGAAGTAATAGCTGGCTTGACCGGCAATGAAGGTTGTGTTTTTTCAGCCTGCACACCGCCTCCGCCGCCGAGGGCCATTCCGGCACTTTTGCGGAAGTCGTATTTTGCAAACTCTTCATCAGGACTTGAGGAAGCAGGCTTCTCCGGGTTCATTATAGTCTCAAACCAGTAATTGAGGCCTCCCTCAAGCACAAAGTTGTTCTGGTATCCAAGCTGTCTTGTCAGCATCCATGCCTCATTTGCCGAGAGTGAACCGTTTGAATAAAACACATTCATTTTAACATCCTGGTTCAGAATATCTGCGTACTGCTCAGACAGAAGGTCAGACAGCGGAATGTTCATGGCTCCGGGAAGGCTGTACTTTTCAAACTCATCCTGGCTTCTGACATCTATAAGCCTCAGTGACGGATCCTTGCTGACGATCATGTTCGCCACAGTCTCCGGTGTAACGAACTGTGATCTCGAATTGGCTTCAGCCAGGAGCTCTTCTGCAGTCAGCCTGAAAGGATTTGTTTTATTCTGGGGCACAGCTGCAATTATCAGCCCGAGGGGAATAACAAATAGTGCAAGTAAAACACGTGGTCTCATGGCGTTATAATTTTAAAATTTATTCTTTAATATTCTTCACGCTGGAATTTTTTCTCCGCCCATTCAGCAGCCCAGAACATCCCCAGTGCTGCAATGATCAGAATCAGTGCGAACACACCGTCAGAAAGGCCCAGCGATTCGCTAACTTTCGGGAAACCCAGGAACTTTGCGAGATACATTCCTTCCCAAAGCTTATAGCCCAGCCCGAAAATCAGCACTCCTATGAACAAGCCTCCGATGAATACAAGGGCATCTATCTTTCCGATCGATGCTCCGCAGAAGCTTGTTCCGGGACAATAACCTCCCATAATAAATCCTAAACCCATAATTACTCCTCCCGCTATGGCAGAAGTAAGGTATGTCGGATTTACATATACCAGGTCGAGGTCTATCCATCCGAACAGGCTGAAAAACAGCAGCCCGAGCATTGCTGTGATGGCGGCTGTGAAGAACACTTTCAGGACAACCGCATCGTAACCGTAGAAAATCCCTGCAAGTTTCCTGCTTGAGGAAAAACCGCTCTGTTCAAGGACAAATCCAAAACCGATCCCGATCAGAAATGCGAGAAAAAGATTGGTATTCTCGGATATTATTTCATTAACTGCTAAAGGTCCCATTTTCGTCTTTCTTAGTTGTTGTTTCTAATCTTCTGGTGAATCTTATTACCATGTAATGGATTTATGCTTCAGATCCAGTTTTTCCTGAAGAAGTAAGCCATCGCAAAGGCAGTTCCGAAGATTGCCATCATCGTAACGAAGCCTCCCAGCGACAGCACTGCCATTCCGCTGAGGGCCGATCCGCTTGTGCATCCACGACCCAGCTGGGAACCGAAACCGAAAAGGACTCCTCCTCCAAGAGCCAGGAGCAGCCTTTTTCGTGAAGTGATCTTAGGGGAATGCTCTACCTTAATTTTAAGCCGGCCCGCAAGGGCCCCGGAAAGGAAGCCACCTACTATAACACCCAGCATCTGGAATACAAGCCAGGTTTTCATCGGATTTCCTTCATGAGACTCCCTGAATTCACTCACAAAGGCAGATTTTTCACTAGCCTCAGGAGCAATGACCGTGGCAGCCCCTACAATTGTACTTTTGATCGCACCGCTGGCTCCAAGTCCGCGGCCTGCCACAAAATTGGCAGCCAGCAGCACAAGTCCGAGCAGCACACCTCCAATATATGGATTGAGGTATTTCGTCTTTTTAGCAACCGTTGTTTCGCTCATATATTTTAATTTTCTGTTTTCAATATAACCATCTGCTCATCTGTCCGGCATAAACAATTATAAACCTCAGCATCAGGCTCCCGAAAATAACCAGTATCGCGGGGAGTATTGCCGGGATATGGAAAGTCCTAAGCTCCATGATCTCAAGGACTGCCGGTAAGATCAATCCCAGGATAACGACAAAGATCCAGAACGACATTGTGTAGGGTCCTCCAAGGAAAAGCTGCGCCGCCTCTATCTGCACCTGTGTGCTTGCCAGGAAGCCCATGAACATGTGTACGATCAGGAATAGCTCTACGCCTATCACCATCAGGTCGATCTGTGCGAATCTTTTTCTTTCTGCAGGGTTCTTTGAAAGTATAAGAGTAGCCGCAGCTCCTGCCGAGAGCCCGGAGGCGAGGAAAAGAGGTCCAAGGATTGAGGTGTTCCAGAGCGGGCGGGCATTGAAGGCTGAAAGCAGGATACCTGTATAGATACCCAGGATTATGCCCGAGATCAGCATCACCCATGCCAGGTGCTTCTTGTACCTGTTGAAAAAAGTATCGAGAAACTCAAGCCAGCTGAATTTCCATTTCCATCCCGGAAAAATTTCCCTGATATGCAATGCACACCATATAAAGGAGACGGGAGTTACTAGCATAAGAACCCATGCTCCCCACGACATAGGCGACTGGATTTTTATCG
>JALONU010000068.1 GCA_025454775.1 Bacteroidales bacterium | reverse complement strand
ATGAAAAGGAATGGCCAGCGGCTCATGCAGCTTGTAAACCAGCTCCTCGACATTTCAAGGCTCGATTCGGGAAAGATGAGAATCATTCTTTCGGAAACGGATATTTTTAAAAGGCTCCGGATACTTGCCTATGAGTTCCTTTCGCTGGCAGAAACAAAGGAAATAAGGTACATGGTAGACGTACCCTCCGGGGAACTGATCTCACTGATTGACATAGACAAAACAGAGAAGATCGTTTCGAACCTTCTTTCGAATGCATTTAAATTCACTCCGGCAGGAGGAACAGTCTGGTGCAGTATAAATAAGCAGGAGAGCAGGAAAGAAGGAGCTGATAATCTTCTTGAAATAAGGGTCAGGGATACAGGCCCCGGAATTCCCGCAGAGCATGTTGACAGGATCTTCGATCGTTTCTTCAGGGTTGAAGGGCATCCCGGCAGGGATGGAGCGGGAACAGGCATAGGGCTGTCCCTTACCCGCGAATTCATAAATCTTCTGCACGGGTCAGTAGATGTCAGGACAGCTTCGGGAGAAGGAACGGAATTTATTGTAAGACTGCCTTTCGGGAAGGATCATCTTGTGGTTGATGAGTATATAGTTGCCGAGCCGGAAACCAGGGAGGCAAGAGCGCCTGATATTCATCATGAGGCCCTGGCAGCGGACCATTATGAGGGACAGTCTGAGAAGGAATCAAGGGTGACCATCCTTGTGGTTGAGGACAACGATGACCTTAAGAATTTTTTGAGGGAGAATCTTGAAGGTGCCTACAGGGTAATAACAGCTGATAACGGCAGAGAAGCTTCAAGCCTGGCTTACACAATGATCCCCGA
The DNA here is from genome assembly GCA_025454775.1 of Bacteroidales bacterium. GTDB lineage: Bacteria > Bacteroidota > Bacteroidia > Bacteroidales > VadinHA17 > LD21. The sequence goes on along the minus strand of JALONU010000068.1, from coordinate 13,299 downwards.
TCTTGTTGTCACCGACCTTATGATGCCGGAACTCGACGGGATCTCCCTGTGCCGGATGTTGAAGGAAGACGAGCGGACCAGTCATATCCCGGTGATAATGCTTACGGCCAGAGCCACAGCCGAAGATCGGATTGAAGGCTTCATTACGGGAGCCGATGATTATATTGTCAAGCCATTCAGCATCAATGAACTGAAGGTCAGGATAGCCAATCTCATCGGAACAAGGGAGAAACTCAGGCACAAGTACAGGGATCACCTCGATTTCAGAATTCCCGAAATCCATTCCGCTTCACTGGATGACCGGTTCATGGAGAAGATCTATACCATAATAAGGGAAAATCTGAAGGATTTTGATTTCGATGCGGGAATGCTTCATGAAAAGGCAGGCATGAGCAGGGTGCATCTTTTCAGGAAGCTGAAAGCCCTAACAGGTCTTTCACCAGGAACACTTATTCGAAGGGTGAGGCTTGAAACAGGAGCCCGGTACCTGTTGAAGCACTCCGGCAATATTACTGAGGTGTCAAACAGTGTAGGGATCTCCAATCCTTCGTATTTCACGAAATGCTTCAGGAAGCATTTCGGAATGTCGCCGAAGGAATATGCTGCTTCAGCGAAAAGCGGAGAGCAACCTATTCATAACGATATAGCCTGACTCTCTGGAAGAGCTCATTATCCCTGCCGAACTTAAGTCCGGTTCCGGTTTTATTCTGCAGAGCCATTTTTGCAAGGTCGTAATCGATCAGTATGTCATCGCCGTTCAGCCTGCGCCGTGGTTTCCATACGCCATTGACATAACTGCCTTCGTCAGCTCTCGAGATGCCTGCAACCGGAGGACCTGGTGTTGCTGTGGAAAAGGTGACCTGTACATTACTGCCGTATATCAGGAACTCATCGGCACTCAGATCTATAATAAGACAATATCCGCCGGGAGCAGCCGGGCCTGATCCCCAGCCTCTCAGCAGTCCGACCTCGAATCTGAAGTCGCCAAGGATAACATCCTCCGAATCAGGCATCTCGCTGTTCAGAAGCACTGAAGTAATTGTTCCTTTCTGCTGCGCTTCAAGAATCAGGGGAGCTATTGAAGATGCGAGCCTGTAGGCTTTCGTCATCGGATCATTTTCAGGATCTTCAGTCCTTGTTTCAAACCCGAAAGGTGAATAACCGATTGAATTATGCCTTCCGATCGCGTAGAAACATTGTCCCGCACCGGTTTCACCTGCTCTTGCCTCCGGGATGAAAAGCTGGTTGCCGCTGCGGGTGTAAAGTGCGCAGATCTCCCTGAATTCAGGTCTGTAGATATCGGGGCAGTAAAGGTCAATGTCAGGGGCGCCGGCTCTCCAGATATCAAGCATATGTGCCTGCGGCCCTCCTGAGGGATAATCACCGGGACGCTTGTCAGAAGCCTGGACAATCCACGCATTTACAAACATCGGAAGTGAATATTCGGCTTTTCCTGCCCTGGCCACCTTATTGATATAATCTGCATAATGCCAGCCCATGAAAAGCTCATCGCACTTATCTCCCGCTCCAAAAACCTCACTCCATGTGCCTGCGGGTTTAAAACCGCTGGTGCCCCATATATCAGTAGTTTCAGGAAGGAGGTTGCTTTTATTCCGGGCCAGGTGATCCATGAGCTCACGGGGCACCTGTGAGCTGAAGGCAGAAGAGGCTGCATCTCCATGGTCGCGCGGCGAACCTATGATCCCGACTTCATTCTGAACCTGGATCATAATCACTGTCCTTTGCATTTCGTCTACCTGCTTAAGATGCCTCATCAGTGCTGCAAAAGCCCTGGCATCTGCGTCAAGACTGGCCTGGCTGAGAGGTGTGAGTATCTCAAGGCTTTTTCCATTCTCTCCTTTTACCCTCGGGAACCTTTTAAAGTCTGCCTTCATCCATTCGGGGATATAGTGTGACTGACCGTTTTTCCAGGAACCGAACCACAACAGCACCAGCTTGAGGTCGTTCGCCCTGGCGTCTGTGATCATTTCGTCAACAACTCCAAAGCTGAAGCTTCCTTCAACCGGCTCAATGAGAGACCATTCCACAGCCGCAAGGACTGTATTCATACCTGATGCCTTAAGTAGCGGCCAGAATTTCTTCATGTACTCGCGGCTTGTGGAGCTTGAATTATGAAGCTCTCCGCCAAGAACCAGGAATGGTTTCCCGTCGACGATCAGCTGTGTGGCATTCCCTCTTTTCTCGAGAACAGGTACAGGCTGCGACTCCTGCTCGATGCAGGAAGACAAAAAAACAGCGACCGTAACCAGAACTGTAATAAGAGCACGGATTATCTTTTTCATTCAGGCATCGTTTGACAGTTCCAAAAATAGTTCATTATGTGATTATTTACAGGAATAAAACATCTGTTTTGTATTTTTTTGCTAACTTGTAAGAATTAATTCCTGATCAGTAACTTAACAACCATTCAGCCGTCATGAGAATCCTAATTACAGGATTTGTGGCATTTGTGATCTGGTGTGTTTTTTCTGCATGGATTTACAACGACAAGTTGCTTCCGGTGCTTAGCAAGCCGGTTCCGGTGCTCACAATCCCCGACAATCAGACAAGAGAGGCAGATTCGCTGATGAAGCTTAAGGCGATGATGCCGGAAAACCTTACGATCTACTTTGAATTTGACGATGCCAGATTCAAGCCTGATCCGCAAAACGACAGCCGTATTGCCGAATTCAGGGCATGGCTCGACAAGTATCCCGGTTCAAAAGTCCTGGTGCAGGGTTTCACCGACCTGGTCGGTACACCGGAGTTCAATACCGATCTTGGTTTGAAAAGGGCTGAAGCCGCAGCCCTTTATCTTGAGGAGAAAGGCATACCGGCTGGAAGCATAATCAGGGAATCCCTGGGTGAAAGCAGGGCTTATGAAAGTTATATAACAAAGGAAGGAAGGGCAAAGAACAGAAAAACAGAAATCTCGATAAAATTACCATAATCATGACACAGTTATTAATAATACTTGCAATGTCCAAAACAGGAGCCGTGCTGTTTATTATTGCTCTCCTCCTGGTTGCAGCAATAATAGGATATTTAACTGCCTGGTTTTATGCCAAATCGGTTTATACGCCCATAATTAAGCAACTTGAAGCCGAGAAGGCCGATCTTCAGAAGCAGGTTGCCGGGCTGAAAGAAGATGTCGCCAAACTGAATGGCAGGATAAACGACCTCAACGGAAAGATTGATGAACTGAAGGGCCTGATCACCAATCTCGAAGAGCAGGTCGCTTCGAAGGAAAAAGAGATCAGGGACCTGAAAGGCAAGATAAGGGAATAAACCTTGCCCCTCTAGTCCTCAATTGAGGAATGGTAATCCTGCAGCGACCGCACCCTGTATTCTCCGTTCTGTCGTTCCTTTATTCCCTTTGTGGCCGAAAGTGCTGCTGAGGTTGTCGTTATATAGGGGATCTTGTACTTGATTGCGTTCTTCCTGATATAAGAGTCGTCGTATTCACTGAGGCGTCCCGCCGGCGTGTTTACAACCAGGTCGATCTCATGGTTTTTAATGGCATCCACAATGTTAGGCCGCCCTTCGTGCACCTTCAGTACGAGATCTGAAGAGATCCCATGTTCCTGAAGGAATTTCCGGGTGCCTCCGGTAGAGAGTATCCTGAACCCCATATCCCTGAAATTCAGTGCGGTTTCAATTATCTTGTTCTTATCGCGGTCGGCGATCGTTATCAGTACCGTACCCCTGATGGGCAGCGGTGACTGGGTTGCTTCCTGCGATTTGAAGAATGCCATTCCGTAGTTGTCGGCCATTCCCAGCACCTCTCCCGTTGAACGCATTTCCGGACCGAGGAGCGGGTCGATGGCAGGGAACATATTAAAGGGGAAAACCGCTTCCTTAACCCCGTAATGTCTTATATTCTTCTTCTTAAGCCCGAATTCCGGAAGTTTCTGGCCCAGCAGGATCTGTGTTGCAATCCTGGCCATGGAGATATTGCAGACCTTTGAAACCAGCGGAACGGTGCGTGATGCACGAGGGTTGGCTTCTAGTATATAAACAACATCATCATAAATTGCATATTGTATGTTCAGGAGCCCCACAACTTTGAGCTCCATCGCCAGCCGGCGTGTGTAATCATAAATGGTTTTCTTGTGTTCCTTCGGAATTATCACCGGAGGGATCACGCACGCTGAATCTCCCGAGTGTATCCCGGCATACTCGATATGCTGCATGACAGCCGGCACGAAAGCGTCTGTTCCGTCCGACAGGGCATCCGCTTCCGACTCGATTGCATCTTCAAGGAACTTATCGAGCAGGAGGGGCCTGTCGGGTGAAACGCCAACAGCCTTCAACACGTATTCCTTGAGCATTTCCTCATCAAGGATTATTTTCATTGCCCTGCCGCCCAGCACATACGACGGCCTTATCATCAGAGGATATCCGATCCTGCCGGCAATAGAAAGGGCTTCATCCAGGTTTGATGCCATGCCGGATTCCGGCTGCGGTATACCAAGCTTCTCCACTACATGCCTGAACCTGTCACGGTCCTCGGCCAGGTCAATGGTTTCAGGTGTGGTTCCAAGAATCCTGACCCCTGCTTCTGAAAGCTCCCTGGCAAGGTTAAGAGGCGTCTGGCCTCCGAATTGTACTATTACACCCTCAGGTTTTTCCTTCTCATATATTGCAAGTACATCTTCGGCTGTAAGGGGCTCGAAATAAAGTTTGTCGGAAGTGTCATAGTCGGTGGAAACCGTTTCCGGATTGCAGTTTACCATTATGGACTCATATCCTGCATCGCGTATCGCATATGCGGCATGAACGCAGCAATAGTCGAATTCTATTCCCTGGCCTATCCTGTTAGGTCCTCCTCCGAGCACCATGATCTTCTTCCTGCTGCTCACATTCACCTTATCGGGAGCATTGTAGGTTGAAAAATAGTAAGCTGCATTATCAACGCCGCTTACAGGGACAGGTTCCCATCCCTCGGTGACACCCAGGGAGGTCCTTTTCTCCCTGATTTCCTTTTCGGGAATACCGAGCAGCTTTGATAGATACCTGTCGGCAAAACCATTTTTCTTAGCCCGAATGAGGATTTCATCGGGAGGCATAAGACCTGCAAAGGAAAGAATCTGCTCCTCCTCCTCAACAAGTTCCTTCATCTGCTCAATAAACCAGTGCTTAATATGTGTTTTCCTGTGAAGTTCCTCAACGCCGGCTCCTTTGCGGAGAGCTTCGTACATGATAAACTGTCTTTCGCTTGAGGGATGTTTAAGCATGTTCATCAGCTCATCGAGAGGTTTCCTGTTGAAATCCCCTGCGAACCCCAGTCCGTAGCGTCCGATCTCCAGGGATCGTATGGCTTTCTGAAGAGCTTCCTTATAGTTTTTGCCTATGCTCATTACTTCGCCGACAGCCTGCATCTGGGTTCCGAGCTTGTCTTCAAGCCCCTCGAACTTCTCAAATGCCCAGCGGGCAAATTTCACAACCACATAATCTCCTGACGGAGTGTATTTGTCGAGTGTACCGTTTCGCCAGTAAGGTATCTCATCGAGTGTCAGGCCTCCTGCCAGCAGTGAGGAAACGAATGCTATCGGGAACCCGGTGGCCTTCGAAGCAAGGGCCGAGGAACGGGAAGTCCGGGGATTGATCTCAATAACAACCACCCTGTCGGTCTTCGGATCGTGGGCAAACTGAACATTAGTACCTCCTATAACCTCAATAGCTTCGACGATGTCGTACGAATATTTCTGAAGTCTCCTTTGAAGACTTTCGCTTATTGTCAGCATGGGCGCAGTACAATAAGAATCACCTGTATGTACTCCCATGGCATCGACATTTTCTATGAAACAGACAGTTATCATCTGGTTCTTTGCATCCCTCACTACCTCAAGCTCCAGTTCTTCCCAGCCCACCACCGACTCTTCCACCAGCACCTGGTTGACAATGCTGGCTGAAAGGCCCCTGCTTGCAACTGTCTGCAGCTCCTCGAGATTATATACCAGTCCGCCGCCGGTTCCTCCCATTGTATAGGCAGGACGTATAACAACCGGATATCCAAGTTCTGCTGCTACCTTTTCGGCATCCTCGAGCGTGTTGACAGCCTTGCTCCTCGGCATCTCAATTCCGAGCCGGTTCATTGTTTCCTTGAACGCAATCCTGTCCTCTCCCCGTTCTATGGCATCGATGTTTACACCGATAACTTCAACATCATATTCCTTAAGGACGCCCTTTTTCGCGAGCAGCGATGAGAGGTTAAGGCCTGTCTGGCCCCCGAGGTTTGGAAGAAGTGCGTCGGGCCTTTCTTTTTTTATTATTTCAGTAAGTGCGTACTCGTTAAGCGGCTCGATGTAGGTCACATCAGCTATACCGGGATCGGTCATTATAGTTGCCGGGTTGGAGTTAACGAGAACAATCTTATATCCAAGCGATCGAAGAGCCTTGCAGGCCTGCGTTCCCGAATAGTCAAATTCACAAGCCTGTCCTATGATTATAGGTCCGGAGCCGATTATCAGCACTTTGTTTATATCCTTGCGTCGGGGCATTTTTAATTAAATATTAGTCCTCCCAAATGTAATTTTTTAAAACTTAGTGTCCGATTAATTTCAGGAGATTCTTCGTCACGCCCAGCGCGGGACTCAGAATGACAATTATTTAGGGGTAGCTTAGGACCACTTCTGCAACCTTTTTGACTGTTTACGGCTCTCCAATATAGTATTAAGTGGTATTTTTGTTTTCTCAGGGAGAAATGAGGAAGATATTATCAATAGCCTGTATCCTGTTTCCGTTGGCAGGCTTGCTGAAGGCTCAGACCTTCACAAGCAGCAATCTCCCAATTGTGATGATCACCACCGACGGCGGCGTTTCCATTCCTGATAATAACAGGGTACTGGCCACAATGAAGATCATATACCGGGGGCCCGGGCAGAGAACCTTCCTTACCGACCAGTCAAATCCGTCATACCTTGATTATAATGGAAGGATAAACATTGAAATACGTGGTTCTTCATCACAGTATACAGCAAAAAAACAATACGGGCTTACAACCCTCAAGCCCGACAATTACACTGAAAACAATGCCAGCCTGCTTGGCATGCCTTCGGAACACGACTGGATACTCAACGGCATGGCATGGGACTCTGCATTTATACGCGATTATCTCTGTTTTAATCTTTCGAGGCAGTTTGGGGAATATGCAGCCCGGACGGTTTATTGTGAAGTGATCCTAAACGGTTCATACAAGGGTTTATACCTCTTTGACGAGAAGGTGAAAGCTGATAATAACCGGGTAGATATCAGCAAGATAGAGCCTTCTGACGTTGCGGAACCGGAACTTTCGGGAGGTTATATCACAAAGGCTGACAAGACGACGGGAGGAGATCCAATTGCATTTTCAATGACGAGCTGGTACGGCGGTGCTGTGAATTACATTCATCACTGGCCGAAACCGGAAGATGCAATACAGGCTCAGACGTCATATATCAGGAATTATTTCAACAAAGTGGCCGCTGCCGCCCAGGGAGGCAGTACAAACCTGAGCACGGGGTATCCCGTTTTAATAGATATTCCGTCTTTCATACATTATATTATTATTGCTGAGATCTCATCGAATGCCGACTCTTACGGATTGAGCACTTTCTTTCACAAGGACAGGAAAGGGAAACTGAGGGCCGGCCCCATCTGGGATTCAGACCTGACCTTCGGGAACGACCTCTATCTCTGGGGTTATGACAGGAGCAAGACAAATGTATGGCAGCTGCACGACGGGGGTAACGACGGTTCGAAATTCTGGTGGGACCTTTTCCAGAATGCCGTATTCAGATGCTACCTTTCAAGAAGGTGGAATGAACTGGCCCAGCCGGGGCAGCCTCTGGATCCGGCTGTTTTGGAAGCTTTTATTGACCAGACCGCTTCCCTGATAAGCGAGGCAGCCGGAAGGGACTATGCGAAATGGAACATCGGAGGCAGCTTCACCCAGAGGATAGCCTTTCTGAAATCGTGGCTGACAGCAAGGATATCGTGGATAAATGCGAACATAGGTTCATATGCAAGCTGCAGCGGAGTTCCTGTCCCTAAACTGGTGATCAGCAAGATAAACTTCAATCCTGCATCATCAATATGGTTCCCCGACGGGGAAGAACTTGAGTTCATCGAAATAACCAATAACAGCAGCACTGAGGTAAACCTTTCCGGGATATATTTTGCCGGGACCGGACTGGTATACCAGTTTCCCTACAACTCGGTACTGGCACCTGATACGGCCATTTTTCTTGCAGCCAATGCTTCAGTTTTTCATTCGAAATACGCATTCGGGCCTTTCGGCGAGTATTCCAGGCATATTTCAAACGGAGGACAGAAAATAGTCCTGGCAGATGCATTCGGCAACGTGATCGACATGGTTGATTTCTCGGACACGATCCCTTGGCCTGAAGCAGATGGTAACGGAAAATACCTCAAGCTGAAAGATCCGGCGCTTGACAATAACAATCCCTCCAGCTGGATTGCCACTTCTGACATTCTCCTGGCCACTGAGAAAGTTTATGAGGATTTTGAATTGACACTTCGTCCGAATCCCGTACGAGAGATCCTCACCATAGAATCAGGAATGATCATAGAGTCGGTTCAACTGTTCTCGGTAACAGGTCAGCTGAAAGCAGATATAACTGTAAACAGCAACTCCTTAAGCCTTAGCATGACGGGAGTGCCGCCCGGTGTTTATATCCTGAAAGCTGTCGTCGGAGGCAGCCGAGTAACGAGGAGTATTATCCGCTACTAGGTCCGGACGTCATATGGTGATACTTATTTCTCCAGTATGAATTCTCCATGCAGGCCGTTGGATGAATCAGGTCCAATCCATACGTCAAATTCACCTGGTTCCGCTGCCGTTATCTTACCATTGAAAAATGCAAGGTCTTCTGAGGTAAGTTCAAACACGACTTCCGTCTTTTCACCTTTTTCAAGATGTATCCTTTTAAATCCCTTAAGCTCCCTGACAGGCCTTGTTATGCTTCCGACACGGTCGCGCAGATAAAGCTGGGCTATCTCGTCCCCGTCCATTTTTCCCGTATTCTGTACGGATGCCTTTATGATAAGCTTGCCGTTCATGGGCATCGAAAGGTCGGATAGCGAGAGATCACTGTATTCAAAGGTTGTATAGCTCAGTCCGAACCCGAAAGGAAGAAGAGGGGTATAACCATAGTCGAGCCAGAATGACTTGTAGCCGAGGGATGACTGTGGATTTTCGACCGGGATGCTGTCTATAGGGGTCCATGATCCGGGTGTTGCAGGGCGTCCTGTGTTGTTCCTGTAATAATAGAAAGGTATCTGCCCTGATCCTTTGATAAATGTTACTGGAAGCTTTCCCGAAGGTGATTCAATACCGAAGATCAGGTCTGCAATTGCAGGTCCGGCCATTGTTCCACCGTGCCATGCATAAATAACCGCATCGGCTTCTTCAAGCAGTCTGCCGATTGCCAGGGGTCTTCCGGCCATGATCACCACTATAAGAGGTATGCGCGTTTTGTCAAGAAGCGAGATGAGCTCGTCCTGTGCGCCGGGCAGGTTTATTTCACCGCGGCTCTGTCCTTCTCCTGAAAGGATCCATTCCTCTCCTGCGAAGAAAATCACGGCATCGGATCTCTCTGCTGTCTTCAGGGCCTGGTCAAAGCCTTTCTCCGACCTGTCGCGGCTGTACCCGAGCCCGGGAGCAAAATTCACTTTTTCTTTGCCAAGGAAGTCGCTTATTGCCTTTAGCGGAGTAACCGAGTTGGCGGCGTTTCCGTCAAAACACCAGGTGCCAAGCTGATCACGTGGTGCGTCGGCCAGCGGACCTGAAACGGCAACAGAACCTATACTCCTGTTTAGCGGGAGTATGTTTTTGTCGTTTTTCAGGAGTACGGCACTCTGCCTTGCCATAGTCCTTGCATGTTCAAGAAATGAAGGATCGAGGATCTTCCTGGCAGCATCAGGATCGGTATAGGGATTTTCAAACAGGCCAAGCCTGAATTTTACTTTCAGGATACTCCTTACGGCATTATCGATCTGCTTCTGTGTGATCTTCTTTTCGGCAAGCAGGATCTTTATGTTGTCGAAATATGATGTGGTGGCCATTTCCATATCCACACCTGCATTTATTGCTTTGGCGGCGGCATCTTTCTCATCGACAGCGTATCCGTGGCTTACCATTTCGGTAACGGAAGCCCAGTCGCTCACAACAAATCCGTCGAAGTGCCACTCGTCCCTAAGGATCTGCCTGAGAGTGAATTCATTGCCTGATGCCGGGATTCCGTTCAGGTCGTTAAATGCCGACATGAAGGTCAGGGCTCCTGCATCCCTGGCGGCTTTGAACGGCTTAAGCACCACGTTCCTCAATACCGGTTCGGTGATGTATGTAGTGTTATAATCACGACCCCCCTCGCTGAATCCATAGCCTGCATAATGTTTCGCACAGGCAGCCATTGATGCAGGGTCGCTAAGACTGTCTCCCTGTATGCCATGCACCATGGCTGCAGCCATGGCCGAAGCAAGGAATGGATCTTCACCACAACCTTCAGCAATTCTACCCCACCGGGGGTCCCACGTTATGTCGATCATCGGTGCAAAGGTCCATTTAATCCCCTGTGAGGAAGCTTCTTCGGCAGCTATCCTGAAAGCTCCTTTTACGAGACCGGGATTCCATGATGCTGCCATACCGAGAGGTATCGGGAAAATGGTTTTGTAGCCGTGTATTACATCCCTCCCGATCAGAAGAGGTATGCCCAGCCGGCTTTCCTCGACCGCAATCCGCTGGATCTCATTGACTTCTTTAGTTCCGAAGTAGTTCAGCAGAGAACCCAGCCTTCCATCCCTGACGGCTTTTTTCAGGTTTTCATCCGATCCAAGGGTTCCGGGATCAAGCTGTGACATCTGGCCTATTTTCTCATCAATTGTCATTAATGAGAGAAGCTTTTCGACCTTTGCCTCTGCAGGGTCCTTTGCCTGTTCACTGCCTGTACAGGAACTGACCATCGCCAATGTCAGGACGGTCAGGGAGGCTGATATAATTTTAGCTGGTTTCATGGATTTCACATTTTTTACCACACATAAGTTGCTACCGAACCTGCTTCTAGGGATGTTTTAACGTGCCTTTCACCAAACCTGATGTTGAATGTCTGCGAAGTTACTCCTTCGTTAAGCACTATCAGGATCTTTCTTCCGTCGGGAGCCTTATAGGCAACATTGGGCAGGCCGGCAACAACCGTGGAGCCTATTCTTACGGATCCCGGCCTGACGAATTTTGAAGCATGGGCAATGATATAATATGCAACATTCCTGCTTACGCTGCTGCCAATTGTGACAGCCCCGAGGCATTTTGAACATCCTCCGGGGGTGTGAGGCTTGTACGACGGATCAGATGCCAGGTTCCATTCCAGTACAACCCTGCTCCAGTTTTGAGGAGCTCCTATTATGAGATTCTTAACATGCCATTTAAGGTTGGAGCCAAACTGTATCGTAGGGCTGCCGCCTACCCATTGCTCCGTAAAGTACAAATTCTTGTCGGGGTAAGCATTATGGACCTGTGAAAGCGCAGATATGTCACCCGCATAAAGGTGAAAAGCTGATCCGTCAATATATTTCCTTGCATCAGGATCATTCAGAACGGTTATGGGGTAACCCGGATGATCACAATTGTGGTCAAATATGACAATCTTTGTTGTTAGCCCGGCTTCCTGAAACGCAGGCCCCAGGTGGTTTTTAATGAAGTCGGCCTGTTCGACGGCAGTCATCAGCATGCTGGGATTATTGCCTCCGTACTCAGGCTCATTCTGAACGGTGATGGCATCGAGGGTTATACCATATGATTTCATGGCCTGAAGGTATTTTACAAAATACTTTGCATAAACACCATAATACTCAGGCTTGAGCGATCCTCCAACAGAATTCTTGTTTGTCTTCATCCATACTGGAGCCGACCAGGGAGACCCCATTATCTTTATTTCGGGATTGATGGCAAGGATTGCTTTAAGCACCGGGATGAGATTGTAGGTGTCAGGAGTGATATCGAAGCTCGACAGTTCCGGATCACTTGAATTAGGGTCGATGTTGCTGTAGGAAAAGACATAGGCATCAAGGTCAGACGAACCAATGCTTATACGGAGATAGCTTGTTCCGATGAAAGTGCTGTCAGCTGAAAACAGTTCCTGAAGAAGCGAGTTTTTCTCGGCTGCAGGAAGGCGGTTGATGAGGTAAGCGCTTCCCCCCGTGAGGGCAAAGCCGAAACCGTCGATTGTCTGGAATGTAGTTCCCGGGTCTACTGTGATGGTGTTTCCCGAAGGAGGGACCTCACTGAAATTCAGGGCTACATTCTGCCTCCGGAACCTGACTGTCGAGTCGGCCTTTGTAAGCCAGAACATTACGTCCGTATCGACATATTTTACAGGAATTGTATCAGTATTGATGTCGTCGGGCGGAAGATCTTTTTTCTGGCTTGAACAGGCCTGAATGAAGCCGGCCAGGAAAAGGGCCAAAACAATCAGCGTTGCAGAAAACCGGAGCCTTGAAGTAATGATGTCTTTCATTAATGAAATTTTTTACGAACCATAAAGTTCACTTACGGGGACAGCTCATTTCTGGAATACCCTTATATAGTCAACTATCATTCTCTGCGGGAAAACGGTTGTTGCATCAGGTGATCCCGGCCAGTTGCCTCCCACGGCAACGTTGAAGATGAAGAAGAAAGGAAGATTAAAGGGATAATTTGAACCTACCTCGGCTTTCGTGGTAGTATAGTAAGCCTGGTCGTCGGTGAGGAAGGTCATCTTATCCTCTTCCCAGATGAAGCTGAAAACATGGAAAGCGGATGAAAAGTCACCCTGCGAAATTGAATATGAATTTCCGGTGTAGTAATGTGCACCTCCCGAAACGCCCCAGTGAACCGTAGCATGAACAGTCGCGGGTGTATGTCCTACAAGTTCCATTATGTCTATCTCACCGCATGCGGGCCACCCGTACCCTGCCTGGGTAATATTGCTTCCAAGCATCCAGAGAGCGGGCCAGAGGCCTTTTCCCTTCGGAAGCCTTGCCCTGATGTCCACTCTCCCATAAGTAAATGTTTTCTTTCCCTGGGTCTTGATCCTGGCAGAGGTGTAATTATAGGTTCCCTTGGTTTCCCTTCTGGCTTCAATAACCAGGCTGCCGTCGGAGAGATAGACATTATTAGGGCTGCTGGTGTAGTATTCCAGTTCATTGTTTCCCCAGCCTCCTCCTCCGGTCTCATAAGTCCAATGAGCCGCATCCAGTGTTTTTCCCGTAAACTCATCCTTCCACACCAGCGTCATACCTTCGTAGGTAAGAGGTGTGGAG
>JALONU010000240.1 GCA_025454775.1 Bacteroidales bacterium | reverse complement strand
CACAGGCAGTCAGGGCGAAGGGAAGACGGCATTTGTGAAGAAACTGATCGGGCTGCTGAATGAGAACGGGATAAAAACGGGCGGCATATTATCAGAACGGGTTATGACGGGGACTGAGACCACAGGTTATGATATTGTCAATATCTCTACGGGTGAGAGATCTGTTTTTCTGAGGCGGGATGAAGATTTTGGCTATGAGAAAATTGGGAGATTCAGCATAAACCCGGCAGGTCTGGAGGCAGGCATCGCTGCATTGGAGTCATCAGCTGCCGGCAGACTTCAGATCATCATTGTTGATGAAGTCGGCCGGCTGGAACTGCAGGGCAGAGGCTGGACACAGGAATTAGACAGGTTGCTGAAAGTGCCGGGATGCAACATCATGATAAGTGTACGGGATGTCTTTGTGGACCAGGTAAAGGAGAAGTGGGAACTTGCTGACGCCCTCACCATAAGTATCAGTGATTTAAAGTATAGTGAAGCTGCAGAGTCCATCATAAAAGCTATCCGCCCTGCGCCGTAGGCCCGCCATATTTTAGCAGGGCATCGCCCTGCGCAAGTGTGAAACAGAATATATATCTTGCAGCACTTCGCAGATATATACACAAAGAGTTAGCTATGGCACTGGATATCCTCTTACTTCTTCTTGGCTTCGGACTTCTCGTAGTCGGCGCAAACTGGCTCGTCGACGGGGCATCAGCCCTGGCGAAAAAATTCAGGATCTCCGATCTTGCCATCGGACTGACAGTGGTAGCCTTTGGTACCTCAACTCCGGAAATGGTGGTAAACCTCTTTGCTGCAATACAGCAGCATCATGAGATCGTCTTCGGAAATATCATCGGAAGCAACAACTTCAACCTCTTCGTCATCCTCGGTATCGCCGGACTGATAATCCCCCTTACGGTAAAGTCGACAACAGTCTGGAAAGAGATACCTCTTTCACTGGTTGCGATTCTGATGCTTTTCATACTGGCTAATGATTTTCACTCCCGTGAGCATAATGTACTCACACGTGTCGATGGGATTATTCTCCTGGTAATGTTTGCATTGTTTTTATGGTACGTATTCCGCCAGATGAAGTCGGATGTTGAGGTTCACGTGGAATGCAGGGAATGCAGCGGCATCAAAACTACGGGAATGATAATCTTTGGCCTGGGCGGTCTTATTGCCGGAGGAAGGCTTGTGGTGATGAACGCCGAAGCGCTGGCCCTCGATCTGGGGGTAAGCGAAAAAGTCATAGGCCTTACCATTGTTGCCATGGGTACTTCACTGCCGGAGCTCGTGACGTCTGTTGTGGCAGCGCTAAAGAAGAACAACGACATAGCCATAGGCAATATAGTCGGCTCAAACATATTCAATGTCTTTCTTATTCTCGGATTATGTGCGACCATTAAGCCCCAGGTATTCGACGCTTCATTCAATACCGATATCCTGATGGTTGTCGCCGGCACGGTTTTCCTGTTCGTCGCCATGTTTGCAGGAAAAAGGCATAAGCTCGACAGGTGGGAAGCCGGGCTGCTTCTTGCAGCGTTTATTATATATACTTTCTTCCTGATAAAGAATGCATGATCCGATCACCTGGCTATCCGGTCAGATATCCAGTCCCCGACCTGAGAGGTTGATCTGGGATTTTTCCTGTCAAGGTCCTCGGTTACGAATCCTTCCCTGACAGATTCTTCAACAGCCTTGCGGATTGTTTCGGCTTCCTTGTCGAGCCGGAAGGCATATTCGAACATCATGGCTGCCGACAGGATTGTACCAAGAGGATTTGCTATGTTCTTTCCTGCTGCCTGGGGGTATGAACCGTGAATGGGCTCAAAAACGGAGGTCAGCGTTCCTATTGAGGCTGAAGGCAGAAGCCCCAGTGAACCTGTTATCACACTTGCTTCGTCAGATAAAATATCACCGAACATATTTTCCGTGACGATAACATCAAACCTGCCGGGATTCTGGATCAGCTGCATCGCTGCATTGTCTACGAACATGAAATCCATTTTGATTTCGTTGAATCCTGAAGATATCTCAAGTGCTTTCTCACGCCATAACCTGGATGTTGCCAGAACATTTGCCTTGTCGACAACCGTTACTTTTCTTCTCCTTGTCATAGCGTAGTCGCAGGCCAGCCTGACTACTCTTTCAACCTCGAAGCTGCTGTACACACAGCTGTCGTAGGCAGTCTTCCCGTCCTCCGACCTGCCCTGCGGTTTGCCGAAATATATGCCGCCTGTCAGTTCCCTTACCATCAGGATGTCGGCCCCTTCGACAATTTCCCTTTTCAGGGGGGATTTGTCGATCAGCGACGAAAATGTCTTTACCGGTCTTACATTTGCATAGAGGCCAAGCTCTTTCCTCATCGCCAGGAGACCCTGTTCCGGACGAACTTTGGCTTTTGGATCATTATCGAACTTGGGATCGCCTATGGCCCCGAAGAGCACGGCATCCGACGATTTGCAAAGATCCAGCGTTTCGTCAGGCAGGGGAGACCCGGTCCTGTCAATTGCTGTTGCACCGATCAGTCCTTCACTGAATGCTATTGAATGATCAAACTTTAATGCAGTGGCAAGTACAACTTTCTTTGCCTGTTCAATTATCTCGGGTCCTATCCCGTCACCGGGCAGAAGAGCTATGTTAAGCTTCATGGGAGCTGTTTATCAGATGTTTATTTGCGATTTTTAGATCCTGGTTCTCAACTATATTGAGCATTTTTTCAGTAGCCTTGATAGCCGATTCAGTCTGGTCGGCATCAAGTCCCTTGGTTTTGAATTCACGGCCTCCGAGGCTCCATGTTATCACTGTCTCAACAAGGGCATCGGTCTTTCCGCCCGGAGGTATCGACACCTCATAATCTGTCAGGACAGGAAGCTCTTTGCCAAGCCTGTCGTAGATGACCCTCAAAGCCTTCATGAAGGCATCATACTGACCGTCGCCCGAAGATGTCTCCTGGTACAGGTTGCCGTCAATCTCAATCTGAACGCTTGCAAAGGGCTTCAGACCGTAGGAGAGGGACAGCGAGTAGTTTTTTATGAAGATCTTGTAATCGGATGTGTCAGAGCCAAGTACATCGGCGATGATGAAAGGAAGATCCTCGGTGGTTACATTTTCCTTCTTGTCGCCAAGCTGTATCACCCTTTCCGTGACTTTCTCTATCGATTCCGGGCTCAGGGAGAGTCCGAACTCCTCGAGGTTCTTTCTTATGGTTGCTTTTCCCGATTGCTTCCCCAGGGCGTATTTCCTTTTCCTTCCGAATCTTTCCGGCAAAAGGTTATTGTAGTACAGGTTATCCTTGCTGTCACCGTCAGCATGAACACCCGATGTCTGCGTGAATACGTTTTCCCCTATCAAAGGTTTGTTGACAGGTATCCGGATGCCGCTGAAGGTCTCAACTATCCTGCTCGCCCTTGTAATTTCAAATTCGTTCACTGATGTCTCGGCGTTCATCTGGTCACGGAGCACCCCTATAACACTTGATAAAGGAGCATTTCCGGCTCTCTCGCCCAGACCATTTATCGTTGTATGGATACCCCTTACACCGGCTTTAACGGCCGAAAATACGTTTGCAACTGCAAGGTCATAGTCATTGTGAGGGTGGAAGTCAAAATGCAGATCGGGGTACTTTCCGGTTATTTTGCTGCAGAAATCATAGGTCTGTTCGGGATTAAGGATCCCTAGAGTATCAGGAAGCATAAATCTTTCAATGTTCTCGTTTTTCAGTGCATCAAGCATGAAAAAAACATAATCTTCCGAATTGATCATTCCGTTCGACCAGTCCTCGAGGTAGATGTTTACAAGCATTCCTGATGCTTCTGCCTTACTGATAATCTCCTTTATATCAGCTGCATGCTTCCCGGGGCTTTTCCTGAGCTGCTTCTCAAGATGCCTGAGTGATCCTTTACAGAGCAGATTAATGACCATTCCCCCGGCATCTCTTATCCAGTTCAGCGAAATGTCTCCGTCGACAAAGCCGAGGACCTCAACCCTGTTTTGAAGATTGTTGTGCCTGGCCCAGGAGGTTATCTGCCTGATCGCTTCAAACTCACCGGATGACACTCTTGCCGAAGCCACTTCAATCCTGTCCACTTTCAGGTCCTTCAGAAGCAGCTTTGCAATATGCAGCTTTTCGAGAGGTGTGTATGAGACGCCCTGTGTCTGCTCACCGTCGCGGAGAGTGGTATCCATT
>JALONU010000067.1 GCA_025454775.1 Bacteroidales bacterium | reverse complement strand
ACGCTTCCGGTGCCTATGTTGTAACCTATCAGGAATAGCCCGGGGCCGACGGCTGTCAAGGCGAGGGCTATTTTGGATAAGGGCTTTGTCATTTCGGATTTCGGATTGTTGATTTCGGATTTCGAAATACAATTCAATGATTAACCGGTTTCACTGTGATAACAAAATCATACTGTTCGGGCATTACCTGGTACTGGGTGAAGACCGAGAGGGCTGTACAGCCGACTCCGCTGGTAGCATAATCGAAGTTGAATGTAATCCCGTCGGAAGGTTTAAGCTGATAAGTGTACCAGGCCCTGGTAAGGTTTTCAGTGGAATACGGGTAGGCGCTGAAATTGAAAAGCCTGTCACCCGAAAATTCAAGTCCTGTTCCGTTACGGTCTGTAAGCTTCACCCTGCGGTTGTCGGTCCGAAGGCCGTAATCCTGTGGGATCAGGTAGGGCTCGTACATTTCTCCGACAGTGGACTTATACTGTCCTATTCTGTATCCTGTTTTCCTGTCGGGGTAGTTCTCCTGCGGTCCCCTACCATACCATTCCACATTCTCAAGGGAGCTGTCCAATATCCAGTCGAGCCCGATCCGTGGCAGCCACGAGGGCATGTCTCCGTCGGGGATAACGGAATGGAATATTTTCATTTCTCCGGAGGAGCTTATCACATACCTGAACTTGTTCATAAAAGCTCCCCTGCCTCCCGAAAGCTCCGAAACATTGTCGATAAGGATCTCTGCATCTCCGTCTGCGGTCTTTCCGGCTTTGAAGTACACAACCTTTTCGCTGAGACGGTTCAGTCCGGAAGCGTACCATTCCGAGGCAGCCCATCTTCCGAAAAAGTCGGACCTGTGCTTATTGTTCGAGCGCCAGAAAGCCCAGTCATCTGTTTCATTAGCCAGGGGAGCTCTCCATACATTCAGCCGGGCTCCCCTTTTCAGCATTTCCTTTCCCGAGATGATCATTGATTCAAGCATACCCTCCGTCTTGCTGAAAGTATAACTGAATCCTTTGCCCGTGATTGTCAGAGAGCCGCTACTCTCAGCCATCTCAGCGGATCCCGTTGCAGGCTTCGTTTCATCTGTTGCCACTAACCTCCATGGCAGTTCAAACTGTTCCCAGGCTATTTCAAAACCCCTGTCGGCCCATAGAGTGTTCTCCTTCAGCCTGAGACTCAGCAGGAGCCTGTATTCCGCTCCCGGAATCAGATCCGGTTTGCGGAATGGCACCCTGATAGTTTCTTCATCAAGCGGTTCGACGTCGAGGTTAAGAACACCCTGGTCGAGTATTTTTTGGTCGGCATAAAGCTGCCAGACTGCTTCATATTCTGAGAGATTCGTGAAGAGAGAGCTGTTTTTCACAGACACTGCTCCTGTTTCAGAAGAGATCAGTTCTATCTGAACCGGTTGCCCCATTCTTTTGAACTGCCACATCTCGGGCTGGGGCCTTCGGTCGGGCCAGATGGAGCCATAGGTCCTGGCACCAATGCCATAGCTGAAAAAATCCCCGTTGCTGCTCATCTCCTCAAAGTCGAGCCACAGAAGAGCCTTCTCTTTCAGCCCGGGAAGAGGATCCTTAAATACTGCATGATCTATATCCTCATTAAAGATCGCCACCTGGTCAATTACTGCATCGCACAGATAGACATCTGTTTCCTGCCCGTGGATCTCTGCATTCCTTCCGATGTTCACGGGGAAGGGCGTATTCAGAATATTTCCTGTCACCGGCACCCTTTCGCTCTCCTTTCCATCGATGATGAGCCAGACAGCCTTGCCGTCATAATGTGCTGTTACCAGGTGCCAGTTGTTCTCCCAGTCAGGAGGAAGAGGTATCTTAACGCTCTGGCGGTTCCTTGTGGTAAGGTAAAATTCGAGTGACTCCTTTCCGTTCTGCTGAATTCCGAACTGGTTATTTCCCTTTGTTATCAGCGTGCCTGAGGAGCTGTTTAGCTCACGCGGAAATACACGAAGTGCCAGTGCAATCTGATTTCCCGCTACTTCAAGTCTCCTGTCGTCATAAACCTCCACCCACTGGTCGTGCCCGTTGAGATCGATTCCCTTTCCCTCGAAACCGGTTACCAGTCGGGCACGTCCCATGACATTTACCTGGACGTTGCCCGGTGAGGCATCTTTCAGAGTCCTTATTCTTTCGTTTATGCCTGTGCTCACAAAATCCCAGATCGCGCCACCCATACTGCGGGGATACTTGTAAAAAAGCTCCCAGTATTCATCAAGTCCTCCGCCGCCGTTGCCTGTAACTGCAAGATATTCGTCAAGAAAGGAGGGTCTGGGATCGCCGGAGGGAGGAACTGTCAGAACATCAGTCACCAGTTCACGGATAGCAGGATAACGAGGGCCCATGATCTCCTCGCATTTATGTGCGAAAGCATTCCCGCCGTACATCCAGTAGCGTGTGTTGTCAAACTTTCTTCCCTCTTCGATAACTGCACAGATGTTGCTTCCCTCTCCGCTCTCGTTGCCGGCACTCCAGAAAAGTATGCATGGATGGTTCCTGTCGCGGAGTACCATCCTGCGCGCCCTTTCCCTGTACATCTCCTCCCATTCCTTTCTTCCCGACAGGTACTCAGTTGCATGGCACTCGTCGCCTGTTTCGTCAATAATGTACATACCATATTCATCGGCAAGTTCAAGGTATCTTTTTTCGGGAGGGTAGTGAGAAGTACGTACACAATTGATATTGAACTGCTTCAGGATAGCCAGGTCTTTTCGGATGGTGGCTTCATCCATTGTGTGACCCAGGACGGGGTGCTGCATATGGCTGTTTATGCCGTTAAGCTTCACCGGTTTGCCGTTAAGGTAAAATACCTGGTCCCTGATCTCCGTCTCTTTGAATCCAACTTTTCCGGTGATAGCATAGACGACCTTTCCTGACTGTTCCTTAAGTTCAAGGAGAAGTGTATAAAGATTTGGCTTCTCTGCCGACCAAAGCAAGGGATTATTCACCTTTGCCGAGAGGGAAATAAAGTGTTTCCCGGCCTGCAGTGTTTCTTCGTTAGTACCTTCCATGCTTGCAATTACATTGCCATTCCTGTCAATAAGCGATGCTTCTGCACGGTGAGGAGGAGCAACTGTTCCGGAGCTGTTTTGAAGGATCAAATCCAGACTGAGCTCCGCACCGGTAAAGGATCCGTCGAGGTCGGTGACTGCCTGCCAGTCAAAAATATGAACAGGGGGCAGGGCATAGAGCCACACATCGCTGAAGATACCTGCGAGCCTCCAGTAATCCTGGTCTTCGAGGTAAACACCATCTGAATACTTAGTGACAAGAACGGCAAGTGTATTCCTGCCAGGCTTCAGGTAGCCTGTTATATTGTATTCTGCCGGTTCCTGGGCTCCTTCGTTATAACCCACCTGCTGCCCGTTCAGCCACACGAAAGAAGCGGATGCTGTTTTTTCCATCCTGAGGAAGACCTGCTTTCCCATCCACGAAGAAGGAAGTGTGAACGTTTTCCTGTATGAGCCTGTAGGGTTATATTCCCTGGGCACATAGGGGGGATTTGCCTTGAAAGGCAGGTGCACATTTCTGAAAAGAGGATCGGCGAATCCCTTCATCTCCCAGTTTGACGGAACACTGATAGTGTCCCATTTCCTGTCGTTAAAGTTCTCGAGAAAGAAATCAGCCTGCACCTTCTCCGGAACATCGGTATACCGGAATTTCCATGATCCGTTCAGCGACATGAAATAGGGGGATTTAAGCTTGTTCCCGGCCAGTGCCTGGTCCCTGTCGGGAAAGGGAACCGAGGGAGTGTGGCCTTCGACCTGGTTCAACTCAAAAACTGCAGGATTCTCGATATAAGAGTATATATCGCTCAGGAATGGCTTCTGCTGGGCAGCAGCGGCTGCCAGCACTGTTAATGAAATAACAGCAAGAATGAACTTTTTCATTTACGGTCAGGATGGGTATAGACCGGAAATATACTTATTTACTCCGGTACGGATCAGGAATTAATATTTTTTTTCATTAATGTCCGGCTAAATTTTAGGAGATTCTTCGCTTCGCTCAGAATGACAGATACTTAAGTGGATTACTAAGGGGAGGGTGTTTGGCGGCTGGGCCGCCAAACACCCTCCCCTTTGAAACACAACAATCTGTCATTCTGAGCGAAACGAAGTGAAGCGAAGAATCTCCTTATCATATCACATATTATACGGTCAATAGCACCTTTTTTTATAACCCGTAATTTCTTAATTTCGCATTTCAATCTTTTCAGAAAAAAGAACCAATCTTAACTCCAAAACATGAATAAACTACGTAACTCAATCATTATGATGGTCTTTGCAGCCATCATTGTTGCCGTTTCCTCATGCGGTAAAAAACCTGCCGCCCAGGACAGGCTTTCCGTTGAATACGAAAAGTTTACAATGCCCAACGGACTGCAGGTGATCCTTCATGAGGATCATTCCAATCCCATGATGGCCTATGCTATAATGTACCATGTTGGCTCTGGCAGGGAACTTCCTGGCAAGACCGGGTTTGCGCATCTGTTTGAACACCTGCTTTTCGGTGGTTCCGAAAACGTGGAACCCGGTCGTTTCGACAAGGTTATAGAGGGTGTGGGCGGATCCAACAACGGCTTCACCAGCCGGGATGTCACCACTTACTTCGAGATGTTCCCAAAGAATGCTTTCGAGAAGGTACTGTGGCTCGAATCAGACAGGATGGGATTCTTCATCAACTCAATAACACACAGGCTTATGGCCATCCAGCAGAATGTCGTACAGAATGAAAAGAGGCAGTCGGTAGACAACTCGCCATACGGGTTCACAGAAGAGGTCATAAATAAAAACCTGTACCCGGAAGGACATCCCTACAATTGGACGGTGATAGGAGAAATGGATGATCTGGCTAATGCCAACCTCGATGATGTTAGGAATTTCTACGATAAGTTCTACGGCCCGAACAATGCAACTCTTGTTATCGCCGGGGACTTTAATCCTGACACTGTCAAAATACTGCTCGACAAATATTTCGGTGAGATCAAATCGCACGGCGAAGTGCCTGAGAGATCAGCACTCCCGGCAACCCTCACCGAAACCAAAAAGCTGTATCACGAGGACAATTTCGCCAACGTTCCCGAGATAAATATTGTATGGCCTGTCCCGGAATCGTACAGCAAGGATATGTACCCGCTCGACTTCCTGGGTCAGATCCTGTCGGAAGGAAAGAAAGCGCCGCTGTACAAGGTGTTGATTAAGGAAAAACAGCTTACCTCTTCGGTAAGCGCCTATAACAGCTCTAGCGAACTGGCAGGTGAATTCAGCATCACGGTCAGGGCTAATGAAGGCAAGACGCTCAAAGAAATCGAGGAGGCTGTAAATGAAGCATTTGCCCGGTTTGAGATAGAGGGAATAACTGATAAGGATGTTGAAAGAATAAAGGCAAAAAGCGAAATGGGCTTTTACCAGGGACTGAACAGCGTCTTCAACAAGGCTCTTAACCTTGCATTCTACAATACCTTCCTGAAAGATCCTGGCTTCATAGAGAAGGATATAGAAAATATCAAGGCAGTAACCAGGGAAGATATCCTGAGGGTATACAACCAGTATATCAAGGACAAGCCCCGCATTGTAACAAGCTTTGTACCAAAGGGCATGACTGATATGATAGCTGAAAATTCAGTGCCCGCAGGCATTGTTGAGGAAAACATCAATGAAGCGACGCAGGTGGAAATAGAAGCCGTGGGAAACGATGAGATAGTTAAAACTCCTTCGGTTCTGGACCGTACCGTGGAACCGAATGCAGGTCCTGAACCGGCAGTAAAGATCCCGGAAGTATGGAAAGCTGAGCTTTCAAACGGACTCAGGGTTTATGGAATAGAAAACAGGGAACTCCCTCTTGTAAACATCAGCCTGGTACTTGAAGGAGGTGTTTACCAGGACAAGCTTGATCTCCCCGGTGTTGCCAGTCTTGTTGCTGCTGTAATGCCCCAGGGTACAAGGAATAAAACACCCGAAGAGCTTGAAGAAGAGACAGAACTGCTCGGATCGTCAATATATATGGGTGCGGGCAGGGAAGAAATGTACATGGATGCTGGTGCCCTCTCGAGGAATTTTGGAAAGACTGTATCACTTATGACAGAGATCCTTCTGGAGCCAAGGTGGGATTCGGCTGAATTCTCGATAGCAAGGACCAGGGACCTGAACTACCTGATCCAGGCAGAAGCCCAGCCGAGGAGCGTGGCAAACCAGACATTCAGCAGGCTGGTGTATGGCGACAAGCATATTTTCGGTTACGACACCCGTGGAACAAAGGAATCCGTTGCCCGCATAACTGTCGATGACCTGAGGGCCTATTGCGACAGGAATTTCTCTCCAAAAGTTGCGAGGATACTGGTTGCCGGAAATGTTACAAGGGAGGAGGTCCTTGAAGCACTGAAACCCCTTGCGGAGGGCTGGAAACAAAAAGACGTTGAATTCAATTCATACCCTGATCCGGTCCCCCCTGTGAAATCCGTAATTTACTTTGTTGATATGCCCGGCTCCCGTCAGTCGGTAATATCGATAGGGTATCCGGCTATAAGCAGGGATAATCCAGACTTCCCCAGGACCGAGTTCATTAACTACAGGCTGGGGGGAGCATTCACAAGCATCTTCATGCAGATCCTTCGGGAGCAGAAGGGATTCACCTACGGAGCTTCCAGCAACTTCCAGGCAATGAAATCGGTGGCGCCATTTGTTGCAGGCAGCAGCGTAAGGTCAGATGCAACATCAGAGTCGGTACAGATCTTCAGGGATGAAATGGAAAAGTACAGGCTCGGGGTAACGGAAGATGATATCCAGTTCATCAAGAATTGCATGATAAGATCGAACGCACTGAATTTCGAGACCAACAACGACCTTGTAAGCATGCTTTCGACAATGAGCAAGTACGGATTCCCGGAAGATTACATAAGGAAAGAGGAAGATGTGATCAGGAACATGACGGTCGAGGAACATAAGGCGATCACGAACAAATACATTGTACCCGACAGGATGTACTACGTGGTGGTGGGAGATGCTGCAACACAGATGAAGCCGCTGGAAAAACTGGGTTTCGGCAAACCTGTGCTTATTGAAAGAAAATAAGTCCCAATGATTGCATCTGCGAAATTTGGGGGATTAATATTTTCCCGCAGATTTCGCAGATTTCAAAAGTTGCATTGATACTTACTTAAGGTATCTTGAGATAACCTCAATGAGCTGCCTGCGGTCGTAGGGTTTGGCGAGGTAATCGACACAGCCTATTCCAATAGCTCTTGTACGGTCTTCAGGATGCGCAAATGCGGTTTGTGCAATGACAGGGAGTCCGGGTCTGAGTTTCAGTATCTCCGATGCTGCAGAAAAGCCGTCAAGCACAGGCATCTTGATGTCCATGAGTACGAGGTCAATTTCCTTGTCGGATTTGCAGATATCTACTGCCTGGCTCCCGTTCGATGCCCTTATCAGGATGTAGCCACATGGTTTCAGAATTGCATTTATAAGGGCAAAGTTTGATTCCTCATCTTCTGCCACCAGGATGGTCCATGATTTCTGCAACGCCGCCTGGCCGGGAAGCAGGCCTGCATCGACATGTTCCTCAGGCCTGCTTTTCAATGGTATCGTAAATGAGAATCTGGATCCTTTACCGGGTTCAGAAATGAGTGATAACTTTCCACCCAGTAACTTCACATAAGCGTCGGAGATAGATAGTCCCAGTCCAGTTCCACTGTAGAGACGCGACACAGTCTTATCGATCTGATAAAATCTTTCAAAGATCCTGTCATGCTCTGACGGATGTATCCCGATCCCCGAATCTTCGACGTAGAAAAGGGCTTCCTTTTCCTTCCGTTCGTATCCCATTTCAACATACCCTTCACTTGTAAATTTGAAAGCATTGCCAAGGAGGTTTGAAATTATCTGAATCAGCTTGGTCTCATCAGTCACGATTATATGGGTGCTACCTTCAGGGGGTAACCGGAGCCTGAATTCCAGATTTCCACTGACTGCCTTTTCGCTGAACTGGCTGTGAAGAGTTCTCATGACCTTCAGGATATCAGTACTATTTTCACGTACAGATACCTGGCTGGTTTCTATCTGTGATATATTCAGGATGTCGTTTATTATTGAAAGAAGCTGGTTATTGCTCTGAGAGATTATTTGTATATATTTTTTCCTGTCTTCGGGTGTGATGTCGGGTAGATCGAGAAAACCTGAAAATCCGATAATTGCATTCAGAGGTGTCCGTATTTCATGCGAGATATTATGAAGGAAGGCTGTTTTAAGTCTGTCATTCTCCTCTGCTTTTTCCTTTGCCTCCATAAGGTTCCTGTGAAGGGCTTTCTTGTCGGTAATATCGTGTACAATGGAATGGAGGGCTGTCCTGCCTTCGATCTCTATCCTGCTGCTGAAGACTTCGACATCCCTCAGGAGTCCGTCAGCCTTGAGGTGCTGGAATTCAAAACGTGTCTGATTTCTGCTGAGAGCCTTTTTAATCTCCGGGGCCAGATCGTCCCTCAGCGTGTTTATTTCCTGTATCCTTTTATTCAGGAATTCCTCCCGCGGCCATCCATAAAATTCTTCTGCAGCTTTATTAACATCTGTTATCCTACCCGATTCAGGATCGATCAGCAACATTACGCAGATGTTATCATGGAAAATATTCCTGAACCTTTCTTCGCTGCTGCTCAGTGCATTTTTCGCCTCCCTTTCAACAGTTATATCCTTTACCAGAACGTGTCTGGCAGATCGGTTGCCAAACATTACCCCATGAGAAACTATCTCTACAAAAATAATGTCTCCATTCTTTTTGATATGCCTCCAGACTTTGGCAGAATTAAATACAACTTTTGTCTGTTCAATATCATCCAGGAGGGCAGGAATATCTTCTTTTGGCCGTATGTCCATGAGTGTCATGTTAAGGAACTCATCCCTGGTATAGCCATAATGAATAACTGCCGCATCATTGACTTCAAGGAAAGCAAGGGTCTCCAGGTCATAAATCCACATGGGCTGGGGATTATTGGCAAACATATACCTGTACTTAGCCTCGTTCAGTTCAAGCTGCCTCGAAGCTTCCTCCTTCTGGATCTTTATCCTCCCCTGCTCAAGGGCATTGATTATTGCAGGTCCCAGTCTTTTAATATGTTCCTTGATGACATAATCGGTGGCGCCGGCTTTCATGCATTCAACAGCAGTATCTTCGTTCATGGAGCCGGTGAGGATGATCACCGGTACCTGGGGTGTTCTTCCGATGACTTCCTTCAGGGCAGACAGTCCGTCATATGATGGCAAAAGGTAGTCAGAGATTACGATGTGAGGTCTGAAACCGGTGAGCAAACTTACAAAGTCCTTTTCGTTCTCAACCACGCGTAATTCAAAATCCTTAAGGGTCTTTCTTATCTCATACTCCGCCAGGGCCGCATCTGATGAGAGGTCTTCAAGACAGAGTATGCGTATATGTTCCGGCATAATGTTATTGGATTCCACGTTTCAGATTTTTTGTTATGCTACCCAGGCTCATTATTTATCGCGCATAATAATCAGGTATTCAACAGGTCTCAGTCTGAAAGTTGTCAGATTACATTTATGTTCCGCGGCAATGAGAAGAAGAAGCTAGCACCTTCATTCACCATACCTTCAGCCCGTACCTCGCCTCCATGCTTTAAGATTATCCTCCTGACGATCGCCAGGCCTACGCCTGTGCCTTCGTAGTCACGCTGGCTGTGGAGGCGCTGAAATACTCCAAAGAGCTTTTCATAGTATTTCATTTCGAAGCCCGCCCCGTTATCTCTTATGCAGTATATTAAAGTCTCATCGTCATGATCGCAAGAGACATCGATCACCGGATGTTCATTGCGGGAAGAGAACTTCACTGCATTGGATAAAAGGTTAGCCCAAACCTGTCTGATCAGGTTCGGATCGCCCTGTGCATCCTCGAGATCACCGATACTCAGGGTTACCCTGTTTCTTTCAGCAGGAGTTGTAATCTCGTGATAGACAGAGTTTACCATCGCCTTCATGTCGATGCGTGAGATCTGGAGAGACTTCTGCCCTATTTTGGATAATGACAGCAGGTCGTCGATAAGTTCTCCCATTCTCTTTGTGTTTTCCCTTATAACAGAGCACAATCTTCTGCCTTCCGTACCAAGCGTGTCTGAGTATTCATCGAGAAGGATGCCGGTGAATCCGTCAATGCCTCTCAAGGGAGCTCTCAGGTCGTGAGAAACCGAGTAGCTGAAAGCTTCGAGCTCCTTGTTTACGGCAAGAAGTTGTTTTGTCCTTTCCAAGACTCTTTTCTCCAGCTCATCATACAGCCTCACATTCTCGATTGCAATGGCTGCTGCATCGGAGAGAGACTCAATCAGTTTCACTTCCATTTCTTCGGGTTGATGGGGTGATGACCAGTAATTCCCGATCGCCCCGATAATCATATCAAATTTCAGCGGGACCATCAGCAGGCTCTTCACGAAGGTGTTTGCATAAAGGCTAAGGTTGATCCTGGGATCATTATAGATATCTTCTATAATAACATTTTCCTGTCTTGTCATTGCCCAGCCGCTGATGCAAGACTCCATTGGGAATCTCTGGCCTTTCCAGAGAGGACTTATCGCTTCTTCATCGGCATAATAGCACGATTCACCATCCTTAAGCACCAATGACATACCGTCGGAACCAATCAGGGAACGGGATGATCGCTTAACAACCTCCCGGATGGTATCCATTGTTCGTGACGCTGCAAGTTCCTTTACGCTGGTAATCAGGTCTTCGAGCCTCCTGTTCAGAAGGCGGACATCGCTTTCTGCTTTTTTATGTGCAGTAATATTCTCGGTTGAAATGATTATTCCACCTATGTTCCCGGATCCGTCGAACCATGGGACGACTGACCATCGCAGCCAGTATTCAGTTCCATCGTCCTGTATCCAGAGGTCTTCATTTTCCTCCGTTGACTCTCCTGCCAGCCCTCTCCTGTGAAATTCCTTCCAGCGTTCGGGAATGTCAGCAAGTACCTCATAATGCGAAAGTCGTGTAAGGTCAGACCTTCCCCTTCCAAATTCCCGGAGCCACTTTTTACTGGTCACAAGGTATTTCATATCCAGGTCAAGCATAGCTATGGCTACCGGAGCTGATTCTATCATCAGCCCGAGTTGCTCACGGCTCTTCCTGAGTGAATCCTCATAGCGGATCCTGCGTGTTATATCCCTGATTATCATGCTGGTCCTCAACCTATTGTTCTTGTCGGGAAACACTGACGATGAAACCTCAGCCTCAAATGCAGATCCGTCATATCTTAAAAACCGAAGCTCTCCCTTTGAGCTTCCTGTAATTGTTCTCTCCTTCAGGAGTTCTCCCAGCCTGGAATCTGATAAATCAACCAGACCGGCCCGTCCCTTCTCAATTATTTCCGGCTCGGTCATTCCAAATAGTTTGCATGCAGCAGGATTAGCAGACTGGATAGTCCCGTCGGGTGTTGTCAGCAGCATGGCATCCATGCTGTGCTCGTACAATGCCCTGAACCTGGCCTCAGACTCGTACAACTCCTGCTGAACCTTCATTTCCCGTCTGCTTACAAAGAGCCTGTAAAGCAGCAGGTAAAGCATGAAGATAAGAATGATCACGAGTATGACAAGGAAAGACTCCAGAAAGAGCTCAGAGTAAATGTCCCTGCGGTCCTCCTTCACAACCAGGTACCATTCCGAACCAGGTATCTTGGACAGGTATGAAACGACTTTCCTTCCACTGTAATCATTTCCAGTGAATACCCCGGCACGGCCAAGGGCAGCCTGCACTGCAGCAATATCATCGCGTGAATAAGGGAAGCTAAGAAACTTTCTTTCACCGGAAGGACCTGGTGAGGTGATGATCCGAACACTGTCGGTCTCCCTCCTGACAATGAGGATCTCAGAACTTTCTTCAGCTGAAGGCCATGCTTCTATCAGCGGAAAAAGATATTTCTCCGGATCGCTTCTCAGAAGCAGCATGCCACCTTTGGAATTTTCATTTTTTCTGACCGGTACAAGAATATCGAAGTGGAAGGATGCAGGACCTTCACCATTAAATCCAGTAACCTGGATCTTTCCGCTCTCCACTATCACGCCTGCGGAATTCCTGGCAACCGGATCAGGGGCTGTGTTCGTTTCGGGAAGTGTAAACACTACCTCACCTGTTGTGGAGAAGAACCAGATTTCATCGTATCTCCAGTCGTTAAGAAAAGGTTTGAAGAGTGCAGTCAGGCTTTCAATTATACCAGTATCGGTAATCTCTGATGTTAAATCCGACAGTTCACGCAGCTTTTCATGGTTCTGAAAGAATGAGGCCTCTGACAATCTTTCTTCCCGCCACTGCACCAGTTCTGTTGTTTTAAGCCTTGAGAGAGCTTCAAGTTCCTCCGTAAGGGCTGTTTTTACTGCAGTGGTTCTGCTATTGATGATAAAGACGGATGCAGCCAGGATAAGTAAGAGGATCAGAAGAATAATTGTTTTCTTACTATTTCTAAAAAAACCCGACTGAAATCCCTGCCCTGGATGTTCTCTGTGATCCATTGTTAATGAAGGCTAATCCCCTTTTTTTCAAACAGTCCTTACAAGATACCAAAAAAATGAACAGATAAAATATCACAGATGTTTTTTTATCAGGGTAATGAAATCTTTTCTGTCAAAGGGCTTTGCCAGGTAATCAATGCATCCTGATTCAAGGGCTCTGATCCTGTCGGTGGGATGTGCATAAGCGGTTTGTGCAATTACTTTAAGGCCGGGGTTATGTCTGAGTATTGCTCTTGTAGCTTCGAATCCGTCCATCACCGGCATCTTTATATCCATAAGCACAAGGTCAATCTCCGGATTGGAGAGGCAGATATCGACAGCGGCCTGTCCGTTCTTTGCCCTTATAATATTATATCCCTGCGGCTTCAGAATGGCATTCACAAGTGCATAATTTGATTCTTCATCCTCGGCAACAAGAATGGTCTTTCTTACGTCTCCCTTCTGGGACGGCACCGACACTGTCTCGCTCGAAACAATGTGAGCATCAGTCTGTTTCCAGGGTATTGTAAATGAGAATCTCGAACCCTTGCCCGGGGCCGACTCAAGAGAAAACTTTCCTCCCAGCATCCTGACATAAGCATCCGAAATGGAGAGACCAAGGCCTGTGCCGCTGTAAATCCTTGAAACTGATTTGTCTACCTGGTAAAATCTTTCGAATATCTTTTCATGCTCAGCTTTGTCAATCCCGATGCCTGAGTCCTCAACATAGAATTCAATCTTGCTGCCTTTTGGCTGGATGCCTAGTTCAACATAACCTTCATGAGTGAATTTCAGGGCGTTATTCAGAAGGTTACTGAGAACCTGGATGAGCTTATGTTCGTCTGTTCTTACTGCCTTGTCGAATCCAGAGATCGGAAGGTTCAGCCTCAGATCAAGTCCGGAGCTCCTTGCCTGGCTCAGGAACTGGTTGTGCAGGTGTCTCAGCATTAATGTCAGGTTGCATTCAGTTTCCCGCATTGTGACCTGCCCTGTCTCGATCTGGGAGATATTAAGAATATCGTTTATGATCGACAGAAGCTGATTATTACTCTGGAAGATAATATCAATGTATTCCTTTCTCTCTTCCTCTGTCAGATCGGGCTGATCGAGAAAACCCGAAAAGCCGACGATGGCATTCAGGGGGGTTCTGATCTCATGCGAGATATTATGAAGGAATGCGGTCTTGAGCCTGTCACTTTCTTCAGCCTTGTCCCGGGCAAGCGTAAGGTTATGAACCAGCAGGGAATTTTCCAGGGCAAGGGAAGACATGTTGGATAAGGCCTTGCACATATCCATTTCATGTTCGGTGAAATCGTGCTGTTTGCCAATAGTTCCAAAAATCAAAACTCCTACAACTTCCTTATTGGCAAAAAGAGGAATGTAGATCAGCGATCGCAGGTTCCTTCCCTCCACTATTATTCTTTCTTCCGGTGTAAGAGGCTCCTTGGCTGTATCCCTCATGATGACCGTATTCCTCTCCCTGACTGCCCTCTTTATATGGGGATGATTCTGAAGCCTGGCTTTTCTGAATTCCTCAGGAATATCCCCGGGGAGAGGAGGATTTGAGGTTTCCAGATACAGTTCATCACCTCTTACAAGGTAAATGGCCCCGGCCTCCAGACCGATAAGACCAGGTGTTCCCATTACTATCTTTTCAAACACTTTTCTCCTGTCGACAGTTTCCATCAGCTCAACGAGACCGAAGCCCG
>JALONU010000066.1 GCA_025454775.1 Bacteroidales bacterium | reverse complement strand
AATCAACAAAGTCGGCGCCCAGCACGTCAACCGCGGAACGATCGACGTCCAGGAAGACATGCTGACCATCGATGATGCGAACCCGGAGATCATCTTTCCGGAAAAGAAAAAGAGTTTTTTGTCAAGGGACTTGTTGTATCCGAAACGGGTGGAGAAAAACTCTGTATATCTTGTCCAGAAGTGTCTTTTCTGCAGATCGCTGTCGGCATCGCGGATTATTATTGTTCCGCCGGTCTTTAACTTTCCGGCACATTTCCTGAGGAGCGTTTCCTGGTTCCCGGCAGGCATATAGTGAAGCACATCGCTGAGAATGAAAACATCAGCATCAGGGTAATCGTATTCCACTGCGTTAGCTGCCCCAAATTCAATCCTTTCGTTCCGTGAGATGCAATTGGCAGCGAGACCTATCTTATCCTGGTCATAGTCGATGCCCAGGATGCTTCTTCCCTCTGATACAAATCCGAGCATATAGGAAACCATTCCGTAGCCGCACCCGATATCCACGATCTTACCGGATCGGGGCACCAGCGAGTTTATCTTTTCATAATTGTCTTCGAGCGAAAGCTTGATCCTCGTGTACCATTCAAGCACAGGGCCCTTGTATATGTAGTTGCGGACCAGCCTTCTCCTGAAATATGCCGGGGTTTCAAACTGTGTTTTCATCTTCGAGTATTCTTCGCGGAAGAATGCCAGCAGCGCTTTTGTCCTTTCGTGGTAGTCGTTGCCGTAGCTGCGATCTTCATATTTTATTCTCGGGAAGAACTTCAGCGTGGCTGTACCTCTCCTCAATATGTTTTCGCCCTTGGTCATGCAGTCGCCTGCGCCATGGATCATCACCGGAATAATATCGAGCTTCAGCTCTTCAGCAAGCAGGAATGCTCCCTTGTGAAATCTCTGGATTCTCGAGTCGGGAGAGCGTGTTCCTTCCGGGAACACAAGGATTGAATATCCCTCTTCAACCTTTTTCCTGAGCCTGCCGATCAGGGGTTCATAGCCGTCGGTCACAGTGTAGAAGTCGAGGTACCGGATCAGCAGGCAGTATAGAGGATTGTTCCATACCCAGGTTGTTGTAAGCACAATTATCTTCGGGCTCTGCATAAGAAGCAGGGGCAGGTCGATATGCGACTGGTGGTTCGCCACTATCACTGCAGGCTTGCTGAAGTACTCCTCCATCGGGTTTATTACCCTCTTTCTTACTGTCACCATCAGCAGGCCTGCGAACCTGAGAGAACCGCAGAGCAGCCGGTGAAGCATCCTTTGCTTAAGTCTTTTCGACAGAGGAAGCGGGTAGATCAGGAAAAACATCAGGTTAAGGAACAGGCTGAGGACTATCCCTCCGGCAAAGACATTCAGTGTGACCAGCATATCGGTGAGTGTCACAGGCTGGGACCTCTGCCTGCCTTTTTTGCTGACCAGCCAGTTGAAGAGAACCGGTTCGAAGGTATATGAGATGAGAACAACCGAGAGCAATCCGATTATCGATATGACCGCAATGGAATTCAGTGCAGGATGCTTTGCAAGTATCAATACTCCCGTTCCCGAAATTGAAATCATTACGGAAATGAGGATGCAGGTTTTATAGGACAGCAGGTTGTTGTTGTCGCTCTTATATCCCTGAACAAGCCCCTGCATTATGTAAATGCTGTAATCGATACCCAGACCGGTTATGAATGACGATATGATAATGTTGAAAATATTGAACTTTATACCGGTTATACCCATTATCCCGAGTGTCCACACCCAGCTGATGAAGATCGGCACGAAGGTTATGATGCCGAGTTCAAAGCGTCCGAACGCAATTATCAGGATTATCAGGATAAGGGTGAGGCTGACATTGGCGATGAAGCTGAAGTCCTTTCCAAGCGTGTCAACCATGCCTGAAAGCATTGATTTCCTGTCCAATACCACTATTCCGCTGATGGAGCCCACACTTTCCTCTGCACTTTTCCTGTTACTGTCATTAACCTTGATCTCCGATACTATCGTTGCCAGGCTTTTGCCGATACTTATATTATTTGAATAGAAATGCCGGCGCAGCAGCATGAAATCGGTGGAATCCATAACACTGTATTCACGGCTGATCATCTGCCTGAAATCATTGAAGGAACCAGGTTTAAAACCTGCTTCCGCGGCAGCCTTGTCAAATTCCGACAGGAAAAGCTCTTTCCTTTCATCGGTCCAGAAGATTTTCCATCGCTCAATACGCTTCTCCTGGAGGGAATCAGAAAAAAGCAGGGCGCCCGGTGAATTGAAAGATGCAATGGTCCCCTCGTTCAGCAGCTTTGTACCCCGGATCATGAGCTTCTCGTTGTTCTGCAGGGCTTCCTGGAGACTGCTTCCCTGTGAAACCACATATACTGAGTTGAGCTTATAGTTGTTGATCCTGTCGAGGTTCTCTTCAGCTTCTGCAAGTTCTCTTGTGGTGTAATTCATCTTCATCATGTCGCTTTCGAACCCGATCCGGTTCGCATAAAATGCCGTGACAACGGTTACGACGACCATGAATATGAGCAAATGCCTGTTCCTGTGAAAGTCGTAGCGTGTGATCTTATCGAGAATCCGTTCGAGGTAGTTCTTCTCCTCAGTCTCATCCTTTTCTGAACGTGTCATATCGAGTATGTGAGGCATGACCACCATTGTGAAGAACGAAGCCGTGATGACGCTTATCGCTGCCAGTATTCCGAGCTCGTGAAGCGATTCGGAGGAGACGAACACAAGGCTGATGAATTCAAATGCAGTGGCAAAGCCGCATACAATAATTGGAAATGAAACATCCCTGATGGTTGTTATTACCGAATGCTTATGCTTGTAATGTGTTGTAATGTGAAGTGCGTAATCGACGGTAATGGCAAGGATGACGGTCCCTATGCTGAGCGAAATGACAGAGATCTTTGCCTGCAACAGGTAAATTACGGCAAGGGCAATAAGACCTCCGAACACTGCCGGCAGAAAGATGAAAGGGAATAGTTTTTTCTTCCTGATTGAAAATGTGATTATAAACGCAAGCAGTATTATCGTTATTGTCAGCGTTAACCTGATGTCCTTCTTGAGTCTTTCGGCGTTTCCGACTGCAACTGCTGCCGATCCGAAATATTCTGTTTTCACCCTGTTTCCGCTTACAGCTTCAACTTTGCCGGTGACGTTGTCGAGCAGCCTGATCAGTTTTGTGTTTTCGGATGTCGAACTGGAAGGAAATGCAGTGGTGAGGAACATCAGCAGGTGTCTCTTGTCCCTCGAAAAGACGGCACCGTCGATAACGAGGTAGCTGCTGTCGTTGCCGAACTCTGCAAACTTGCGCAATGCCAGTCCCGATATTCCGGCAGGATCCCTCAGGATCATTTTCTTCATCGCAAAGCTCGCCGGTGAGAGAAGAGTGTTGTAGCTTCCGGCAAGAGCTTCCCTGATCCCGGCAGGAGATATCATTCTTTCAAGTTCTCCGTAATCTGACTCTTCAAGGAATATTGGAAGGTTTCTTACGGCAATATTGACAATGTCATCTGCAATATTTTCCGACACCCTGAATGTTATGCTGCTAAGCAGGGACTTGAGAGCCAGCGAATTGAGAGAATCATACAGCATCTCTGCATATCTGGCAAGTTCCTCTGTATCAGGGACTGCAGCCGTGTCGGATAAGGATACGTTTATTACGATCCTGTCCAGCAGGCCTGATCCTTCGATTATCCTGGTGACGTTTGCGCTGCTCTCGCTGCCGGAGATCATCTTCGAGATATCCTCCTCGAACCTGAGCCTTGAGGCAAGGAAGGCAGCAACAGCCAGGATTATAATAATGAGTGAAAAGAACAGCAGCCTTTTGTTCCTGAAGAAATCGTAGAGTATCAGAAAGAAGCCTTCCATCTAGCTGTTCCTTATGATGCGTTTCTTCCTGAATATCTTCAGGATAATGTAAGTGATGATCCCCGATGCTATTCCTGCCACGACGGAAAGTACAATGGCTCCGATGACGTATTGCAGGAGGTTGGTCTCGAATGATTTGACGGTAAGCGAAGGACTGAACCTGATGCTGCTTCCGGTGCCCAGGACAATACCGCCGGTTATGTAGCTGAGAAAGAGCAGGGCAGGGATATTTGGCGGGATGCTTATGTTTGCCGCAACGCCGGTTATAAGCTTGCTCAGCCTGAAAAGGTGTGCCAGCGCAATTGCCAGTAACAGCTGGAAGCCCCAGATAGGTAGTATCCCTGTGAATATTCCCAGTGCCACTGCAGAGGCGATCTGCAGGTTTGTGTCTTTTGTAAGCAGTATGTGTTTGTTTATGAACTCCTTAACATTCTCACGTGTGAGATACCTGAGAAAGGAGAAAGGTTTTACGTAAAGGATGGCAATTATGAAGAATATGGTGTTTAGCAAGCTTATCCTGGCAAAATCGCGGAAAGGCCTGAAGTGGCTCACTCTTTCTTCCCTGGGCGGATAATAAACCTTCACAGGAACACTTTCGATGCTTATCCTCCTCCAGGCAGACCGAACAAGGATCTCAAGCTCGAATTCATACTTGCGAGTGAAGAAATTCATGTCGCGGATCTGTGCGAGAGGGTAGAGCCTGAACCCGGTCTGTGTGTCTGTCAGCTTCACACCGGTTATTACCCTGAACCAGAAATTGGAGAAGCGGTTAGCGAACAGGCTGCCACGGGAAACTTTTATTGGATCGAGTGTCCTTGCTCCCACGAGAAGTGAATCAGGCGATTCCTCAGCTTTTCCGACAAAGGAATCAATATCTTCAGGGAAATGCTGACCGTCGGAGTCGATGGTTATGGCATGTGTGAAACCAGCTTCTGCAGCTGCCTTCAGTCCTCTGCGTATTGCATATCCCTTTCCTTTGTTTGGTGAATATGAGATTACATTTAAGCCGGTGTATTTTCCAAGAATGGATGCTGTAGCGTCGGTTGAACCGTCGTTGACGATAATTACATTGAGAGTATGCCGCAGAACCCCTGAGATCAGAGCATCGAGGGTAAGCTCATTATTGTATGTAGGAATTATTACGCAGTATTTCATCCCTTGAAAACCTTGCGCAAGATATTAAAATAGCATGAAATACTGACTGACGACCTGATTGATGGTTATCTCCGGTGATTAACGTTTGTGTAGAACGACATAACGACTCCCATCTGGATGCCAGAGTAGTTCAGGTCCATCTCCCTTATTTCGGCTTCCGGATTCTCGGCGGTGACATCAGCTATGTTATATGCGATTGTCGGCTGAAGGTTGAAGTTCCCGAACTGAAAGTCAAAGCCTGCCTGGGCCCGGTAGCCCAGTCCTTTTCCGCTGTAACCCTCAAAATTCATCATATGGTACTGAACCCCTCCGCCAAGGAGAAAGGCATATTTGCCTTTAAATCCAACTGGTATGAAGAAGTTTGTTATGAACCCCGGCGACATCCTAGTAAAGTTAAAATCCTCGTCAGCGCCGGTGACGATCTTTGGAGAAATCCCGTAGGCGAATGAAGGCAGGAACTCAACGAGCCGGGTTTTGAACTTGATGAAGGCAGAAGCTTCATAATAGAGATACATGTCAGAGGTGCCAACAAAGATCTGATAGTTCCTTAGTTCATTTGCTATGTAGGCATTTACATCCTTAGGATTAAAATATCCTGCGTTTATGCTCAGCCCGGGTCCGACGGTAAACTTTTTTTCCTGGGCTTCTGCTGATGGCTGAGAAACATAAAATGCCAGGACTGCTAATAGTGGCATGCGGTATAAAATTTTTGCCAGACCACGGATTTTAGATTTCATTTTCATATCGGGCAGGTTAAAATGGAACTGCAAGTTAGTTAAAAAAATCAAAATAAAAACCGGGGTATTAAGGTGCATTTCAGTCTGCTGAACCGATTTTTTTTTAATTTGCACGCAATTTTACCGGGATCTGATCATCATAAGATATTCTTGCATATTAAGTAATTCATAATGTTGACTATAGGTGTGCGTCCTGTAAATCTTGAAGATTTCAGGAAGATATTGTCCGGAAAGGAGAAAATCAGGATAGCGGCAAAAGCAGCACAAAGGGTAAAAAAAAGCTTCAGCTTCCTTGAATCGTTCCATAACGACAAGATAATATACGGAATCAATACAGGCCTTGGCCCGATGGCCCAGTACAGGATCGATGAGAAAGACCGAATAAGTCTTCAGTATAATGCCATAAGAAGTCACGCAGCTGGAAGCGGTTCTCCTGTGGATCCGATCTGCGTGAAGGCTGCCATGGCGGTGCTTGTGATCAACTTCCTCCAGGGTCATTCAGGCATTCATCCTGAAGTACCGGAACTCCTTGTTGAGATGATCAACAGGGATATAATTCCCGTAGTCCCTGAGCATGGAGGTGTAGGAGCCAGCGGCGACCTCGTTCAGCTGGCCCATATTGCTCTTGCCCTCATAGGTGAGGGAGAGGTTCAGTATTCAGGAAAAACAATGATTTCGCAGAAAGCCTTTATACGGTGCGGGCTCAAACCGATAAAGATCCATATACGGGAAGGGCTTTCACTTATCAACGGCACATGCTTTATGACAGGAATCAGCATTGTCAACCTGTTGAATGCCAGGAATATACTATGGTGGTCTTTGGTGGCTGGAGCAATGATCAATGAAATAGTAAATTCGTTCGATGACAGTTTTTCCCTTGAGCTCAACAGGGTCAAGAAGCATGAAGGGCAGAACAGGATAGCAGCGGCAATGAGGGATTTGCTGCTCGACAGCAGGCTGATCAGAAGCCGGGAAGAGCATTTCTACAATAACAACCATGAGAACGGGAAAAAAATTGAGGTCAAGGTTCAGGAATACTACTCGGTGAGATGCATTCCGCAGATCCTCGGTCCGATACTGGAAACAATCGACAACGCCGAAAATGTGCTTCTGGGTGAGGCAAATTCCTCCTGCGACAACCCTGTGATAGACCTTGCAACCAGGAACATTTACCACGGTGGAAATTTCCATGGCGACTATGTCTCATTTGAGATGGACAAACTAAAGACTGCAATAACAAAGCTGTCGATGCTGGCCGACAGGCAGATCAACTACCTTATGAATGAGAAGCTGAACAATATCCTTCCTCCCTTTGTTAACCTCGGGAAACTTGGTGTAAACTTCGGAATGCAGGGAGCACAGTTCACTTCCACTTCCACGACGGCAGAGAACCAGTCTCTCTCCTTTCCGAATTATGTTCACTCAATACCGAACAACAACGACAATCAGGATATCGTCAGTATGGGGACAAATTCAGCCCTTCTTGCAAAGAGGATCATCGATAACACATACCAGGTGCTGGCGATTGAAATGTTAAGCCTTGTCCAGGCCGTCGATTTCCTGAAGATAGGGAAAAGGCTTTCAAAAGGGACCAGGAAGACCTATAACAGCATAAGGGTGAGGGTTCCGCGTTTTGAGGAGGACACCGTAAAATACTTGGAAATAAAAGAAATTAAAGATTACCTTTGCACCCGGTTTAATTATACGTAAGAGAATTATTTTCATAAGCTGCTGAACAACAATGAAGTATGCTTTAGTAACAGGAGGCTCCAGGGGAATTGGAAGGGCTGTGGCAACAGGCCTTGCGTCACAGGGATATCACGTCCTGATAAACTACAGATCGAACGATGAGGAAGCCCGCCTCACGCTCGAACAGCTGAGCAGCGCAGGAGGTACGGGAACCCTTATGAAATTCGACGTAGGAGATCCCGCTGAGGTCGACCGGGCAATAGGAAAGTGGAGCGATGAGCACCGGGATGAGTATATTGAAGTCCTTGTGAACAACGCCGGGATAAGAAAGGACATACTCCTTATGTGGATGGAGGACAGCCACTGGAAGGAGGTGCTGGACACCAACCTCGGAGGCTTTTTCTACGTAACGCGTGCATTGGTTAAGAACATGCTCGTCAACAGGTACGGACGTATAATAAATATAGTGTCGTTGTCGGGCATAAAAGGATTGCCCGGACAGGTTAACTATTCCGCAGCAAAAGCCGCTGTGATTGGAGCCACCAAGGCTCTTGCGCAGGAGATAGGGAAGAAGAATGTTACAGTGAACGCTGTAGCACCGGGCTACATCAGGACCGACATGACAAAGGACCTGAATGAAAATGAACTGAAGGGAATGATCCCCCTGAACCGGTTTGGAACGCCTGAGGAAGTAGCTGAAGTTGTCTGCTTTCTTGCGTCGGCAAAAGCTTCCTACATAACGGGAGATGTTATTTCGGTGAACGGAGGATTATATACATAAACGATGTATCTATTATTGCTATGAACAGGGTAGTTATTACCGGTACAGGGATATATTCGTCGATCGGTAAAAACCTTGCCGAGGTGAAGGATTCGCTGATGGCAGGGAAATCCGGCGTCTTTCTTGACATGGAGAGAAAAGCTTACGGATATCAGTCCGGCCTGACAGGACGCGTGGAACGTCCTCACCTTAAGGGAATTCTCGACCGCCGGTCGCGGGTATGTATGCCGGAGCACGCCGAATTTGCGTATATGTCAACCGTTGAAGCTTTGAGGGAAGCAAAAATGGACAGTGAATTCCTGGCCGGTAATGAAGTGGGAATACTCTTCGGCAACGACAGCTCAACACCACCAGTTATCGAATGTGTTGACATAATCAGGCAGAGGAAGGATACGACAATGGTCGGATCGGGATCAGTTTTCCAGTCGATGAACTCCTCGGTAACGATGAACCTTTCAGTGATATTCCAGCTAAAGGGAGTTAACTTCACCATCAGCGGTGCATGCGCAAGCGGATCGCACGCTATTGGAATGGGATACTTTCTGATCAGGCACGGTTACCAGAAGACAATTATATGCGGTGGTGCACAGGAGGTGAACCTTTTCTGTGTAGGGAGTTTCGACGCCCTTGGTGCATTCTCGAAACGCGAATCGGAGCCGGAAAAGGCATCAAGGCCCTTCGACCGGACAAGGGACGGGCTGGTTCCCAGCGGCGGAGCTGCTACAGTGATCCTGGAAGACCTGGATTCTGCACTGAAAAGAGGAGCACCCATACTTGGAGAAGTGATCGGCTACGGATTTTCTTCCGACGGCATACATATTTCAGTTCCCGACGTGGAAGGCCCCATGAGGGCAATATCCATGGCTCTGAAGGACGCAGGTTTGCAGCCTGGCAAAATTGACTATATAAATGCCCATGCAACCTCGACACAGCTGGGCGACCAGAATGAAGCCAGGGCCATCGATGAACTGTTCGGAAAGTACAAACCGGTTGTATCATCAACAAAATCCATGACAGGGCACGAAATGTGGATGGCCGGAGCAAGTGAAGTGGTATACTCCCTTCTGATGATGAAGGACTCCTTTATCGCACCAAATATAAACTTCACCGAACCTGATGAATTTTCCTCAAAGCTGAACATAACCCCGGTCATGCTGCGGAAGAATATAGACATCTTCCTGTCGAACTCTTTCGGCTTCGGCGGAACCAATTCTTGTTTGATAATAAAAAAGTTTGATTAATTTTAGGCGGGTTTAAATTCTGTTTATGACCAGGGAAAATGTTGTGAGGACCATCAATGGTCTGCTGACGGAGGAGTTCGAGATTGAAGAAAAGGCTATTTCTTCTGATGCCCATCTGAAGGATGACCTTGGCCTTGAAAGTCTTGATTTCGTCGATATCGCAGTCATCGTTCAGAAGGAGTTCGGACTGACTCTTAAAGGTGAGGAAATGACTTCCATCCGGACTCTCG
Organism: Bacteroidales bacterium; assembly: GCA_025454775.1. Lineage (GTDB taxonomy): Bacteria > Bacteroidota > Bacteroidia > Bacteroidales > VadinHA17 > LD21. Next base: position 4,613 of record JALONU010000066.1, on the reverse strand, counting down.
GGAATTTGTACGATCACATCTACACCTGCATCCAAAAGAAATGATATAAAGTGGCTACCTGGAAGGGCAAAACTCGGGGAGGACTGACAGGATACAGGATCTTTGTCGCCGTACTCAGATACTCAGGGCTCCCGACTGCCTATTTCCTTCTCCGCTTCGTGGCCTTCTATTTCTTTCTCACAAATCCACGATCCTTCGCAACAACTTTCAGATTCTACCGGACGCGTCTGGGATTCGGCAGGCTGAAGTCGATAGCATTCATTTACCGAAATTACTATGTGTTCGGACAGGTGCTCCTCGACAGGATAGCAGTGATGGCAGGCTTCCATTCAAAATTAAATTACACATTTGAAGGAGAGGAGTACCTCCGGAAGATGGTCACAGACGGCACCGGAGGACTATTGATAAGCGCACATGCCGGTAACTTTGAGATGGCAGGATATATGCTCGAAAGGCTGAAGACGAACGTGAGCGTAATAATGTTCGACGCTGAACATGAAAGAATCAAGGATTACCTTGACTCATTTGCAGGAAAGAACTACAGGATCATTGTTATCAGGGACGATAATTCACATATCCATGAAATAAATAATGCATTCAGGGAAAAGCATATAGTATGCATCCACGGCGACAGGTTCCTCCCCGGAAGCAAGACAATGCAGGCATCTTTCCTCGGCAGAGATGCATTTTTCCCGACCGGGCCTTTCTACCTCGCCATGAAGTTCAATGTTCCCGTTTCCTTCGTGTTCGCGATGAAGGAAAACAGGAACAGCTACCATTTCTATGCTTCCCCTCCGAGATTCTTCAGACAGGAAGGCTTGCAGGAGAAAAGGGACATCAAGATACTGTCGATCATCAGAGAGTACACCGGAGAACTTGAGAAGATAATCCGGAAGTATCCTGCACAATGGTTTAACTATTATGAATTCTGGCAGAAGGATGAAAGATAGAAAACTGATACTCGTTTCTGCAAACCGGCACGCGGAACCTTATCCCGTGTACCCGCTCGGGATCTCATACCTGAGCTCCTTCCTGACCAGGGAAATGCCTGATCTGAAAATCAGCATATTCGATTTTTTGAGAGGATCGTACGATGATTATTCACGGCTCCTGGAGGAACTTAAACCTGACTACGCGGGCATCTCCCTGAGGAACATCGATGATGTGAACATATACAAAAAGGAGAGTTTTATAAATCATTACCGGAAGATCATCGGCCTGACCCGCAGCTGCAGCGACGCCAGGATCATAGTCGGCGGGTCGGGGTTTTCCATATACCCGAAGCTCCTTTTCGAAACGCTGAAACCTGATTTCGGGATCTATGGAGAAGGAGAAGAGTCTCTGAGGCAGCTTATTGTAAAGCTCGAAAACAGTGAGGATCCGGGTAATATCGGTGGACTGGTATACAGAAAAGATGGTGTCGTACTCGTAAACAGGAGGGGTAAACTGCTTCCCATGCCGGTGCTGGAGTTTGACGGAGCGCTGGCCGATCATTACTGGCAGGAAAGCGGAATGCTGAACATCCAGACCAAGAGAGGCTGCCCGTATAACTGCATCTATTGCACCTATCCTCTCATCGAGGGACACAGGGTGAGAACCCTCGATCCGGGGCAGATTGTGAAAACATTAACAGATCTTTATACGAACAGGAAGATCGATTATGTATTCTTCACCGACTCCATATTCAACATCAGCAACAGCTTCAATTATGAGCTTGCCGACAGGCTGATCGCTGCCGGGCTGGATATAAGGTGGGGAGGTTATTTCAACTTCACGAACATTGACAGGCAGCTTCTTGAAAAGATGAAACAGTCCGGGCTTAAGCATATCGAATTCGGCACCGACACGATTTCCGATGCATTGCTCGAAAAATACCGGAAACCCTTCAAGGTAGAAGACATCATGAGGATCTCTGCTTACTGCACTGAGCTCGATATCGATTTCGCACACTTCCTGATCCTGGGTGGTTACGGCGAGACTGACGAAACCCTCGCTGAAACCTTTGAGAACTCGAAAAAGATAACCAGGACCGTCTTTTTCCCCTTTATTGGTATGCGCATATACCCGGGAACCAGGCTTCACGAAATCGCAGTTGAGGAGAAGATCGTCGGTGCTGACGATCCCGTGCTTGAGCCGGTTTACTATGTGTCGAAGCACATCGACCTGAATACCCTGAAGCCGAGGGCTCATAATACAGGTAAAGCCTGGATCTTCCCCGACGACGATCTGGGTGATGTGATGAAGAAGATGAGGCTGAGGAACAAGAAGGGACCGTTGTGGGAATATCTGGTAAGATAAAAGACCAAAGACACAAGACACAAGACACAAAACACAAGAAGGAGGGCATGAACGAGGATGATCCCCTCCTGGGAGGGGGCGGGGGTGGGTTTAAAGGATTGCTTCGTCGCTTCACTCCTCGCAATGACAGTACATATTAATTGATCAATAGCAAATAGTTTTATGAATCCAACCGACTACAGCATAACTGACCTTATCCCCCAGAGGCCACCGATGGTGATGATTGACACCCTTGTGCATGCTGGTGAGAAGTCGGCAGGGGGCAGGCTGTACATCAACGCAGCCAATATCTTCTGCAGGGACGGAAAGCTGCAGGAGGCCGGGATGGTTGAGTTCGTTGCGCAGACAGCTGCAGCCTGGACAGGCTACCTGCAGAGAGAGGCCGGCAAACCGGTGAGGCTTGGTTATATCGGATCGATCAAGAACCTGGTGATCAATTCACTGCCCAAAGCGGACAGTGAGATCGTCTCGGAGATAGTGGTCGACAGTGAGCTGCTGGGCTATACAATCATTACGGGAAAAATACTGCAGTCGGTTAAAGTCCTTATGCAATGCGAGATGAGGATCAAGGTGGATTCTGCACAATAATGAGAATGGTCTCAGATGTAAATCAGAACCTGTAAGCCAGTACTATTCCGGCTGATCGGGGAGCATAATAAGTATCTTGTTTGAAATAGATACCTGCGCCGATATTCTCAAGCCTGATCTTGTATTCGCGGGTTTTACTCTTTCCGATTCCCCAGTATATTCCACCCACGACAGCTGTAATGGTCCCAGCTGCCGCCACTGCCGAAGTAACAGGAACATAAACGTCATCTGACATTTCTAGATTATTGGTAGTTCCCAATATCAGTATCCCTGCACCTATTAAGGTGATCCCGATGCCTGTAAAAGTTACTATCTGCCCGGTACGTTTCCACGATTTGAATTTCTCGTACTTGATTTTGTACATTACGGTGTCATTCTGCGCATTAGCAGAAAAGGAAAGTGACAGGATAATGCCGATCATTAATAAGGTAAACAGCTTTTTCATAACATCGGTGTATTAGTTATTATCAGAAGCCAATTCTTTAGTCAGTATTAACTCAAATTTACATATATAAATAACACAACGCAAGTGGTTAACTGTGATTGGTTTTAATACCGGCAGAAGATTTTCGGACCATGGTTTTATGGAATCAGGGTTGAGGATTATTTTATGATCAAAACCCTTCACTTGCTTCGCTCGTTTACAGGGGCAGGATTATTTCATGATCCTGGTGGGGAAAATAACAAAAGAAAAACCCTTCACTTGCTTCGCTCGTTTACAGGGTTTTGTTTTTCCTGTCTTATGCAGGCGAGCCTGCAACGCCCGGAAAAACAAAACCCTGCCGCTGACGCGGAAGGGTTTTTCTTTTGTCGGGGTGGCAGGATTCGAACCTGCGACCCTCTGGTCCCAAACCAGATGCGCTAACCGGGCTGCGCTACACCCCGAATAGGGAAGCGCAAAAATAAGATAATCTTTATTATTTGAGAATAGAATAGTGTATTTTTATATATCATGCTGATAATAAGCAGATAAACTCTCAATTACTGGCTTGCTGACATATCTTTAGTAACCGAGAGTGAATTCTTTTTCTGTTGCCGGGACTCCGTCCTTCATCCACTCAGGCATGGGCTCTCCCTTAAGGTAATGTCCGAAGAACTGCGACATACGTTTCTGGAAGTCAACCTTGTTAGGCATTTTCTGGGGCCAGTGAGGCTCGCCGTTATAGTTGAGCAGCCACGCAGGCTTGCCCAGCCTGCGCATGGCAACGAAAAATTCAATGCCCTGCCACCAGGGTACAGCCCCATCCTGGTCGTTCGACATTATTAGTATTGGTGTTTGCACCTTTTCAATTGCAAACAGCGGTGAGTTCTCCCAGTACAGATGAGGAGCTTCCCAGATCGTGGCCCCGATCCGGCTCTGCTGATGCTCGTATTGCATTGACCGGTTGACGCCTGTCTCCCATCTTATACCACCGTAAGCGCTGTACATATTTACTACCGGAGCTCCCGATTCAATAGCAGCAAATAGATTTGTTCTCGTTGCCAGGTAAGCAACCTGGTACCCGCCCCAGGAGTGTCCCTGTGCACCTATCCTTTTTTCATCCACGAAGCCTTTTTCCAGGAGCGCAGTTATCCCGGGCATCACACAGTTGAAGGCGCTCTGACCAGGGTAACCGTTTATGTAGTGAACGTCAGGATTGAAGACCAGGTAACCGTTGCTGGTATAATAATGGTAGTCGATGGTTGATCTGTGCGCTTCGGGCATCCTGTGACTGAAGAGATCGGAA
>JALONU010000065.1 GCA_025454775.1 Bacteroidales bacterium | reverse complement strand
GTTGAAAATGTTTGGTTCCATAGTTTCGGGTCTTGATTTGTATCAGAAATTTTTGCATTTGTCAAGGAATACCTCTATTATGCCTTGCTTCCCGGTGCACTTGTTGAAGAACTCATCGAGATAAAGGATCATGTCTTTCTTCTGCTTTGCATTGAGGTAGGCGAAGTTATTTATAAGAGTATAGAATTCTTCCTTTGCCCTCAGGAACTCCTCGAGGTCTTTCCTGTAAACCTCCCTGTCCCTGCAAACCCCCAGGAAGATCCTCTCACGGATGCTGGTGGTGCCGGTAATTTTGTCTTCAGGTATTGCATAAGCGGCATTCACAAGGCCTGTAAAATCGAAATCGTAGGGGACCGCTGCAGCAAGATTCAGCGGATCCACGATCAAAGGCTTGATAACCTTGATATTATGCTGGTTGGGGACAGCCCAGTCGTAATTGCCTATCATATAATTGAAGATGGCTATCCTGTCCATCATACGGGGATAGATGCTTTTCTGATTCAGGGCTCTTGAAACTATCTCCACTGAATTTGTCCGGGCTTCGAGCATCTTCAGAGGTTCGATCAGGAATCCGAACTGGGTGTAAGGCTTCTTTTTATTCTCGGAATCAGTATAATTTACCTGTAATAACCTGACCTTGAAACTGGTGTCGGTCATAACATTGAACATCCTGTAGATCAGGTATTCTATCAGTACATATTTCTCGCTTTCGTTTCCTGCGGTGCACTGCGGCACCAGCTTGATCTTGTTTATCCTGTCAAGATCAGAGTAACCGAAGCCTGCTCCCTTGAAATTCAGTTCTATCGGGGCATAGAAGCACCAATCGTTGCGGAATATTCCGCGTGTCCGGATGCGTATATTCCTGGTTACTGAATCTGTTTTCCCGGGATTGAAGGTGATCTTTCCCTTGAGGTATTCCTTTTTCGGTTTGGTTCTCAGGTAGGTTGTCAGGTCAAAATTCAGGGTTATCTCCAGAAGGTCATGCCTGTCAAACAAACCGAAAGACTGATTTGCCGTATCTGGTATGGAGATGTGGAATAGCGATCCATTGGTTTGGGGAAGGGGCAGGATAATCAGACTAATTACAAAAAACCGGTAGAGTATCCTGTTAGTCATGATGGCGGGGTGCAAAGCGGGCATGCCTGCCCTGCACGGTTTATGTATATTTAAGTAAATATAATAAAAAATTTTCTTTACGAGTCAATAGGCGTCCCGGAATTCAGACGGAGAAATATTTGACTTTTGTTTAATCCTGTCGTAACTTTAGACTTATACATTCTCCTATGGCAAGCCTGATACCAGGTTTTGAGTACGATATTTTTGTCAGCTACCGGAGCAAGGACAACAGGGGCGACGGGTGGATCAGCAAATTTGTCGGGTCGCTTCAGGAAGAACTTGATTCCACTTTCAAGGAAGAGATAAGCATCTGCTTTGATGATAAGCACGACGAAACGCATGAAGCCGGTCTTTCAGATGCCTCCCTGGAGAAAAAACTTAAATGTGCCGTCTTCATCCCCGTGATCTCAAACACTTACTGCGATACCAGATCCCTGACATGGGAAAAGGAGTTCAGGGCTTTTGCAGGACTCGCCTCCGGCGACCAGGCAGGACTAAAGGTAAGGCTGCCCGACGGCAATGTAGGGAGCCGGATACTTCCGGTGCGAATCCATGAACTGTCGGCCGACGATATCAGGAAGTGCGAATCAGTACTCGGTGGAGTGATGAGAGGGGTGGAATTCATTTACCGCGAACCGGGGGTTAACAGACCCCTTACCCTGAATGACGATGAACGAAAAAACCTTGGCGGGACGAAATACCGGAACCAGATCAACAGGGTCGCAAATGCCATCTATGAAATAATCAGCGGTATGCGAACCGGTTCACGAAGCCCCGAACCTGTCCGCCTTAAAACAGCTGAGGAACCAAAGCCTCAGCCTCCACGAAAGAGCTCAATTGCAGTTCTTCCTTTTGTTGATATGAGCCCTGGTCGCGACCAGGAATACTTCTGCGACGGTGTTACGGAAGAAATCATCAATGCCCTTGTCCATGTGGAGGGGATAAAAGTGATTGCACGGACATCCGCTTTTGCTTTCAAGAACAGGCAGGAAGACATCCGCGAGATAGGGAAAAAACTCAACATCGAAACGATACTCGAAGGCAGCATCAGGAAAGACAGGGACCACCTCAGGATAACAGTCCAGCTCATAAATGTTGCCGACGGTTCAAATATGTGGTCGGAACGCTACGACAGGGAAATGAAGGATGTGTTCGCCATCCAGGACGAGATTGCCCTGGCAATTGTCGGCAAGCTCAAGGTCAGGCTGCTTGGGGAAGACAGGACAGCTATTTCAAAGAGATACACCGATAATGTTGAAGCCTACCATCTTTATCTGAAGGGTAATTACTGCTGGCAGATGATGACGCAGGAAGGATACACGAAGGCAGCCGGCTATTTTGAGCTGGCGCTGAAAAAAGACCCGGACTATGCCCTTTCCTATGCCGGCCTTGCAACCATTCACATGTTCAGTACCGCTTATGGTGATGTACCCCCCAACCAGGCCTACCCGAAAGCAGTTGAGTTCGTGAACAAAGCAATAAACATGGACAGTACGCTTGCAGGCGCATATTCGGTGCTGGGCGTGATAAACACTTTTCATTACTGGAACTGGAAAGAGGCAGAGCGCAATCTCAGGCATGCCCTTCAGATAAATCCGAACTCATCACTTATTCATATCTTTTATTCATTGATGCTTACATGCACCGGAAGGCACGAAGAAGCTATTGCAGAGGCTGTCAGAGCCCAGGAACTCGATCCGTTGTCGTACTTCGTAAACACTTTTGCCGGTGTAGCTTACGCTTATTCCGGAAATTTTGACCGTGCTGTCGAAGAATATAAAATGACCCTTTCAATCAATCCCAGCTACTTTTTCGCCCACAGCCAGCTCGGCATGTCGTACTTTGGCAAGTCGATGATAAGGGAAGCTGTTGCCGAATACGAAAAAGCTGTTGAACTTTCAGGAGGGAATGCCTATTCAGTCGCATTTCTGATTTTCAGCCTCTACCTATCCGGACAGAAACAAAGAGCGGATGAGTTATTCGAAGGATTGAAGATAAGGGTCGAAAAGGGATATGTGCCGGCAACTTCCTTTTACCTTATTCACATGGCCAGGAAGGAGGAAGACCTTGCCCTGGAATGGCTTAACAGGGCTTTCAGGGAAAGGGATTCCTTCCTTTTATGGTTCCGGGCAAGCCCGATGCTGATACCCAGGGATTCAAAAGCCATGAGGCTCCTGAAAGAGATGGGACTCTGAATTTCCCGGCAAAGGTCAGGGATAATTAAAGCTGCCTAAATAAATTTGACTTGCATCCCTTTCTTTCTTAAATTTATATCAGCGAATCAACGCCATGGCAAGCATCATTCCCGGCTTTGAGTATGACATCTTTATCAGCTACCGCCAGAAGGACAATAAGGGTGAAAGGTGGGTGAGCGATTTTGTCGATTCACTGAAATCGGAGCTTGACTCTACTTTCAAGGAGGAAATCAGCCTGTATTTTGATATCAATCCGCACAACGGACTCCTTGAGACCCACGATGTTGATGCCTCCCTGAAGCTTAAGCTGAACTGCCTGGTATTCATACCCGTGATCTCGCGTACGTATTGCGATCCGCGATCCTTTGCATGGCAGAATGAGTTCATCGCTTTTGCTGAAAATGCATCCGGCGACAGCATCGGTCTTAAGGTAACCCTGCCAGGAGGCTTTGCTGCCAGCAGGATACTTCCGGTCCGCATACACGACCTCGACGCTGCAGATATAAAGTTGTGTGAATCGGTTCTTGGCGATACCATGCGGGGTGTGGATTTTATTTACAAGGAACCCGGCGTCAACAGGCCTATGACAAGGTTTGATGATGAAGCGAGAAACCTGAACGGGACCACCTACAGGAACCAGATCAACAGGGTGGCAAACAATATTTACCAGATCATTTCGGCAATCAGGCAGGGATCTTCAGAAAAACCCTTCAGACAGGAGATTACAACTGCAACCAGGGCCCCGCAGAATAAGACAGCAAAATCGATTGCCGTTTTGCCTTTTGTCGATATGAGCCCCGGCAGGGACCAGGAATATTTCTGCGACGGCATTTCAGAAGAGATAATCAATACCCTGTCGCACAACAGCAGCTTCAAGGTGATTGCACGCACCTCGGCCTTCGCCTTCAAGAACAAGGAAACGGATATAAGGGAGATCGGCCGGAGGCTTAATGTTGAAACCCTCCTTGAGGGGAGCATCAGGAAATCCGACAATCGTCTGCGCATCATGGCCCAGCTTGTAAGGGTTGACGACGGCACCCACATCTGGTCTGAACGTTACGACAGGGAACTGAAGGATGTCTTTGAGATCCAGGATGAGATCAGTCATGCAATCCTGCAAAACCTTCAGCTCAGGCTGCTCGGAAGCCAGGCAAAGCCGGTTTCCAGACGGCATACTGATAACATAGAGGCATACAATCTCTATCTTAAAGGCACTCACTGCTGGCAGATGCTCACCCCCGAGGGTTACAGCAGGGCTTCCGGGTATTTCAGGGAAGCCCTGAAACTGGATCCGGGATTTGCCATTGTATATGCCGGCCTGGCAGCAATTGATTTTGTAAGTACAACCTATGGAAGCGTGCCTCCCGACGAAGCCTTTCCGCGGGCTATTGAATATGTGAACAAAGCCCTGCAGATTGATGAAAATCTTGCAGAAGCCTATTCGGTTCTCGGGAATATAAATACGTTCTACCACTGGGACAGGGCCGAGGCTGAACGCAATTTCAGGCATGCGATAAGTATTAATCCCAATTCGCCCCTGAACCATATTTACTACTCTTTCCTGCTTACATGCTCGGGAAGGAGTGAGGAAGCCATAAGTGAAGCAAAGACCGCCAGGGAGCTGGACCCTCTATCGGCTTACATTAACACAGAGGTGGCACTTGCATATTCATTCAGCGGCGATTATGCGAGGGCGATCGAAGAGTACAGGATGACGCTGTCACTGAATCCGCATTATTATTTTACGCATCTGATGCTCGGAAATACATACTATTCGAATTCCATGATCCCGGAAGCTGTGGAGGAATTTGAAAAAGCCGCAGCGCTTTCTTCGGGGAATCCATTCGTAACGGCCTGTCTCGACTGCGGTTATTTTCTCACTGGAAGGACAGAAGAGGCTGAGAAGCTGTTCGGGGAGCTGAAGGGAAGAGCCCGGACAGAATATATCCCTTCCTCAGCGTTTTACCTGATTCATAAATTCAGGAGTGAGGAGGAACCGGCCCTCGAATGGCTCAGCCGCGCCTGCAGCGAGCATGATTCTTTCCTGCCATGGCTTCTGGCCAGCAGGATCTATATTCCTGAAGGTACTGAATACAGGGAGCTTCTCAGGTCAAAGGGATTATAGACTCTCATATCCTTATTCCTATCACCAGAATGTCGTCGGTCTGGTCCTCATTGTTCTCTTCCCTCCAGCGTTCAATTTCCTCGTACAGCATGTCGCCCTGCTCCGGCATGGGGAAGCTGCATATCTGCCTCAGTTTTTCCTTCAGCCTCCCGCTCTGGTATTTCTTATGATTCCTCCCACCGAACTGGTCTGCATAACCGTCGGTGCATAGGTAGAAATTGTCCCCATGCCTGATTTTAATGTTCTCGGAAGTGAAAGTATAATCATCTTCCTTCTTAACTCCTTCTCTTACATTGCCGGGCTTATATTCAAGGAAATCGCTTCCTGAGATCTGATAGAGTGAATTACCGACTCCTGAATATACCAGCCTTCCGCTCTTCAGGTCGAGGGCACAAAGAGCGATGTCAAGGTCGTCATAGATCATGGTGCCCACGGGGCCGGGTTTAAGGAATCTGTGAATCCTGGAGTACAGGTGCCCAAGGATTTTTGAAGGTTCAGAGATCTTCAGCTCGTTAACAGCCTGATCAAGGATCCCGTAACCGATTGTACTGAGCAGTGCGCCGGGTATACCATGGCCGGTGCAGTCGGCTGCAGCGAAGATTATCCTGTGGTCCTGCCTGCTGAAGAAATAAAAGTCACCGCTTACGATGTCCTTCGGCCTGAACAGGACAAAGCTGTCGGCAAAGCATTCCCTTATGTAAAGACTATCGGGCAGGAAGGACTCCTGTATCTGAAGGGCATAGTTATAGCTTCCTTCGACCTCCCGTATTGCTTCCTCTATTTTCAGGTTCCTTGCTGCAACCATCTGTTCAGCCCCGGGCGGAAGCGGGACCATACCCAGGAGATGATCACTCAAATCCCTGGTCTCATCCAGGATACTGTGAACACTGCTATGGGGCTTTATGGCATAAGGTATCCTGCTTATCTTTTCGGGGTTTACAGGGTAGGCTTCATAGTCGATGTCCCTGAGCAGCGCCGGGATCAGTCTCACGAGTTCACGGTCTTTTTCCCTTTCCGGCTCCGAAAGGTCCTCGTAGGGGACGATGCTCGGATGTGCCTTTCTTTTATTATCCCTTTCCCTGCCATAAACCCATCCGTTGAGGATCTTATCCCAGCACCACCTGATGTGTTCCACTTTTGCTACAGCTTCAACTTCCTGGTCATCAAGGTGAAGGACCAGTGATTTGAATCCTTTCCTTGCAGGTCGTATCTTATATCCTATTGCAAGCAGCTTTGCAGGTATATGGTAGGCATTGTCGAGATTGGATTGCCTGACCTCTTCGGGGAGATTGTCAAAGTCATCGTCAGGATCTATTGATGCTGATCCCTGCCTGTGAAGCCAGTTAAGATAGGTACTTCGATCGGATCCTGCTTCCTGTTTCCTCAGCTGGTGAATATATCTTGAATGGATTGCGCGTGCAAGCCTCTGAACGAGCTTTTCGTTGATCTCGGCGATCTCTTCGGGCCTGATTATTTCAAAGCCTGTTTTTTTTAGTTCAACGGGAATAAGATGGCACAGCTCTATGTAAAACCTTTTTCTTTTATCCGGCAGGTCGTCAAAGCAGGCATTGAGTCCGGAACTCTTATCAGGCCTCATGTCGTTGTAAATATTCCTGGCCATGTTCTCAAGGTCGCTGTAGGGGATGAGGCAGGTTCTGCAGAAATCGCCGTACCTGCGTATCCTCAGGTTGCATGCGATAAGCTTATCGGGGATCTCATCGATAAGTACGGCCCAGAATGACCTCTCCAACGGGTTAAGCCTCTCGAAATCCCTGCTGAAGGGGAAAGGAGAAGTGTAAAGGTCTCGTGTCCGTTGTATATCGGCGTGGAGGTACCTGGCAAGATTGTCTTTAAGGCCGGAATTGAACTCTTCTTTCCGGCTGCCATTGACAGGATCAAGGATGACATCCTTCCACCTGTCCGGGATATTTTTTTCCTCCCTGCTCACGTGGGTATCATCCCTTCTCAACAAATTCAAACGGCATCTTTGATATTCTCGACATTTCCTTCCCTGATTCAAGCATGTCCATGTCGTCCTTTTCGTAATGCCATTTCACTTTTATTTCCTTTCCCTTTGTGCGTGTGGAAGCCATCATCTTGCAAAGGTCGAGAATATACTTTGCTGAAGAAGAATTGAAATAATCGAAATCGAGATTGAATACAGGAGGATCTTCATCCTTGTCCAATCTTGTGAGTGCCAGGGAGTAATCGTCATACCATGTGATGATCTCGCCATAGAAGTATGCAACATCAGAAGGCCTCGATTCTCCGGAGATCTCGAAAACATTGTTTTCGGGATCCAGCAGGACTCTGGGAGAACTTGCTGTCCGTTCAATCAGTAGTTTTCTCATAATATACTTGTTTATCAGAATTTTTACAGAGAAATACCATATGTTTCCTGCGATCTTTGAAAAACTGTATTCTATCCTGTTCCCTGATTTGATTCTCATCAGCAGGAATCCGAGGCCTGCATTCCTTTCATTCTTCTTTGCCTTGCGGTTGATCTTGTCCTCGTATAAGGAAACAAGCGCCACCTGGTCGAGGTTATTCACCAGTTCCAGCTGGGCGGCAAGAATATCCCTTTTTTCATTCGATATAGGGTTGCCCGCATTAATAATGATCTTCTCAGGAGCCTGGGAGACTGATACCGTACAGGGAGCATTTATGGCTGAATATGACTTGCAGATCGAATGTTTCGAAATGTTCTCCAGGATCTCCACGAGAATAGAGTAGGCTCTTTTGGCCGTGGTCTTGTTCAGCGACCTGTATTCCTCGGTTTTCTTCAGGTCGCTTAAAAGCCTGTCGATCGACTTGTGTGTGACCTGACCCTTATGGTTCAGGAATTCCTTCATGTTGAGCGGAATAAAAAAAAGTTTTTCCGTCTGATGATAAAATCCTAACTTGTGTTAAACAAAGATAAGCTTTCCGCAATAATGGCATCAGGGGAAGCGGATTTATTTATGTAGAATCAGATAACCGGTCAGATGAGTGAAGACATACTGAACGCCCTGGTCAGACTGTTCGCACTGATTGCCGATATTCACGGCGAAAGAGTGATAACCGGAAAGGAAAAGGAAGTGGTCAGATCCTTCCTTTCCAGGCATCTGAACAGAGAGCTTACCGAGAGGTACATGCTCATGTACGAGGAGTACCTTGCGGCCTTTGCCGCGGATAATATCACCAAAGGCACCTTAAGGGACAGGAAGAGGACATCCCTCAATGCCATGAAGATACTGGGCATCTGTGAAAATATTAACACTGAGCTCAGGCACAAGCAGAAGATCTATGTCCTGGTTCAGCTTGCAGACTATATCTCCCGCGCAGAGGAGATAAGCGAGAACGAACTCGATTTCCTCCAGACTGTCGCAAGTGCTTTCAACATAGATAACCATGAGTTCCCGGATATCAAAACCTTTATCGTCGACCGTTCCCTCGATCTGAAGGAGAAGAAAAATGCCGTGCTTATCACGGGATCAAAGCCAGAGACAGGTGGCTTCAGGTATATACATGATGAAAATCTTGAAGGACAGGCCGCCTTCCTGTATATAGCCAGTACAAATTCATTCATAATGCGTTATGAAGGCCCTGCCGATCTTTACCTAAACGGCCAGAATATCTCCGGAGACCAGCCCTATATCTTCGACAGGGGATCGGTGCTCAGGGGTGCCGGTATAAATACTGTCTATTACTCAAAGATTGTAAGCATGATCACCGAAGCGAAACCCGGCTTCAGGGTCACCCTCGATGCAAACAATATCTCGTACAGATTTCCCCGCAGCGATAACGGTATTCATAATCTCAGCATACACGAGGAATCAGGGAAGCTGGTTGGGATACTCGGAGGCAGCGGGGCAGGTAAATCAACGACTCTGAGCATCCTGAACGGGACACTGAAGCCCGACAGCGGGAAAGTGATAATTAACGGATACGATCTCTATAATGAAGAGGACAGAAAGGAGCTCAGGGGAGTTATCGGGCTTGTACCGCAGGACGACCTTCTGATCGAGGAGCTTACAGTATTTCAGAATATTTACTTCAGCGCTAAGATGTGCCTCAGCAGTCTTTCTGAGGAAGAGATACTGGAGACCGTCAACAGGATCCTTGTCGATTTTGACCTTGATGAAATAAAGGACCTCAAGGTTGGTAACCCTCTTAAGAAGGTGATAAGCGGAGGGCAGCGTAAAAGAGTCAACATCGCCCTGGAAATGCTGCGCGAACCGACTATCCTTTTTGTTGATGAACCGACTTCCGGTCTGTCTTCGGTCGATTCGGAGGCAGTGATGAACCTGCTGAAGGAGCAGACCGCGAAGGGGAAGCTCGTTATCATCAACATCCACCAGCCCGGCTCTGAGACATACAAGATGTTCGACAGGGTAATGTTCATCGACAGGGGAGGCTACCAGGTATGGTACGGTGATCCGTCGGAAGCAATTGTTTACTTCAAAACCCTGAGCAACCATGCAAATCCTGAAGAAGATCAGTGCGTGAGTTGCGGGAATATCGACACGGAACAGATACTTCAGATAATCGAGGCGAAGGTGGTGGATGAACGTGGGATGCCGACACGTACAAGAAAGATATCCCCGGCTGAATGGGCTGAGAAATTCCGGGAAAAGTACCTGTCAGGGATCAGAAGAACCCCTTCCGGCAAAGAACCTTTGCCTGCAAACAGCTTCAGCATACCCGGGCTGATCATGCAGTCGGTGATCTTCTTCAGGCGCGACCTGCTGTCCAAACTGGCCGATAAGCAGTATATTCTCATAAGCGTGTTCGGAGCACCCGTTCTGGCAATGATCCTTGCCTGGTTCACGAGGTTTTCAGGCGGAGAAGAATACAGGTTCAGCGATAACGGTAACATAAAGGCGTATATCTTCATGTGCGTTATCACATCACTGTTCTTCGGACTGATGTCGAGCTCCGAGGAGATAGTCAGGGACCGGAAGATACTCAGGAGAGAATCATTTCTGAACCTCAGCTGGTTCAGTTACCTCAACTCGAAGATCCTGCTAATGTTCATTCTTTCAGCAATTCAGACCTTTCTGTTCGTAGTTGCGGGAAACCTGATCCTCGGGATAAAGGGAATGTTCCTGAGCTACTGGTTCGTTTTGTTCACAACATCATGCCTCGCAAACATCCTCGGACTGAATCTCTCCTCCGCTTTCAACTCGGTAATAACAATTTACATTCTGATACCTTTCGTCATCATCCCGCAGCTTCTATTCAGCGGTGTCCTGGTTTCCTTTGACAAGCTCCATCTTTCAAATTCAAAGCAGGAGTTCGTGCCTGTTCTCGGCGATCTCATGCCTGCACGGTGGTCTTTTGAAGCGCTGGCCGTTCACCAGTTCAGCAGCAACAGGTATGAAAAGCCTTTTTTCGAATACAAAATGATACAGAGCCAGAACCAGTATTATGCTGAATTTCTGACAGAAGCACTGATTGAAAGTCTCCAGACCTGCACGAAGATAAAAGACGATCCGGCCGAAAAGGACCGTCTCGACGAGTATTTCAGTAGGATCAGGTCAAGCCTGGATCTCCTGTCAGACTCCTCATTGATAAAGATCCCGGAATGGCAGGCTTCGCTCAGTCCGGAAAACTACAGCGCTGAAGTGGAAAGGAAGGCTACAGAATTCCTGGAAGCATTGAGGAGAAAAACCTTCGTAAAGAAGATGAACAATGCCGGAAGGCAGATTGAGAATATAAAACTGACCAGGGAGAAGGAGATAGGTAAAGACAGGCTGGTCAGGCTCAGATATGATTATGAAAATGAAGATCTGAAAAATCTTCTGCTGGGCTCCCTCAATCTCAAGCAGGATATGACTTTTAATGCTGATGACAGGATAATCCAGAAATTCCAGCCGGGATACATGAAAGCCACCTCACGATATGGAAGGGCACATTACTATGCACCTGTAAAGAGGCTGGGGGATATTGAGATCAGGACCTACTGGTTCAACACGGCTGTCTTGTGGATTGTGTCCGTGCTGTTATTCCTCGCCCTTTATTTTAAGCTGCTTCAGAAGCTGCTGGATTATATCGGGCGATTCAGGGGTTCTGCCTGATCTCAGGTTTCATCTGCGGGAAGAACAGCACATCCTGTATTGACGGCTGGTCGGTCATAAGCATCGTCAGCCTGTCCATCCCCATTCCCATCCCTGATGTAGGCGGCATTCCGTATTCAAGAGCCCTTACGAAGTCGTGGTCTATGAACATCGCCTCGTTGTCTCCTTTTTCCGAAAGCTTAAGCTGGTCCCTGAAACGGTCCATCTGATCGATGGGATCGTTGAGCTCACTATAGGCGTTTGCAATTTCCTTGCAATTGATGAAGAGTTCGAATCTCTCGGTCAGTCCGGGCTTGCTCCTGTGCGATTTTGTCAGCGGCGAAGTCTCTGTGGGGTAGTCTATGATAAAGGTAGGCTGAATAAGCGTGTGCTCACATTTTTCACTGAAGATGGCGTCGATGAGCTTTCCTTTTCCCATTGTACGGTCATTTTCCACTCCGAGCCTGTCGCAGGCCTTGCGAAGCTGATCCTCATCCATACCTGTTATATCGAGGCCGGTATTCTCCCTGATGGAATCGAGCATGCTGATCCTTTTATACGGCGGTTCCAGGTTAATCAGCTTCCCGTCATATGTTATCTCTGTCTTCCCGTGAAGTTTCATTGCCACGGTGCTTATGATCTCCTCTGTGAATGACATCATCCAGTTGTAGTCCTTGTAAGCCACGTAGATCTCCATTACGGTGAATTCCGGGTTGTGGGTCCTGTCCATTCCCTCGTTGCGGAAGTCCTTTGAAAATTCATAGACACCTTCGTAGCCTCCCACTATAAGCCTCTTGAGATAGAGCTCATTTGCTATCCTCAGGTACAGGGGAATGTCGAGGGTATTATGGTGTGTGATGAACGGCCGTGCATTTGCTCCCCCCGGGATTGGCTGAAGCACAGGGGTTTCCACTTCAAGATATCCTCTGGAGTTGAAGAGCTCCCTCATCGTCTGGTATATCAGGGTTCTCTTTCTGAATACATCACGGACCTGGGGGTTGACAATCAGGTCGACGTACCTCTGGCGGTACCTCATCTCCTTTTCTGTGACGGCATCAAAAACCTGTCCGTCCTTTTCCTTTACTATGGGAAGCGGGTGCACCGACTTACTGAGAATTGTCAGTTCCTTAACATGAACGGTCGTTTCGCCCATCTGTGTTTTGAAAACGAAACCTTTTACTCCGATTATGTCACCGATATCGAGGAGGCGTTTGAAAACGGTGTTGTACATTGTTTTATCCTCACCGGGGCAGATGTCGTCGCGGCGTACATATATCTGGATCCTTCCGGATGAATCCATCAATTCGGCAAACGATGCATTTCCCATTATCCTTCTGCTCATTATCCTGCCGGCCATCGATACATCGGGATAGTTGTTCTTTTCGGCGACGAAATTCTCATGAATATCGGCGGCAAATGCATTCGTCTTAAATTCTGCTGCAGGGTATGGATTTATGCCCAGTTTCCTGAGCTCTTCAAGTGAACTCCTTCGTATCTGTTCCTGCTCGCTAAGCTGCGTGTTGCTCATCGGTTTTTAAAATTTTGTGCAAATATAGGAAAATTCAATCTCCCTGCGTCAGGACCTTAATCCCGCTGTATGCCTGTCGAATTCTTTCCTGAGCAGCAGGGTCACCGGTCCGGGTCTGCCGCTGCCAACCTGATTTCCGTCGATGGCAATCACCGGCGCTAGCTCAAAGGACGTGTTCGTAATGAAGGCTTCGCTGACTTCCGGAAGACGGCTGGCTGCCACAGGTATCTCTATAACGGATACTCCGGCTTTCCTGGCGATTTCAATGACGTTCCTGCGGGTCACGCCCGACAGGATATTTTCGGATTCGGGGTGGGTGAAAACCTTTCCGTCAATCACAAAGAACACATTTGAATGTGCGCATTCAGTCATCATTCCGTCGCGCGTGAATATGCATTCCATCGAACCGGCTTCGTTAGCTTCCTGGAAATAAAGGATATTGGGAAGCAGCGACACCGACTTGATGTCGCATCTTTTCCAGCGGGGATCATTTCTGAGGATAGTTGTGATGCCCTCCGCCACTATTTCACGGGGAGGTTTGAAGCCCCATGCAAAGGCATACACTGTAGGTTCGACGGGCGGTGAGGGAAATGTATGCGTTCGCTTTGCGGCACCCCTTGTCACCTGCAGATAGACCAGTGAAGGCCTTTCCAGGAGGCCGTTCCTTTCTATCAGCCCGCGGGCAATATCGGGAAAGGCATCAGCATCCGGCCATGCCAGCCTTATCTCCCTCATGCTCCTTTTCATCCTAGTCATGTGGCCTTCCATGTCGAAGAAGAATCCCTCGTACCATCTCACCACTTCGTATATCCCGTCTGCGAACAGGAATCCGCGGTCGTCCGGACTAATCTTTACTTCGTCCTTTGGCAGGAATTTTCCGTTGAAATAGGCGTAGGTCATAATCTATATTTTTTAATACCCCGGCCCCCCCAGCCCCCCCTGAATCTGACCCCCCAACCCCTCCCGCTTCGCATAAGCTGCGCGGGACAGGCTCTAAAGGGGGGGCGAATCCCTTCATTCTACCCCCCACCCCCCCCTAAGGGGGGGCAAGACCCACGGGTCTGGGGGGATCAGAATATCTCAAATCTATACTCAATTCTTTTCCTGGCCTCTTCCGGCGAAGCTGGGCACTCCTGTTGCTTCGGCTCTCAGTTTGTTCCATAGCCTGTTTTTCGATCCTCCTCCAACACACAGGATGCTTTCCGTTTTAAATCCTCCTGCTTTTTCGAGAGCATCCTTCCCTTCGCTGAGTCTATGCGACAGTGCTTCAAGGATTGCCCTGAAGACCTCATCACGGGTCGATTCCATCGTGAGGCCCATAATCTGGCCACCGGGTTGTCCCTTTAGTTCCTCGTAAAACCGGGGTATCACCTTCACTCCGTTTGATCCTGGCGGGACTTTTTCAGCCCCGGATATCATTATCTCCCATGCATTTTCCCTGAGATCGCTGTAAAGTGTTTTCCTTGCCCATTCAAGGATCCCTGATGCAATCCACTGATTACCAATGTTA
>JALONU010000239.1 GCA_025454775.1 Bacteroidales bacterium | reverse complement strand
TTACCGGTTTATTTACCCGGGAAATGAAATTTACATGTCTCAGTATCCCTCAGGCATGACCCAGTTTGCACCTTTTGTAGTATCCCGCGGCCAGCCGGTCCCCATACATATAATATATGTTGACAGAGAGCCTCTTTATTTCAGTTGGTCGACGAATATCCGGCCGTATTCATTCAGGGTCGACAGCGGGTACCACCAGGTTAAGCTTAGAACGGCAAACAGGGTATACGAAATTGACAGTGTTTACTTCGGGAACCGCAATAAAACGATTATCTCACTGAGGGACAGCATCGTAAACAGGAATGTAACCATCAGCAAGGCTGAGCCGCGCCTGAGTGAGTATGAGAAATCAAACCTTTATAAATACATATTCCCGTTCAGCAACAAGTTCGGTGAATACTATGGATATATAGAACAGCATGGGGCTGTTCATTTCCTGAAACCCGGAGCCGCCGGATTCAACAACAATCTTGCCGGACCTGTTGAGCCTGTCAGAACAAACTTTCACCTTGTGGACAGCTTCTCTCTTGTATTTAATCATGAACCATTTTTCGAATACGAATTCGCTCCGGGATTGTTAAAAATGAGGAGTGTCGATGTAATAAAACGCTATCCTGATATTTTGAATTATTATAATGCCCGTGAAAGCCTGGCCGACAAGGTAATGAAGGAAGAAGACATTATAAAAAACTGGAAAGACTACATCGAACAGAAAAGGTATCTGACTGCCAGGTATAACTACCCGCAGACTACATCAGGAGGAAAGGGTATGATGAAAATTGACCTGCTGCCCGACAGCAGCAAGCCATCGCTGAGGCCGCTGAATATCTTATTATTCAGGTATGACGAAAGCAAATTCCTTCGTATCTATCCCGGAAGCAGCTATACTTTCAACGACCTGGAAAAGGGATATTATAAGGTCCTGTTCTTCCTGCCGGGATCTGAATATTCTCTAATCGATTCACTATATGTTGCTCCTGACGGATTGAACCACCACAGGCTGAAAATGCCTGAAAAACATACCAAAGATTCTTTCAGCACTTACGTGAGCAGGATTATCGGGGAAAATCTCTTTAAAACTGCTTCGGCAGAGGGAATGAGGGATGCAGAGGTCAGGCAGATATATAACAGGTACCAGGAGGAACTACGCTTTTCCGGCGATGGTGATTTTATTGAGGGATATATCCGCGACGAAGAAGGAAATCCTGTGCCAGGCGTCACTGTTACGATCAAAGGCACTACGTTCGGCACGCTAAGCAATCTGGATGGATATTATTCCCTGAACGTCCCAAGGGGGAACAATATCCTGGCATTCTCATTCATCGGGTATGAGCAGAAAGAGTATGACATTTCTGACAAGAAAATCCTGAATGTGAATCTTACTCCTTCTGTTTTGAAGCTTGATGAGGTGGTAGTGGTCGGCTATGGAATTCAGAGAAAGAGTGCCTTGACCGGATCTGTCGCAGTTGTAAATACTGCCGGCATACAGGGAATGGAATCAGTCCTTGCAACAAGCCTGGCGGGAAAAGTAGCGGGAGTCGAAATTTTTCACTCCAATGTCCGGGACAGTGCGGTGATTATTCAAATACGGGGTGTCGGAACCGCAAGCTTCGAGGCGGAACCGTTATATGTGATCGACGGTGTGGTTTATACGGGAAGCATAAAAGAACTCGATCCGGGTCTTATAAAAGGGATCCAGGTACTGAAAGATCCCCAGGCCACAGCAATATATGGTGCACGTGGAGCCAAGGGTGTGGTTCTGATTAGTACAGGCGGAATATTCCTTGCAACAAAAGTTCCGGGGCTTCTGGGTGCGGATTATGACGCAGCTTTCGCAGAGACCGCGTCACAGGCAAGCTCTATCAGGAATAATTTTTCCGATTATGCTTTCTGGCAGCCGGAATTAGTGACGGACAAACAGGGAAAGGCCTCGTTTAAAGTTACTTTTCCCGATGACGTGACAAGTTGGAGGACTTTTTACCTCGCAATGAACGGAAAGAAACAATCCGGGCAGACTGAAGGATCAATAAAATCTTATAAGCCGTTAATGGCCCAGCTGGCAGTACCCGGATTTCTTACCGAGAATGACAGTTCTCTGTTGATAGGAAAGGTCCTGAACTATACCTCAGACACTATCCCGCTAAGGATCAGATTCGTAAGCGACAGCACACTGGTTTCAGAAAAGGACCAGGTCTGCATCAGATCGATAATTGATACCCTTCCTGTAGTCGCCGGCAGACAGGATTCCCTGTCTGTAAAATACTATCTCGAAAAAGAGGATGGCTACTTCGACGGGGAACAGAAATATATTCCAGTATTCCCTGTGGGACTGGAAAAAACCGCCGGTCAGTTTTTTGTTCTTGACAGGGATACAACCTTAAACCTTCATTTTGATAGCCTTCCCGGGGATGTCAGGCTTTATGCCAGGGCAGATGTTCTTGAAGTCCTTGCAGATGAAATCAGCATGTTAACCGGCTACCGGTATTCATGCAATGAACAGCTTGCATCAAAGCTGAAAGCCTTGCTGGCGGAACAGAATATCTGCAAATTTCAGAATAGGCCTTTCGGAAAGTCAAACGATGCAGAAAAGATCATAAGACTCCTGGGCAGAAACAAAAGGGAAGATGATCTGTGGGGCTGGTGGAAAAGTTCTTATGAATCAAGCCTCTGGATGAGCCTCCATGTTCTCGAAGCTCTGACAAAAGCAAAAGAAATGGGATACAGTGTGAATACAGATGTCGGGAAAATAGCGGATAATCTTGTCTGGAAAATCAGGGAAACCAAATCTGTTGATGACAGGCTAAATGCTGTACGGATTTTAAAAGTATTGAATGCAAAGGTTAACTTCCCTGCTCTCATTTCCGGGATAGAAACAGGCGGAAAGCTGAACCTGAATCAGCTGTTGCAGCTGATAGAGCTGAAACAGACCTGCGGCATGAAGGTCAGTCTTGATACTTTAAAATCATTCCGGAAAGAAACCATGCTCGGGAATATTTACTACGCATCCGATTCAGTCAGCTCAGGCTTGCTGGCAAACAACATTCAGAATACGATAATAGCCTACAGGATCATTCGCAGGGATACTTCGGCCGGTCATGACCGAACCCTTCTGAAGATCATGAATTACTTTTTTGAGAACAGATCCGGCGGCTTCTGGCTGAATACCTTCGAATCATCATCAATAATCGAAACCATTCTTCCTGAACTGCTGTCATCCGGAGAGCAGATCACAAAACCAAAACTGGTAATGTCAGGAGCTGTCACGAAGGAAACAGACAAGTTCCCCTATGAAGTTACTCTTTCGCCCGATGACACACTCAGTATCAAAAAGTCAGGTGATTTCCCGGTTTATTTAACCGCTTATCAGAGGTACTGGGATCCTCATCCGGAGGAAAAAAAGTCGGATTTCGAAATATCGACCGGTTTTACCGACATAAGCGACAACATGTTAAAGGCTGGGAAGGAAGTTAAATTGAAAGTTCATCTGAAGGTTAAAAAAGATGCCGACTATGTATTGGTGAATGTCCCGGTTCCTGGTGGCTGCTCCTATGCAGACAAAACCAGGACTTCGGCTTATGAGACGTACAGGGAATCATTTAAAAATGAAACTGCCATCTTCTGCGAAAGACTACGCAAAGGCGATTATGAATTCATTATTGACCTTCTCCCCAGATATTCAGGCAGATACACGCTGAATCCGGCAAAAGCAGAGCTGATGTACTTCCCGACATTCAATGCAAATAACGGCCCCGGAAGGGTTATAATAGAGTAGAGGCCGTTCTGACAATCTTAATAAAAGCCCGGCGGAAGTTCTGTTTTCTTTTTTAATTAAATTTCCCGATGATAAAATAAGAGGGAAAATGAAGAAAACTATCATCCTTGGTATATGCCTGTTTGAGATGACTGTGTTAAAAGCACAAACTATAATAAACAGGGACCCCGTAATTGCCCGCATGGTAAATGATATATCCGCTGAAAGACTCGAGCAGCACGTCCGGACCCTGGCAGGCTTCCACACCCGCCATAACCTGAGCACACAGACAGATCCTTCGAAGGGTATCGGTGCCGCATGGAACTGGATAAAAGCCGAGATGGAGAAGAATATCCCGGCTTCCGGGGGCAGGCTCGAAGTGAAATTCGAGGATTATACCGTCGGAGGAAAAGGCCAGAGAATAAACAGGCCGGTAAACCTTAAAAACGTTGTGGGAATACTCAGGGGCACCGACAGCAGCGACGACAGGAAGATAATCATAAGCGCGCACTTCGATTCGAGGGTGCAGCTCGACAATGATTCAACAAGCTATGCACCCG
>JALONU010000238.1 GCA_025454775.1 Bacteroidales bacterium | reverse complement strand
CTGTCCCTGTATCCGTATCGGACAGCCTTTACCCTGATTGCATATGAACCCGGTTTAAGGTGAAGAGGACCTGCATAGAGCTGCCAGCGGGGATTGTTCTTTTCCTCAAGCGTGTATACTATAGAGGCTCCGTGAGTAGGACAATAGAATGCAAGCGTCATCGGAAAGGTGTATGCACCTCCTGTCCTGAGGTTCTTCGAAGCCGGCTCTTCCGGTGAATTGATGATAAAATATGGCAGATCAGTTACCGGCTGCACTCCTCCCGGCCACATCAGGTTTATCATTTCAGGCTCATTCATATGGCCCAGGTCTCCGGTTTCGATCGTCCATTCCTCATGCTTCTCCCTTAGTTCTGATAGGATAGGTTTCAGTTTTGGGTCGTCAACCAGGTTCCTGATCTGAAACGGATCTGCCTTAACATCATACAGTTCTTCGGGAGGACGTGAATAGGCCATCCACGCTTTCTGTGGACCGGTGAGCTTCCCTTCAGCATCGAGCCTGAGCATTTCTTTCCATATCGGCATACTGCTCATATACGGTACCCATATCGGGAAAGGTTCATTGGGGTAATAATTGCGTACGTACAGGTAGTCTTTCGTCCTTACAGACCTGATCATGTCGTAGGACTCGTCAACCCTGTCGCGTGCAGCGAATACATATTTTCTTTCGGTGCCTGTCTGTTTTCCAAGAAAGGGAATCCCCTGCATGTGTGCGGGAACAGTAACTCCTGCGAGTGAAAGTACTGTTGGTCCAAAATCAATTGAGCTTATAAGACGCTCATCAATGGTTCCGGCTTTGCTGCCATCGGGGAATTTTATTATCAACGGTATGTTCAGGCCGGAGTCGTAAAGCCATCTCTTCGCCCTGGGCAGTCCGTCGCCATGATCGCCCCAAAAGAATATTATCGTATTGTCGAGCTCCCCTTCTTTTTCGAGATCCCTGAGCAGAACCCCGACGACAGAGTCAAGCCGGGCTATATTGTCGTACATTTTCGCAAGGTTCCTTCGTATTATCTCAGTATCAGGATAATAAGGAGGAACCTTTATCTTTGACGGATCGGTTGTCACTTTGTCGATCTTCCAGTTTTGGCTCTCGTGGGTCCCGGTCCAGTTGAAAACGGCAAAGAAAGGCTGGCTCTTGTCGGGTCTGTTCCTGTAGTGAGCTTTATTGCTGCATTCATCCCATATGCTTGCAGGAACCGGATCCTTTGCAAACTGGTAGTCGGTTTTTGAGTTGTTTGTGCAGTAGTAGCCCGATGTCCTCATATATTCAGTAAACGCTTTTACATAGTGCGGAGGCACTGCAGTGAACTGAATGGGATTATCGGCAGACCTTCTGTACGATGTTGTCCTCATGTGCATGCATCCTATCGAGGTCTGATACATTCCCGTGATGATACCTGCCCTGCAGGGAGCGCTTATTGCAGCCGTGGTGAAGACATTGGTAAATCTTATGCCCTGGGCGGCCAGCCTGTCGATGTTGGGGGTTACCGCAAGCTTATCGCCATAGCATCCGAGGTGAGGACTCATGTCCTCTGTAGAGATCCAAATAATGTTAGGCCGTTTCTGAGGCTGCTGCCCGGCAGCGTTTGCGGCGAGAAGGGATGCAACGCCGAGGCTTAGAAGTGGATTGGGATGGTTCATAATATTTATTTTACTGATCCTGCTTTTCTGCGGTTAGCGCCCGGAGAGTTTGTGAGGTTATCGCCCAGGTCTTTCCTGGCTTCTTCGGCGAGGGCTTGAAGTTCTTTAACTTTTTCCGGATAATAGGATGCCACATTATACCATTCGCCAGGGTCGCGGCGAAGATCATAAAGCTCCGCTTCCTTTATAACTTCTGTTCCTGTAGGACCCGGCCACCCGTCGCTGCCGGGCTTCATGTTCCTGTAGGTGCGGCTTCGGTGAGGCAGTACCAGCTTCCAGAAGTCGCGCTGAACGGCTTCAAGGCTGTTCTGCTCATAGTAATAATAAAATTCATGCCTCGGGGAAGCCGATTTATCCCCGCGCATCAGCGACAGAATGCTTACACCGTCAATCTTATTCTCAGGAAGCTCTGCACCGGCAATCTCGGCCAGGGTCGGCAGAAGATCTATTGAAGAAGCCAGCTGGCTGCATACATCGCCTGCAGGGATGACTCCCGGCCAACGCATAATACAAGGGACCCTCTGGCCTCCTTCCCAGCTTGAACCTTTTCCTTCCCTGAGACCTCCCGTTGAACCTGCATGATTGCCGAAATTCAGCCATGGCCCGTTATCACTCGTGAAGATCAAAAGGGTATTCTTCTCAAGGCCATTCTTCTCAAGGGCATTCATGATCTCTCCAATCGACCAGTCGACTTCCATCATAACATCACCATAAAAGCCCTGTTTGCTTCTACCCCTGAACCTGTCTGAAACACCTAGAGGGATATGTACCATTGAATGTGGCAGGTAAAGAAAGAATCGTTCCTTCCTGTGCTCATTGATAAACATTACTGCCCGCCTGGTATATTCGGTCGTCAGCTTATCCTGGCCGGCAAGTGTCAGAACTTCCCCAACCTTATCGTTTCCCTCGATAAGGGGAAGAGGAGGATATTTCATCTTTGAGCTCGTAGTATCCTTCAGGTGTATGGGCACACCATCGAAGTCGACCGGCCACATGTCGTTTGAATACGGGAGACCGTAGTATTCATCGAAGCCGTGCTGCAGAGGAAGGAACTCCCTGTGATGCCCCAGGTGCCATTTTCCTATAATCCCTGTATGGTATCCCCTGGTTTTCAGCATTTCCGCTATGGTCGTTTCATCGGCACTTATGCCGTTCTGGGCCCAGGGCATAAGTGCACCCGAGATACCTATCCTGTTCGGATAGCATCCGGTGAGCAGCCCAGCCCGGGAAGCGCTGCTGACCGCCTGCGGGCAATAATACCAGGTGAACTGCATCCCCTGCCTGGCGAGGCGGTTAAGGTTTGGAGTTTCGTAGCTGTTGGCTCCTGTACGCCCTATATCGCCATAACCCATGTCGTCCATGAGTATCAGCACTATATTCGGTGCATCCTGCCCGGATGCAGGTTTTTGGCCCGCAGCATTCAGAACAGCAAGCGAAACGGCGCTCAGCGACAGAACAGAATTAATTGTTTTCATTCCACTTTGGATTAGGAAGCATCATTACGGCATCCGTGCTCTTTCTCCATTCTTTCAGCAGATTAAACAACTCGGATGTCTTTTCATAATTATAGGATGATATATCAGTAGTCTCTGAGATATCCTTTTCGAGGTCGTAAAGTTCCTGTTTCCCTGTCTCAAAATTATCGATCAGCTTGTATTTGCCAAGTCTTACAGCGCTTCCCGGCTCTACTCCCTGGTTTGAATAATGCGGATAATGCCAGAAAAGAGGCCTTTCGCTGAGTTTACCCTTTTTCATAAGTGGAAGCAGGCTCAGACCGTCAGTTTGCACAAGCCCGCAACCGGTATAATCGGCTATGGTGCTGAAGAAGTCTATCGATGAGACTGGGGTGCTCAGTTCACCGTTCTTAACCTTCATACCCGGTATCTTAATTATCAGCGGAACCCTTATTCCTCCTTCATAGAGCCATCCTTTTCCGGCACGAAGAGGCGAGTTGCAGGTAGGAGAACCTTCCGACGTTGACAATCCCCCATTGTCGGACGTAAAAATCACCATGGTGTTCCGGTCAAGCCCAAGTTCCTCAAGTTTTTTCATCAGGCGTCCGATATTCTCATCCAGGCTCCAGATCATGGCGGCATAAACCGGATTGCTTTGTATGATCCTTTCCTTATAGTTGTCTGACATATAGTCCCTTATCCACTGTTTTTCACGTGTAAAAGGCTGCCTGTTGTAGAGTCCCATTGAGTCAGCTCTGATAGTGAACCGTTCCACATCCTTTTCCTTCGCCTGCATTGGATTATGAACGGTATAATATGATAAATAAAGGAAGAAGGGCTTATCCCTGGCTCCTTCGATAAACCTTATCGCCTCTTCAGTCTGACGGTCGGTAAGGTACTCACCTTCAGGGCCATCTTCAAGCCGGGGATTGCCGTATGGGGAGAAGTATCCGTTTGCCTTATCGTTTTTTTGCGGAGAACCTTTACTGAATCCGCCTTTGTTAACATCGAATCCCTGGTTCTCAGGCCAGTATTCTTCGGTTTCGCCAAGATGCCACTTCCCGGAGATCATTGTTGTGTAACCTCTCTTTTTCAGCAGTTCGGCAATTGTAACCTCAGCAAGATCAAGATTAAGGATGAATGGCAAAGCAATGAGCTTATCGTTCGGTGAGCCGCTGTTGGTCGCCTGCCTGCCGGGTATCCAGTCGGTGATGCCGGTTTTAACCGGATATTTACCTGTG
>JALONU010000237.1 GCA_025454775.1 Bacteroidales bacterium | reverse complement strand
TCTACCAGATGGAAATAAGTTCTTTAATGAAATCTTTCGATTTCCGGCTTTTAATATACTTCTCTCTTTTCATAGCTTCCCTTTTGGTGTTGAATGATTCGCTGAAGACCAGATGCCAGGGGATACCAGCATCGGTAAACTTCCCCTTTTTGCGGTTATGTTCGGATATTCTTCTCTCAAGGTCATTGGTATAACCAACATAATACCTGTCGGAAGACTCACTATAAAGAATATAAACTGAAAACACTGTCAGCGAGACAATAAGGGTATACAAATTGAGGAAACCCTGATTTTGGTGATCCAGCTGGGATTCGAACCCAGGACCCCATCCTTAAAAGGGATGTGCTCTACCAGCTGAGCTACTGAATCATTTAATTTATTCATTCCCACAAACCTTCGTGGTCTGGCAAAAACAATTTTCAAACATTTAAAAGAACCCAGGACCCTTCCGCGAAGCGGAATGCTCTACCTCCCGATAGCTATCGGGATGAGCTACTGAATCAAAGCGTGTTTTTTGCGTGTGCAAAGGTATCATAAATTTTATACCAAACAAGCTTAATTATTTCTTTTTTATTAGCATCCGAAAGTTACAGGAAAATTTCTTCAGGAGAGAAATAATCCTATTTTCGCATTGGTGATAGTACTTAAAGATTATGAAGCAGATCTTCAGGGATAAGGTCGTCATCATCACAGGCGCTTCCTCAGGTATCGGCGAAGCAACTGCACGTGAGTTCGCTGCCAACGGTAGCAGGGTGATGCTTGCCGCACGCTCGGAGGAGAAGCTCAGAAAAATAACCGGTGAAATAAGAGCTCTCGGGCAGGAGGCAAATTACTGTGTTACCGACGTAAGCCGGGAAGAAGAGTGCAGAAACCTTGTGGAATCTACCGTCAGGATATACGGTACCATAAATATCCTTGTCAACAACGCAGGCATATCGATGAGAGCTCCCTTTGCCGATGTTGACCTTAAAGTGCTCCATGCCCTCATGAATGTGAATTTCTGGGGAACAGTGTATTGTACTAAATATGCTCTTCCATACCTGGTTGCCAACAAGGGTTCCCTGGTCGGCGTTTCATCAGTCGCCGGTTTTCATGGATTGCCGGGCAGGACAGGCTATTCCGCCTCAAAGTTTGCCATGCATGGTTTACTTGAAACCATCAGAATTGAGAATCTGAATAAAGGCCTGCACGTTATGATCATAGCACCCGGGTTCACTTCAAGCGAGATCAGGAAACATGCTCTCACTGCTGACGGATCTGAACAGGGAGTGTCGCCACGGCCTGAGGACAAGCTGATGACCCCGGAATACGTTGCAAAATGGGTGCTTAAAGGCATCCGTAAGAAGAAAAGAAACAAGATCCTCACCTGGATAGGAAGACTGACAGCCTTGTTCCAGAGGATACTTCCGGAACTGGTCGACAGGGCATACTATAATGAGATGGCCAGGGAACCTGACTCTCCCCTCCGTTGAAAGACGGATTTGTCATCCCGCTGCAGAATTAGTAACTTTGATTTCGAACCAATACCGACCCCATGAAAAGAACTATTCTCCTCAGGTTGATGACGCTGATGGCTTCATCCATTGTAATATCCTCATTATCCCATGCCCAGGTAGAAAATATTGATTTTCTCAGGAGCGCCCCGGCCGACGGTGCAAAATTGCTGGAAGCCTATGTGACACCCTGGGTGAATGCTTTCGGCGCAGGACTGAACGGAAGCTGGTACAACACAGCCAAACCTCATAAATGGACGGGATTTGATATAACCCTGGGTCTGAATGTTGGAATGGTCCCTGCATCAGCGGAGACCTTCGATGTATCATCTCTTGGACTTTCGACGGCACTATCGGGAACAGGGGAAGCCCCAACGATTGCAGGCCCTGCGAGCGAAGGTCCCCCGATGACATACTCACAATCGGGAGTTCCGCTGGCTTCCTTCAATACACCTCCCGGCACCAGCTGGGGATATATCCCCGTACCGACGCTGCAGGTCGGATTCGGACTTCCCCTTGGAACCGAACTGAAAGGCCGGTTTGTTCCCCGCCTTCCCATAAAAGACGGAGATATAATGCTCTGGGGTGCAGGCCTCATGCACAGCATAACACAATATATCCGGGGTGACGAGCTGCTACCATTTGATGTATCAGTTTTCGGAGGATATACGTGGCTCAGGGGAAATGTGCCTCTGACCCTTCTTCCGGATCCTGAACTTTACCCCTATGCCTACAGCGATTTCAATCCCGAAACTTCCTTCCTGGGTCAGAATCTGCGTGCAACCGTTACAGCCTGGAATGCAGGTGCAATAGGATCGGTGAACCTTAAGGTTATCACATTCTATGCCGGACTTGGTTACAGCGATTCCCGCACTGTCATAGACCTGGAAGGTTATTACCCCACACCTGTACTGATGACACCGGCAGGATTACCGCCTTATGCGGAATATACCGACGACGGGGTAATTTCAGCAGAAGATTTTCCGGATATCGACATAAGGAATTTCTCAGGCCTCAGGGCGAATGTTGGATTCAGGCTCAAAATGTCTGTTTTTACTTTTCATGTTGATTATACCAGGTCGCAATATAACGTGATCTCAACCGGCCTTGGACTTTCGTTCCGATGATCTTTAAATCTACTACGTGCTGTCATCCAGGATACAATCGGCATACAGAGCCTTGCTTAAGGCGGCAGGGAACAGTGTCGCACGTACAGATATTCCCACTATCAGGAAGGCGCTCGATGTTGCAATAGAGACATCGGGGGAGAAAACCACTATTACAGGGGAACCCCGCATCCTTCATGCACTTTCGGTTGCAAGGATTATTGCAGGGGAGATGGGGCTAGGCCTCACTTCGATAATATCAGCCATCCTTCACGACTCATACAGTGAATTGCAGAGGGATTCCCTGTTCATCGAAAAGGAGTTCGGAAAGAAGGTTGCCGAGATACTTGGTGGATTTGCGAGGATATCCGGCATGGAGTCGATGCAATCGTCCTACCAGGCCGAAAATTTCAGGAAACTGCTGCTGAGCCTTGCCGACGACGTCCGTGTTATCCTCATCAAGCTTGTCGAAAGGCTTGAATATATGCGGAATCTCGACATGGCGCCGGAAAAAGAAAAGCTTCCGCTGGCCTCGGAAACCTATTTCCTGTATGCCCCGCTTGCACACAGG
This sequence comes from Bacteroidales bacterium, assembly GCA_025454775.1. Taxonomy (GTDB): domain Bacteria; phylum Bacteroidota; class Bacteroidia; order Bacteroidales; family VadinHA17; genus LD21. The sequence goes on along the minus strand of JALONU010000237.1, from coordinate 1,182 downwards.
CTGGGTTTCTACAATATAAAATCCGAGCTTGAGGATCTGTCAATAAAGTATCTCGAACCGGAACAGTATAACCATATAGAAAACCGCCTTAAACAAACAACCGCCTCCAGGAACAGGTTTATCAGGGATTTTTCAGCGCCCCTCCATGAAAAACTCATGAAGCAGGGCTTCAGGTTCATAATTAAAAGCCGCACAAAATCAATACATTCCATAATGCTCAAGATGAAGCGACAGGGTGTTGATTTTGAGGAAGTCTATGATCTTTTTGCAGTAAGGATAATACTTGACACATCGGGCGAGAATGAGAAATCCGATTGCTGGAGAGCCTATTCCGTGGTCACCGATCTTTACCAGCCTAACCCGAGTCGGCTGCGCGACTGGATCTCGGTTCCGAAATCCAACGGCTATGAATCCCTTCACACCACTGTTATAGGCCCAAGGGGTCGATGGGTGGAGGTACAGATCCGCTCCTCGAGGATGGACGAGATGGCAGAAAAAGGTCTTGCCGCGCATTTTAAATATAAGGGGATCAGGGGTGAAGGCGGTCTCGATTCATGGCTTACAAAAATGCGTGAAATACTGGAATCGCCTGAAAAGGAGGATACTGCATTTCTCGACCAGGTGAGATCCGGTCTATATACCGATGAAGTATTCGTTTTCACACCAAAAGGCGACCTCCGGCAGCTTCCGGCCGGCGCAACTGTCCTCGACTTTGCATTCGATATCCACACGGCAGTAGGAGCATCGTGCGTGGGAGGGAAGGTCAATGGAAAAAACGTTACAATCAGGCACGTACTAAGTAACGGAGATCATGTTGACATCATAAGGTCAAAGAACCAGACACCCAAACAGGACTGGCTTTCCTTCGTGGTTACAAACAAGGCCAGGTCAAAGATCAAGCTTGCGCTCAATGAAGAAAAGATGAAAGCTGCGGCTGAAGGGAAGGAACTGCTTATGCGCAGGCTTAAAAACTGGAAAATGTCGTACAGCGATTCCGTGATCCAGAAACTGATAAACCATTATAACTTCAAAACATCACAGGACCTGTATTTCCTTATTTCTAAAGGAAAGATTGAGCTTCTTGAGATCAAGGAGATACTCCAGACCGGGGATACGGCCCAGCCAGGAACACAGGTGGAAGCTGCTCCGGTAAAGGAAGCTAAGGAAATCCTTGAAACCCAG
>JALONU010000064.1 GCA_025454775.1 Bacteroidales bacterium | reverse complement strand
CCGGGCTGTGTTTGTAAAATAAAAAGATCCGTTGATCCGCCTGATTCGAGGATAACATCAGGCCTGGGTGTGGAAATTGAAGAAATTTTTTCTGCCAGTGCGAAATTAAAGCCTATCGCATAATAAGGCCCGGTTCCGTATAGAGAATTATCTATGGTTACCGTTCCTGAATTTTTCGGCGGTTTATCATTACCATCGCAACCTGACAGGATAATCATAATTGAACATATTGCAAAAATGCCGTGTTTCATAATGCAAATATAACGCAAAAACATGTAGGGGTGTTGCGTGCAACACCCCTACATGATGGCAATACGTGGCATACGGGCGTTGCATGCAACGCCCCTGCAAAATATTATTCCCCCCTGATGGCAACAATGCCCGGAAGTTTCTTTCCTTCCATGTACTCGAGCATTGCACCTCCTCCGGTAGAGACATAACTTACCTTGTCGGCCAGGTTGTTTTTGTTGATGGCTGCAACCGAGTCGCCCCCGCCGATAAGCGTGAACGCACCTTTAGCCGTGGCTTCGGCAACAGCGTTGGCTATGGCCGTTGTTCCCCTTGAGAATTTCTCCATTTCGAATACTCCCATGGGCCCGTTCCACAGCACTGTCTTTGATTTTGCAATAACATCAGTGAATTCGGCTATGGTCTTTTCTGATATATCAAGTCCGAGCCAGCCGTCAGGAACTGCATCGACGGCTGTTACATCCGTATTGGCGTCATTTTCGAATTTATCGGCATTGAGACTGTCTTTCGGCAGGTACAGATTGACACCCTTTTCCTTTGCCTTGCTAATGATCTGTAGGGCAAGGTCGAGCTTATCTTCCTCGCAGAGCGATTTACCGATCTTTCCGCCCATGGCCTTGATAAAGGTGTAAGTCATCCCTCCTCCGATGATAAGGTTGTCGACCCTGTTAAGAAGGTTTTCTATAAGCAGGATCTTGTCCGACACCTTTGCTCCTCCCATTATCGCTGTGAAGGGTTTCTGAGGGCTGTGAAGGACCTTGTCCATTGCAGCAAGCTCGCTGTTTATCAGGAAGCCGAACATGATCTTGTCCTTCGGGAAATATTCCGAAACCACAGCGGTCGTAGCATGAGCCCTGTGTGCCGTCCCGAATGCGTCGTTAACATATACGTCGGCATATCCGGCAAGGGTTTTGGCCATTTCCTTCTGCTTCACCTTCAGTGCTGCCTTGGCTGCTTTTTTTTCTTCATCGGTGGCTGTCTCAGGAAGTATGGGCTTCCCTTCCTCCTCGGGGTAGAACCTGACATTCTCAAGCAGCAGTACCTCACCGGGTTTCAGTCCTGCTGCCATTGTCCTGGCCGATTCACCCAGGCAGTCGTCTGCAAAAAGAACTTTCTGCCCCAGGTGCTTCTCCAGTACCGGGAGAACCGGTTTCAGGGAGTATTTCTCCATTCTTCCTTCCGGGCGCCCCAGATGCGACATGAGTATGCAGCATCCGCCTTCGCCGGTTATTTTTTTAATTGTCGGCAGGGCTCCGCGGATCCTTGTGTCATCTGTAACGACGAAGGTCTTCTTGTCGAGCGGAACATTGAAATCAACTCTTACTATTGCCTTGATTCCCTTGAAGTTAAAGTCCTGAATCATTTTCATATTGCTGATGTTTTGGTTATCGTATTTAAAACAGTGTACAAACCTAATTAATTTTTAAATATAAATGTCATCGAATTTATTTGAACCGCGGAGCGGTTCCATTGTTTACACCTTGAAAACTTTAACTAATTTTGAAAGAAAAACATGGCAACAATCACATTCAAGGGTAACCCTGTAAAGACATCAGGCAACCTTCCCGCAGTCGGCTCACAGGCTCCCGACTTCACTCTCGTAAAATCAGACCTCAGCTCCCTCACTCTCAGGGATCTTAAGGGAAAAAAACTGCTCCTTAATATCTTTCCAAGCCTGGAAACATCGGTATGTTCGGCATCCATAAGAAAATTCAACCAGCTTGCCGCAGGGTTGAATAATACGCAGGTTCTGGCAATCTCAAAAGACCTGCCAATGGCACATGGACGATTCTGTACAACAGAAGGTCTGGAGAATGTTACAGGGCTTTCCGGGTTCCGCGATACTTCATTCGGAAAAACCTATGGAGTAGATACGCTGGAAGGACCATTCGCAGGTTTATACGCAAGAAGCGTTGTTATTATCGATGAATCAGGGAAGGTAGTTTATACAGAGCTTGTTCCCGAAACAACGCACGAACCTGATTACGATCAAGCACTGAAAGCCTTATAGGCCAATACATTCCCCCTGTACACAGAGTATGAATTTCGCCAGCATCCCCGGCCATAAAGAAACTAAATCACAGCTCATACGCTCCGTTGCCGGCCAGCGCGTGAGCCATGCCCAGCTGTTCACCGGACCCGCGGGATGCGGCTCTCTCGCTCTTGCCCTGGCCTTCGCAAGGTATGTAAGCTGCGAGAACAGGACCGGCAGCGACTCATGCGGAATATGCAAATCGTGTGTGAAATACGATAAAATGATCCACCCCGACCTGCATTTTGTATTCCCTGTCGTAAAAAAGAAGAAAGATGCAGATATCCCCGAAAGGAACAAATCATACTATTACGCACAGCAGGGGGCCAGGAAGGATACAGAACCCGTAAGTGATTCATACCTTGAGGAATGGAGGGAGTTTACAGGAAAGAATCCTTTCTTTACATTAACAAAATGGCTTGACACTATAGAAGCAGGCAACTCCCAGGGACTGATATACTCTTCCGAAGCAGGGGAAATTATCCGGAAGCTGAGCCTCAAAACCTTTGAATCGGATTATAAGATAATGATCATCTGGCTCCCTGAAAAAATGCATAATACCGCCGCCAACAAACTCCTGAAGATGATCGAGGAGCCTCCCGAAAAAACACTTTTCCTGCTTGTCTCCGAAGAACCCGATAAAATACTTCCGACGATCATATCCAGGTGCCAGCTCGTCAGGATACCCGGATTTGCCGGCAGCGACATCTCGAAATACCTCGTCTCCATGCGCGGAGCCGAAGAAAAAAGGGCTTCCGAAATTGCACATGTTGCTAACGGAAACATAATAAAAGCCCTGGAACTGATTGACAATGAAGACTCTTCCCTGTTCAATCTCGACAATTTCAGGAAGCTTATGCGTTTTGCCTGGAAACGCGACATCATCTCAGTGATATCGTGGTCCGAAGAGATCTCTGCCATCGGCCGTGAGGCACAGAAAAGCTTCATCCTCTATTCACTCAGGCTTATGCGTGAGAACCTCATGCTCACTCTCGGGCAGATGAAGAACGGGCTTGTTTTTCTGTCGGGCGAAGAAGCAGCATTCTCCGGGAACTTCCACCCCTTCATCAAAAAGGAAAATATCTACAGCCTTACCAGCGAATTTTCCCTGGCTCATTCCCACATTGAAGCAAACGGAAATCCGAAAATCATTTTCCTCGACCTGGCACTCAGGGTAACAAGGCTTATCCGCTGAACCTGGACACAGGTTGAATTTGATCCATTATTTAACTATTTTTGCACTCTGGAAAAGAAGGGCTTGGATTTATGACAGAGAACGAGGAAATACAAGGTCTTGCCGGTGAGGAAATCAACCTGCCTGACATTACATACAGACCCGGATGCAATAAACTGGACTGTTTCAACTGGCTTAAGGATCTACCCGACTCGGTGCTTGACAGCGAAATAGTTGAGGTAAGATTCAAAAATACAAGAAAGGGATTCTTCAGGAACGTCAACAGCCTCCGTCTTGAGATCGGCGATATTGTTGCTGTTGAAGCATCTCCCGGCCACGATATCGGAAGGGTCTCAATGACCGGTCCTCTGGTGAGGGAGCAGATAAGGGAACTTAAGGTATGCCCTGCACTCGACGATATGAAAAAGGTATACCGGAAAGCAAAACCGGCAGATATCATCAAGTGGGAGGAAGCCAGGAAGCTCGATAACCCGACCATGCTCCGCTCGCGGAAGATAGCCGAGGAACTCAAGCTGAACATGAAGATCGGTGACGTTGAATACCAGGGCGACAAAACAAAGGCAATATTCTATTACATAGCCGACGAGAGAGTTGATTTCAGGCAGCTTATAAAGGTGCTGGCCGAGGAATTCAAGGTCAGGATCGAGATGAGGCAGATAGGCGCACGACAGGAAGCAGGCCGTATCGGCGGTATCGGATCGTGCGGCAGGGAACTTTGCTGCTCCATATATATAACCAGTTTCCACTCGGTGACGACAACTCATGCGAAATACCAGGAATTGTCTCTTAACCCCCAGAAACTGGCCGGACAGTGCAGCAAGCTCAAATGCTGCCTCAACTTCGAAGTCGACTGCTATGTGGATGCCCAGAGAAATTTCCCGTCGCGCGAGGTGCCTCTCGAAACAGCAGAGAGTACTGCTTATTTCCAGAAAATGGAAGTCCATAAGGGAATATACTGGTACTCTTCCGAACCCCATTCGACAGCCAACCTGGTTGCACTGCCCATTCAGAGAGTCAGGGAGATCCAGTCTCTTAACAGGAAGGGCATAAAGCCGGAGAAACTGTTTGTGCGGGATCAATCTCCTGCTGAAGCTCCTGTCTCACAGGATCTTCTGAAGGACAATATCCTGACCCGCTTCGACCCTGAGCCGAAAAAAAACCAGAAGCCCAGTCACTTTCACAAAAGAAAAAACAGGAAATTCAATGACAGGAAGAACAGGCAGGGTTAGCGTTCTGTCGGGGTTGCTGCTTCTTTCCCTTTTTGCATGCAATAGTAACCTTTTACATACTGATGTTGCCGATATCCCGGGAGCCTCCTGGAACCTGTTCAACACCCCGGAATTCAGCTTCATGGTTTCCGACACAACAAAAAGCTCCGACATATCCTTTACCATACGCACCGGATCCCAGTATCCCTTCCGCAATATCTTCCTCTTCGTCACAACAACAGCTCCCGACGGGAAAAGTATTACCGACACTCTTGAATACCAGCTGGCCGATGAAAAAGGCAACTGGCTGGGGCGGGGTGCCGGCGATATCCGTGAGATGAAACTGCCCTACAGGAAAAATGTTTTTTTCCCCCAGAAGGGAACGTATAGCTTCACGATCCGCCATGGAATGCGCGCTGAAAACCTGAAAGGGGTCTACGACATCGGGATAAGAATCGAAAAGTTCTCCCCCAACCTTTGATCCGTGGGAAAGAATAAGCTGGCACGATGGGCTGAGCTGGAAACATTTGACAATGTAATTCAGCATCGCAGCGAGATCGGGTTTGGCATCGATCATCCCATAAAGGGAAAGTGGAGAACTGATTTCTTCAGAAATAATAATCCCCTGATCATCGAGCTTGGCTGCGGAAGGGGAGAATATACAACCGCACTGGCAGAAAAATACCCCGGAAAGAATTTTACAGGTGTCGATATCAAGGGAGCCCGCCTCTGGAGGGGAGCGAAGACAGCTTATGAGACAAATCTGAAAAATGCTGCTTTCCTGCGGACAAGGATAGAATTCATAAATTCATTCTTCGGCGAGGATGAGGTCGACGAAATATGGCTCACCTTCCCCGATCCCCAGGAGGGAAAGAAAAATTCCAACAAGAGACTTACATGCGCCTGGTTCCTGAACAATTACAGGAAGTTCGTCAGGGATAATGGAATTATCCACCTCAAAACAGATAATGCCGGCCTTTTCAGGTACACTGAAAAGCTTGCCTTGAAAAACTCCCTGGAGATACTTGAAGCAACTGCCGACCTTCATTCCGGGAACATTTCCGGCGACATCCTTCTGATCAGGACCCGCTATGAAGATATGTTCATAAACAAGGGTTTAAAAATAAACTACCTCTCATTCCGCCTTGAAAAGAACAGGAACATCGAAGAGCTCTATTAACAGGGGAAGGAAGGATTCAGACTTCTTCGCCATGGTTTACGAAGTGACCCGGCTCATCCCTTACGGACGAGTCACATCATACGGCGCCATCGCACGATACCTGGGTTCGGGAAGATCTGCCAGGATGGTTGGCTGGGCCCTTAATGCAAGCCATTCAAGGCCTGAATTCATCCCTGCACACAGGGTGGTGAACAGAAATGGGATGCTGACCGGAAAGCATCATTTCGGGAACTCGACAACGATGCAGCAACTCCTTGCCAATGAGGGTATTATCGTTGCAGATGATTGTATCGTTAACTTCCGTGAACTTTTCTGGGACCCTGGTTCAGAACTTAATTAACAGTTTTGCGTTATCCCTAAAAAGTAGTAAAATTGCACTTTATTTATAATTAAATTAAATAAAAATAAGAGATACTGATGTTTACCGATGCTCAGATCATAAACGCCCTTCGGAAAGTTATCCACCCCGATAAAGGCACCGATATAGTCACCCTCGGCATGGTGGCCGGGGTAAGCTCTTCCGAAAAAGGCATCTCCGTTACACTTGCTCCGGAAAGATCGAACGACCCGTTAATCACTTCCGTAAAAAGCAGGATAGTAAAGGCTCTGAAGGAGTCTCTGGGTACTGATGCCGTCATTTCGGAGATCGTGGTTAAGCCAAAGATCATTGCGGAAAAAACCGGGAAGAAGCAGGAGGAACTGCTTCCGGGGATAAGGAACATCATTGCCATATCATCCGGGAAGGGGGGTGTGGGAAAAACAACAGTTGCCGTTAACCTCGCCATTGCGCTGGCCAGGAATAAATTCAGGACAGGACTGCTCGATGCAGACGTCTTCGGGCCATCGGTGCCGATAATGTTCGATGCTGCAGATTTCCGCCCGGAAGTAAAAAGGAGCGGGAACACCGATGTGATTGTGCCTCTTGAAAAATGGGGGGTCAGGGTTCTGTCTACAGGTTTTTTTGTCGATCCTGCCGAAGCGGTTATCTGGAGAGGACCGATGGCCTCGAATTTTCTTAAACAGCTTATGGCCCAGGGCGAGTGGGGAGAACTCGACTTTCTGCTTGTAGACCTTCCTCCCGGTACAAGCGATATTCACCTTACACTTGTCCAGGAAGTCGCAGTTACCGGAGCGATTGTCGTTACGACTCCGCAGGAAGTGGCACTTGCCGATGCGGTAAAGGGAATATCCATGTTCAGGAGCGACAAGATTAACGTGCCAGTTATAGGCCTGGTTGAAAACATGTCGTGGTTCACTCCTGCCGAGCTTCCCGGGAATAAATACTTTATTTTCGGAAAGGAAGGAGGCAGGAACCTTGCTGACAAGGCCGGGGTTCCGCTCCTGGGTCAGATTCCCCTCGTTCAGGGTATCTGCGAAAGCAGCGACAGGGGACATCCGGCAGCCCTCGATGACTCGCCGGCAGGACAGGCTTTCATGTCGCTGGCCGCCGAGGTGGTAAGGCAGACCGAAATACGCAACCGGGAACAGCGCCCGACCATCAGGGTTCAAATGAACACCCCCGGAAACCAATAACAGGTAACAGGTAACCTGGAACATGGAACATGGAACCTGGAACATGTAAACAATAAATTTAAACTCAACAATAAAAATGTCAGACAACAATTCAATCAGGGAACGGGTAATAAAAGCCCTCGACAGAGTAAGACCATATCTTCAGTCAGACGGAGGAGACATTGAGCTTCTGGACATTACTGACGACCTGTCAGTGAAGGTAAGGCTCAAGGGAGCCTGCCACGGCTGTCCCTACAGCATGCAAACCCTAAAGGCAGGTGTTGAACAGGCAATCATGAAAGAAGTGCCGGAGATCAAAAAGGTAATCTCTGCCTGAAGCAAAAGAGGTATCCAATTTTATTTACCTTTGAAATACTATACACGGTATAAGTAAGTTATAGTATTAAAAGTTATCTATTGCCTTCATTAAAAGCCTCATATAAATACCTGGCCTTCGCCGGGATACTGTATTTAGCTTCCGGCTGTTCAGTCGAAAAGAATACGGCATCCACCAGGTTCTACCATGGAATGACCGCACGGTACAACATTTATTTCAACGGGTACGAGAGTTTCAGGGAAGGAGTTATCAAGGTAAACAACTCTTACAGGGATGATTATGCCGAATTGCTGAAAGTTTTTGAATTCAGCGATCCTTCAACGGCATCTCTCTGCGCATCCGATATGGAGAGGGCTATCCAGAAAGCATCCAAGCTTATATCGCTGAAATCGATAACCGCCAGGCCCGAGGTGAAGAAGGGTGGGAAAACGGAACCTGACACCGATCTGCTCGACCGCAAGGAATACAATGAATGGGTGGACGACAGCTATCTCCTTATCGGCAAGGCAAGGTTCTATAAGAGGGAGTTTACCGAAGCTGAAGCGGTACTCAACTATTCAATCACTACAGCAAACGATCCTGCCGTTAGGGAAGAGGCTTCGATCTGGCTTTCCCGGCTCTTCAATGAAACCTCCAGGCCGGACGAAGCACTCAAGCTGCTTTCCGGCCTCGGGATCACAGACGATTCGCCCCGGCTGATGAGATCGATGTACTATTCGACTCTTGCCGATATCCATATCAGGGAAAAGAAGTATACCGAAGCCATTGCTCCGCTTGAGAGGGCTGTCTCACTGACTTCCGGAAAACGGAGCAAATACAGGATGACCTACCTCCTTGCCCAGCTCAACGAGCTGGCAGGTAACGCATCTGAAGCCATTTCACTTTACCGCGATGTGGTAAAAATGAACCCCCCGTATGATGTTGAATTCAATGCCAGGATAAATATCGCCGGCGTTTTCGATGTACAATCAGGGAATCCGGAGGAGATCAGCAGGGAGCTCGGGAAGATGCTGAGGGATTCAAAGAACAAGGATTACCTCGACCAGATATATTATGCCCTTGGAAGCCTTTCAATGAAGGAAGGCAAGATTGATGAGGCAACCGGATATTACAGCAAATCGGCATCCGCCTCAACTACCAACTCAAACCAGAAAGGAAGATCATACCTGGCCCTCGCTGAATACTATTATGGGAAACCCGACTTTATGAAGGCAGGGTTGTATTACGACAGCACCGTCATCTTCCTTAGCCAGAAACACCCGGGTTACCAGGAGATCAAAACCAGGTCGACTGATCTGAACAGTGTTGTCTCTCATCTCAAGGTGATACAGGAACAGGACAGCCTGCAGAGGGTGGCAGCCATGTCTGAATCAGACAGGAATGCACTCATTTCGTTGATAATAAACGATATTTCAAAGGCTGAAAGTGAAGGGAAAGTATCGGAATATGCATCACGGTACAGCATGGGCCAGTACTATGAGAACGAGCAGCGTTTCCGTGAGAATATCCAGCAGGAGGGCAAATGGTATTTCTATAACCAGTCGGCCCTTACCTTCGGACGTTCCGAGTTCAGAAGGCGCTGGGGAGACAGGCCCCTTGAAGACAACTGGAGAAGGTTCAACAAGGCCAGGACCAGTATCACCCAGCCCGGGGTAAGCGCCGAGGAAGCTGAAACAGCAGGTAAGGATACTGCAGGTGCGGTGAATGACTACAAGAGACCTGAATTCTACCTGAAGAATCTTCCGCTGACCGATTCGCTCCTGGCAGCATCGAATGAAAAGATTACCAACGCTTATCTGAACGCCGGCAAAGCCTATTATGAAAAACTTGCCGATACCCCAAGGGCAACAGAATCGCTGGAAAAGCTGATCAGCCGTTTTCCTTCAGACGAACTTGTCCCTGAAGCACTATACAATCTTCACAGGTTCAACAAGGATAAAAATCCTACAACAGGAGAAGCATACAGGCAAAGGCTCCTTGAAAAATATCCCGAAACGGAGTTCTCAAAGATCCTTTCCGATCCTGACTACTATGCAAAGAAAATGGCCGACCTTAAAACAGCCGAAGCTGTCTATGAAAAGGCTTATGACAGCTACCTCCGTGAGGACTTTATCTCAGCAATTTCTAAATGCGACTCTGCCCTCAATGTGTTCAGGGAGAACCAGCTAGCTCCAAAATTCATGCTCCTGCGCGCATACGCTGTGGCACGGATTGACGATGAGAAGGCTTTCAAGGAGGAATTGGCAAAGATCGTGAAGAACTGGCCTGCGAGCGAGGAGAGTAAAAAGGCATCCGAGATGATGGCATACCTGAACCAGAAGATCCCTGAGCTGAAGGTTGAGGAAGATAAGGAAATTGCCAGGGAACTTTATGTGCCCGACACATTATCAGCCCACTTCTTTGTGATTATCATTGAGAACCCGAAGTTCAACATCAACCAGGGAGCATTTGACGTGATAAGCTACAATATTGATAACTTCACCAACAACAATTACAGAACCCAGGGTGAACTGGTCGACAATAAATTCATTATGATAACAGTGTCGGGGTTTGCAAAGTTCAGGCAGTCGATGGATTACTACAGGGCTTTCGATGTTCAGAAGATTGTTCGCAATCCCTCTGCGTCGAGAATTTACTCATTCCTGATTAGCAGCAATAATCTTAAGGCTTTCCGTGAAGACCTGAATCCTGAAAGATACCGTTTGTTCTACATTGAAAACTATCTTAATGAGACAGATCAGAATACTGTGGACAGATGATGAGGTGGAGGTCCTGAAGCCCCATATCTTCTTCCTTAAGGATAAGGGATACGAAATTGACACATGCTCCAACGGCAACGACACCCTTGATCTTGTCAGGCAGAACACCTACGACCTTATCTTCCTTGACGAGAACATGCCCGGGCTGAGCGGTATCGAAACCCTTAAGCTGATCAGGGAGATACGGTCCGACATCCCTGTTGTGATGATCACCAAAAGCGAGGAGGAGGAGATAATGGAGGCAGCGATAGGCTCGGATATTGCCTATTACCTCATTAAACCAGTCAAGCCCAAGCAGATACTCCTGGCAATAAAAAAGATCCTCGACCAGAAAAGACTTGTTACCGAAAAGACATCCACCGATTACAGGCAGGAATTCAGCCGTATAGGCAGGATGATCTCCGAGGCCGCAACCTGCGCCGACTGGACTGAGCTTTACCGGAAACTTACATTTTGGGAATCTGAGCTTGAGAAGTCTGACGACAGGGGCATGGCGGAAATTTTCAGCATGCAGGAGAATGAAGCCAACCAGGCATTCGTCAGGTTCGTCAGCCGCAACTACCTGGGTTGGCTCGACCAGAATAACCCCGGCGATCCTGTTCTTTCCCATTCGCTGTTCCCGAAAAAGATCCTGCCGCTTATCAACCCCGGTCGTCCGCTTTTCTTCATCCTCATCGACAATATGAGATACGACCATTGGAAAACGATCTCCGCAGAGATGTCGGGCCTGTTCAGAACCATCGACGAAGATATCTGGTTCAGCATCCTGCCCACGGTGACACAATACAGCCGCAATGCGATCTTTGCAGGTCTGATGCCCCTGAGGATAGAAGAGATAATGCCAAGGTTCTGGATTAACGACGACGAGGAAGAAGGCAAGAATAATTTCGAGGAAGAACTTTTCAGGAGCCAGCTCTCAAGAAAAAACATCAGCATAAAGTGGTCGTACACTAAAATTAGCAGCAGCACGGAAGGGAAGAAGATAAACGAGAAGATGAGGCAGATGCTCGATAATGATCTCAACATACTAGTTTTCAATTTCGTGGATATGCTTTCTCATGCCCGTACAGAGATCGGTCTTATAAGGGATCTTGCTGAAGATGAGAAAGCCTACCGCAGCCTGATCCGTTCATGGTTCATCCATTCATCCCTGTTCGATCTTCTGAAAATGTTGTCTGAACACAGGGTGAGGGTCGTCTTCACTACCGACCATGGAACAATAAGGGTGCAGAATCCTGTCAGGGTTGTAGGCGACAGGAAGACCTCAACCAACCTCCGTTACAAGATGGGCAGGAACCTCGATTACGATCCTTCAGACGTTTTTGAGATCAGGAACCCCGAAAAGGCAATGCTTCCGAAGAACAATATCAGCTCCAGGTACATCTTTGCCCTCAACAAGGACTACCTCGTTTACCAGAACAACTTCAATTATTACGCCGGTTATTACAGGAATACCTTCCAGCACGGAGGAATTTCAATGCAGGAAATGATGCTCCCGCTGGCGGTGCTGGAACCACTGACATGATGGACATAGTCATCAGGCATAAAAGAGAGATCCCCTCTGCTGTGAAAAAGCTCCTGAAATATTATGGAGATAAAAGGATCTTTGCCTTTGACGGTCCGATGGGTTCAGGCAAAACAACGATCATCAAGGAGCTTTGCAGGGAGCTGGGAGCAAGCGACATCACCAGCAGTCCGACCTTCACAATCGTAAATGAATACAGGAGACAATCAGGTTCCTCCCTATTTCACATTGACCTGTACCGGATCAGGAAGCCAGAAGAAGCCTTTGATATAGGCATTGAAGAATACCTGACCGGATCGTCATGGTGCTTCATCGAATGGCCCGGTATCATTGCGGGTCTCCTCCCCGAAGAAACTGTAAGGGTGACCATATCGGTTGGCGAAAACGACGAAAGGTTTCTCCGTATCGCTTAGTCGGCCCGTTTTTGTTCCTTTTTGTCTATCATTTTTTTTACCTTTGAAAAAACAACATCCCGTTCACGATGAATGAAAAAGGCAAGAATGGTAAGATCAACCTGGGTAACAGCGCCCTGCTTCCAAAGGAAGAACACCTGGAAACCGGCCTGAGATTCAGGAGGATATCCGTTGGCATGCCCTGCGATACCAGGGATGAAGAAAAAAGAGTGGCACTGACACCTGAAGCCGTTAACCTGCTTGTGGAATCAGGCAATGAGGTGGTGCTTCAGAAGGGAGCGGGAAACGGCGCAAATTATACCGACAAGGATTACAGCGAAAACGGTGCGATGATAAGCGAATCACCTGCCAGGGTATTCAGCTCTGATGTTGTTATCAAGGTTGCTCCGTTCACTGAAAAGGAAGCTGATTACCTTAAGGGAAACCAGGTGCTGCTGTCATACCTGAATGTGCTCAGGCTTTCTGAAGATACCCTTGCCAAGCTTATCAGGAAAAAAGTAACCGCCATAGCGTTCGAAAAGATTCGTGATTCAAATGGTGTGATGCCCGTTATTGAGTCAATGAGCGAGATCAGCGGCGTAACCTCAATACTTCTTGCTTCCGACTATCTCAGCAACCATCACGGAGGCAAGGGAGTAATGCTTGGAGGAATCACAGGTGTAACGCCAACGGAGGTTGTGATCCTGGGTGCAAACACGGCAGGCATGTATGCCGCAAAGGCAGCACTGGGGCTGGGCTCCCAGGTGAAGATCTTTGACAAATCGCTTCATCTGCTCCGGAGATTTGAATCGATGTCGGGTCAGCGTCTTCAGACTTCCGTGTTCCATCCGCAGGTTCTCAGAAAAGCCCTTAAATCAGCCGATGTTGTTATCGGTGCAATTGAGCTCGAGGACCTGAAGCCCAGGTATTATGTCACAGAGGATATGGTAAGCACAATGAAAAAGGGTTCCGTAATCATCGACCTCAGCATCGATCGCGGCGGCTGTATTGAAACCACGGAATGCCGTGCACTTAAGGATCCTGTCTACGAAAAGCATGGGGTGATACACTTCTCCGCATGGAACCTTCCTTCGCGTGTTGCACGGACAGCTTCCATAGCCCTGAGTGACATATTTACCCCGCTGCTCCAGAACCTTGCCGATGCCGGAGGAATAACGCAGCTCCTGAAGAATTATTCCGGGGTTCGTAACGGAGCATATCTGTATAACGGTATACTTACGAATGAAACTCTCGGACAGAGGTTCGGGATACTCTCAAAGGACCTTGATCTTCTGCTTTCCGCATTCTGAGATTAACGGAAAGAGAGGACTGCTTCCCCCCTGTTTATCTTTATACGGGCCCGGGCTCCGATGGAGAATGCCCTGTTGTCATTTATATGCCCGGCCGGGAAATTGAAAAGAACAGGGTAATCATAATCGCGTACGGCTTCTGCAACGGTTTCTTCGGCGCTTTTCCCCCATGGGGATTTTCCGTCTGCCATATCGTTAAGTCCTCCCACAACGAGGGCCGCCAGGTTTTTCAGCTTTCCTGCCATTCTGAGCGACATCATCATCCTGTCGAGATGGTAGAAATATTCCCCGGTATCCTCCAGGAAGAGGATTTTCCCTGAAGTGTCAGGATCTGCCGGAGTACCTGCAAGGCTGTATATAAGCGATATGTTCCCTCCTGTCACTTCACCTTCGGCTTCAGCCTTCCTCAGGAACCTTCCCTTCCATTTCACCTCTCCGCAGCCTTCAAAAAGGGCAATGCGGAGCGATTCGAGCGTCTCCTGGCTTTTATCACGGTTCGCATAGTTCAGGGGCATTTCAGCGTGCAGGGATATCATCCTGCACCTTTTGCTGAGCCACATGTGAAGAACCGTGATGTCGCTGTACCCTGCATACCATTTCGGGTATCTTTTCAATAATGAAAAATCGATACGGTCAATTATCCTTATCATTCCGTAGCCGCCCCTGGAGCAGAGAACCGCCTTAATGTGGGGATCTGAAGTAACTTTCTGAAAATCGGAGATCCTTTCCCTGTCCGTACCGGCAAAGGGACCGTTCCTTTTCAGGGCATGTCTTCCGACATGGACTTTAAGATCCCAGCCTTCAAGCACCTTCACGGCACTTTCGATTCTGTCCTCATCAATTGCAAAAGCCGGGGAAATGATTGCAACTTCATTACGGGGCTTCAGGTACGGGGGGAGGGTTTTTCGGGCAGGCATATTAATATTTATACGTAAAAATAACAGATATTGTTTCATTGACAATAAAGATGATCGTCGTTCCTGCACGCGGAGAGACTGACCCCCCAACCCCCTTAACTCACTACCTTCTGACCCCCCAACCCCCCT
>JALONU010000236.1 GCA_025454775.1 Bacteroidales bacterium | reverse complement strand
CTTTCCTGTCGTCTGTTGATATAAAAACTGCAACTTTCACGGATTGAGGAAGATAACCCAGCTGATTGATCCTTATCCAGGACTGGCCCGGGAGAGCAGCAGCTTTCAGGAGTATCAGCAGAACGATTATGGATGAACGTCGGAACATGGACATGGATTCAGTATTTTTTTTCAATTGCTGATCCGGGAAAATAATGAGCGAGTATCTCCCTGTACCCGTATCCCTTTGCTCCCATCACAGCTGCGCCTATCTGGCACAGGCCTACACCGTGTCCCCAGCCTGCACCGTGCAGGATGAAAAAGGTCTCTCCATTTTCCACAGTCTTTTCAGTAAAGAAGCAGGAGCTGTAGAGATGGCTCTCTGACAGGGCTTTTCTGATTTCAAGCTCTTTCCCTATCACCATTGTCTTTTTTGTACCTCTGATCTCAAGCCTGATGATCCTTCCGGAGACACCTCTCTCAAGGGATTTTAACTCAGCAATCAAGCCGAAATCGATCCCTGTCTTTTTCTTTACCAGTGAGCTGAGTTCTTCCTGCTTGTACCTTACTTTCCATCTGAAGAAATCGCGTGTTTCCTGGTCATAATCATTCAGAACCAGCGAAAGGATCTTATTGTCCGATGTGTTGCAGAAGGCATCCGGCCTGCTCAGTATCCACTCCCTGGCGAGGTCTTCATCTCTGAGGTCGATATCCGGGTAACCATTTTCAGTACTATTGTCGGCAACTTTTATGAGATAAGGATGACATACCGGCTCCCAAACGTTCTCAAAGAGCTCGGTTACCCCTCCACAGCATTTATAATACCTTGTATCACATATATTTCCGTTGAAAGTAAGCACTTCCCCCTCCGTATCATTAACTGCCTTAACGACTTCCGGCGTTGATACTTTTGTGATACCCTGGTAACGCTGGCAGTGATCGTCGGCACAAACGTCGAAATGGATGTGATCTTCACGGTCGTACCACTTAATGATCTCTTTATCTGTTATGGTGCAGGCCTGCGAAGAAGGTCCTTTCTCTTCCGAAGGTCTTTTGCCGATTGTCTGTGCAAGAAGCCAGCCCCGGGAAATCACTGCATGTGCCTTCAGCAGGTCCGGCGGTGAGCCGGCATTCATTTCCGATGATATCACGCTGCAGAGATATTCCTCGGCGGGGATGATATTGACTGCAATGATGTTTTCTCCTTCGGCAATCAGCTTCAGGCTGCCCCTGAATACCTGGTCTTCCGGGCGTTCCCAATGAAAGTCAATCCCGATGATCACATTATGAAGAGTGAAAGCCGCACCGGCGGAGTCCACAGGAGAGAATCTTAATCCGCTCTCTGCAAGCATATCCGCTTCAGGAGCTGTGATCCGTATCTTTCCTTCATGCAACCGGGCATGGCACTTCCCTTCAATCAGGGTATCTGTTTCCTCCGTTCTGAACGACCTGTGAAGGGTAAAAGCGATTTCAGGGGCCGTAAGCAGCCCGACACTTATCACCTGTATAGATGCCACCTCTCTCATTCAAGATCCCCTGCAATCATTTCAATCTCATCATCTCCCATACAGACCTGCCTGAAAATATCAGAGACAGCTTCCCTGTCCAGTTTCATAAAATCTTCCTCCCTCGGAGTGATTATGATCCCTGCCAGGTCGACGGATGCCGGGCTCACAACTATCTTTTTATCTTCTTCCCTGAAATAATACTGAACAGGCCTGTGCGCCTTCCTGGGAATAAAGTGAACAATAAAACTGTCCCCGTGGTGACAGGCAATAATATTTATCATCGGTTCCGACTGTTCCGGACTCAGATTGCTGAGCTTTCTGTAAAGTGTATTAAAGAGAGCAGTCAGTGACTCTTTGTTACTGCCCCTCAGGGTTATGATACCCCGTTCATAACCTTTCCAGACCAGGATCTCCGTTTCATTCACTCTGCTGATCACCCGGGTAAGCGATCCTGCAGTAAAATCTTTTTCAAGAGGCATGAATCCGCTCTCACCTGCCTGGAAATGAAGATGGTCGGGTGCAGAAGCTCCGCAGGCAGGTCCGTTGTAAAAAATAGTGAATCCGGAAAGGGCTTCGGCCAGTCCGAGCAGGTCGCTGAACCTGTGCCGTATTCTCTGGTCCTCATGCTGGTTCAGTGTTATGGTCAGATGAGTTTTGAATATCGGAAAAGGATTTACAAGTACTGTATAGGAATCGTTGAAAGGAAGATCTCTCTGTCTGGCCGGCCTGTTCTCACGGCAAAGAAAACATGGTCGTGCCTCAATTGAACTGCTGTCAGTTCTTGCTGCTGTCGATCTTATCCTCCCGGGGTTGAACTGCAGGAACACATCATAAGGTCCGAAGGAGATCTTCCTCGTACTGACATCTTTCAGCAGGGCATAATTGTCAGCTGCCAATTCCCATTCGGAGAGCTGGGCTGAGAAGAATTCCTGGACTTTATATGAAAATGCCATAGATATTATCTGCTGCCCTCCCTGTTTAGTTTTTTCCGCGCAGCCAGTTCAATTGTTCTTAGCCTGTCCTTGTAGAAGTTGTTTGCATTCACCCTGGTAGTATCAAGGGCAGCATCGGAGTTTTCCTCCCATCTCCTGCACAGGTAGAGAGGTTCATATATGCGTCCTATCCTGTAAAGACGGCTGACAGCCAGGCCAACAGCATAATCTTCGCCGTAGCTCACATCCGGGATTCTTATCTCCCTCAGCAGGGGAGTATAAAATGCCCTAGGTGCACCCAGGCCATTTATCCTCAATGCATTGTTTGGACCATTATCCGGAGTCCACTCCCTGTGATCTATTATACCCGGAGGTATTTCCTCAAGCCTGAAATTCACCATTTTGTAAGACCCTACCAGCATACCGCATTTCTCCGACCTTAATGCTTCAACTATGCGACTGATCACGTTGTCATCAATATAAAGGTCGTCGCTGTCGAGCTGTATTGCAAATCTTCCGCATTCACTATGGAAGATCCCTTCATTCCAGCAGCCGCCAATGCCAAGGTCATTGCGCCGGGGGACAATATGAACGATCCGGTTGTCCTTCCCGGCAAACGATTTTATGATGTCTGTGGTTCCGTCAGTCGAATGGTTGTCGATTATGATCAGGTTGAACCTGAAGCCGGCTTTCTGGCTGAGAACCGAATTGATCGCGTCACCGATAGTCTTTGCCCGGTTCCTGACAGGAATGATCACCGAGGCTTCACAGGAAAATCTGCCATCATCATGATTAACACTTCGGAAATCAGGCTTAAGCCAGGCTCCTACAGCTTTAAGATGGTCAGTGCAGGCCTGTTCCATTTCAATCTGGACCGACCTGTTCCGTGGGTCAACATAATCAAACTGCTTCTCGCCCGATTGCCTTACATCCTCCTCAATTTCAGTGTATAGCAGCTCAGGGATATGGACAATGGCATATTTCTGCGAGATCCTGAGCCTGAGGTCATAAAGGCCGGCATACCTGTATTCTGCTTTCATTCCGGATACAGCATCCCTTATTGCATCGCTCCTGTAGAGCACCGTCGACCCGAAGTTGAAGTCATCGCGAAGGCTGCCTTCCTGGTAATCGATAACAGGATGAGGCAGTACTTTCCCGCCCTTGCTTTCGCGGTACCCTGAATAAACCATGCCTGCACCTGTTGACTCACATACCTGGATCATCCTTTCAAGAGCGAACTGTCCGGGATCAGGGGGCATGGGCTTGCTGTAAATAACTGCATATCTCGTCGATGCCAGCTCTGCCATCTTCCGTATACTTCCGGTTGAAGCAAATCCCTCCGTGCTTATAAACGCAGCTCCTCCTGAAGAGCCTGCTGCCCTGTCATTTCCGATCACATAAACATCAGAAACCGGATCCGAAGCTTTCAGAACGGTGACGGTTTTATTCGTATTTTCCTCCCCCGACCAGGGTATAAAGCATGTTATCTTCCGTTCCATCGTGTAATTATTCCTTAAGGTGATCGAGTACCTGCATCATAAGTCTGTTCCTTTCATCCTCATTTATTATCGTTTCGAAAGGGAATCCCAGTATAACTGTTGAATAGCTGCCCTTGTAAACAATCCCGGCAGAAGCGTTGCTCTCCGAGTACCTGAATGCACACAAGGCTCCTTTTCCCGATGGTTCGATTGCATCAGGAGCTTCAGCTGTGTATATGCTTCCTGAATAGCCTGTGTTAAAGCCGATCTTCCCCGAGAACGAAGGCTTCGCATAATCAGTCGCATATACATGACCCGATTTCACCGCATGCCCTGTCCTGGGCAGGAAATGCAATACACGGGCTGCAAATTTAATCAGGGCCGAATCTGCACATAGGAGCCTGACATGAAGATCCCGGTGCCTGCAACAGTCATACCGGCAATCCTGTTCATGAAATCAGGTGTATATATGCTGAAGTCCCTTTTAGCAGGATTGTTGAAAAAAGGTGTTGTCTTTTCTTCTCCAAAGATCAGGTCGAGTGTTCTCCATGGTTCGGGATTGAATTCATCGGAACAGAAGTACTCATCCGACACAGAGAAGAAAGAGCGGCCGGCGGATAATATCGATTTTCCGTGTATGTAAGGGTAATCGAAAGTATTTCCTGCAACGATGGTCCCTGCCATGTCGTTGTAAGATGCACCCCACCCGGGAGAATCATCATCCAGCCACGGTGATTTCCTGTTGTAGTCGTACTGGTCACCTGTACCTGTGATCTCCATATGATCGGCAACCCCGCGGTCGTCCCACCATGCAACACCGGCCATCCTGCCGGTGTCAAACATGGCCGGAGCGCATATCCTGTCGAAGCCGTTCACCACAAGGACCGGCTTCTCATCAGACTGGATGAGTCCTACCGATAATATCTCCGAATCAAAGCTTTCGCCTCCTTCGTTCGCTGCGGTCACCCTGAAGCTGTAGATAGTATTGAATGAATCGAGTTCAAGGTCTATGCTGTTCGCATACAGAACGGTGCCATTATCAAATCCCCCGTCCCCTCTCCTCATGTATAGTACATACCTGTCGGGTTTTGCCGATTTTTCTAGAGAATCAGGAACAGGCTCCCACGAAAGCCTGATCCTTTTGCCTGCGACCGGTGTTATGGCAAAATTGCTTACCGGGAGAGGCTGAACGATGAAGGGTTTGTTTTCGGTATATGAAATGTACCGAAGAATACCTTTATATACAGATCTTGCCACCTGGAACCTGAATCTCGGATCGAGTCCGAACCTCTGGTCAGCCAGGTTCTGGTGTGAAAGAAGTTCCAGCAACAGGGCAGGAACATCAGGTTTCCTGGCTTCGTAATATGGCCTGTCCCACAGACCTCTTCGTGTCCATTCAGGATTGAACTGTTTCCTGATGTCTTCAACAACAGTGGTCTGAACCATATCTGAAAAATCCCTGCTGGCAAGCCTCGATGTCCGGTCGGGGAATCTGCCTGAATCGGTAGCTGTCGAATATATTGCAAGGGTGCCTATTATGGAATCGTTCGGCGTTATACCTGCATCGGTATGGAAAGCAAGTGAAAGGTCCACAGGTACACCAAGCTGTTCTTTCAGATAATTAACCCAGTCGGCTCTCGACTGGTAATCATCGTTGTAGTCATTCCTGTTTGCATTTGGAGAATAAACCATGGTATCAGGCATTCCGGCATATTGAAGCCAGTATCTTGCACCTTCTAGATACCTTGGGACTCCGCTCAGCTTCCAGGAGAAATCGGATCCGGAGGAGATGCTCACGGCGATTTTCTCCGACTGAAGC
>JALONU010000235.1 GCA_025454775.1 Bacteroidales bacterium | reverse complement strand
TCAAGCCGACGTGGTTTCAGTTCTATCTCCTCGCCGACAGGATACCGGTCACCTGGAACCGGATAATCACCGACGGGGAGAAATACCCTATGCCGTCAAGCTGGAATACCGTACACCTTAGGTTAGGAATGAACCTGGTATTCGGCAACAGGGTGGAGAAGAAGAATGACAAGCCTATGGTGGTTATACAGGAAGCTCCGGAAAACTTTAAGTAAGACCCTGGATCATTTATCCGTCCTGCTTTTCGGACGACCTTAGCTGTTTTGCCAGTGAGTTGGCAAATACAAAATCATTTAGTATCTCATTGTCGGATTTAAGGATATCGTTCTTGCTTCCTTCCCAGCAGATCACTCCCTCGTTGATGAATACTATTTTTTCGCCTATCTCCATCACCGAGTTCATGTCGTGGGTGTTGACAATTGTGGTCATATTGTATTCTTCGGTGATCTCCTTTATCAGCTCATCGATCAGTATTGCGGTGATGGGATCGAGGCCTGAGTTCGGTTCATCGCAGAACAGGTATTTCGGGTTCAGTGCTATGGCCCTGGCAATTGCCACTCTTTTCTTCATTCCTCCCGACAGTTCTGCCGGAAAGAGCTTGTTGGCATTCAGGATATCGACCCTCTTAAGACAGAAATTCACCCTTTCCGTTTTTTCCTCGGGTGTCTGGTTTGTGAACATGTCGAGGGGGAACCTTACATTCTGCTCTGTCGTCATTGAATCGAAGAGTGCGCTTCCCTGGAAAAGCATTCCCATCTGCTTGCGGACCTCTTTTCTGTCCCTGAAGTCAAGCCTGTTGAACAGGAGGTCCTCGAACCAGATCTCTCCGCAGTCTATTTCATGAAGGCCCACAATTGACTTCAGGAGGACAGTCTTTCCCGATCCGCTTCTGCCGATGATAAGATTGGTTTTCCCCGGTTCAAAGGTCACCGATACATCGTCGAGAACCTTCTTCCCGTTGAACGACTTGCAGATATTGGCAACCTTTATCATGAGAGCAGGAGCTGGGTAAGAATAACATTGAACACCAGGATAAGGAGGCTGCTGTAAACAACTGCTTTGGTGCTTGCACGGCCCACTTCCAGAGATCCGCCCGACACATAATATCCCTGGAAGGATGATATTGTGGTGATAATGAATGCAAAGAAGAGGGTTTTAATTATGGAGTATGTAATATAATAAGGTATAAAAGCATACTGGATACCGTAAATGAAGTCCTGAGCAGTGATGACCCCTGCCATTGTCCCAGCGATCCCGCCGCCGATTATACCGACAATTATGCTGATAAGAGTAAGAATGGGGTTGAAGAGGAGTGTTGCGGTGATCTTGGGAAGGATCAGATGGCTGGCAGAATTCACACCCATTATCTCGAGGGCGTCGATCTGTTCGGTTATTCTCATCGTACCGATCTCTGATGCAATGTTCGATCCCACTTTGCCTGCAAGTATCAGGGCTGTTATTGTAGAAGAGAATTCAAGAATGATGGAATCGCGGCATCCAAGTCCGATCAGGTATGTAGGATAGATCGGATTCTCGGTATTGTACGCAGTCTGAAGTGTTATGGCGGAGCCCATGAAAAAGGAAATGATCGATATTATGCCAACTGAATTAAGTCCGAGGGAGACCAGTTCGTGCATCGTCTGACGGTAATAGATAGCATGCTTTTCGGGCTTCGAAAATACCTTTTTCAGAAGAATGAAATAGAGTCCGAGTTGTTCCAGGAACTTTATCATCTGCATGTATTCAACAGGTGGCTAAATTAAGAATAATTCAGGAAGAATAATATGTTATATTTGTACCCTTGTCAGACAAAACGGAAGATAATGGACAACAGGTATGTAATTATCATGGCCGGGGGAGTGGGAAGCAGATTCTGGCCTTTAAGCCGCCGGGAGACTCCCAAGCAGTTCCTGGATATCCTTGGCACCGGTGAAACGCTGATCCAGCAGACCTACAGAAGGTTTAAAGCGACATGCCCGGAGAAGAACATCTTTGTTGTTACAAGTGCCGAACACAAGGATCTGGTGGTAAGCCAGCTGGGGATAGATCCGGGGAACGTCCTGGGAGAACCCTTGCGCAGGAACACTGCTCCATGTATTGCCTACGGAGCATTCAGGATCCTCAGGGAAAATCCGGAAGCGGTTATTGCCGTTACTCCTGCAGATCACCTTATTATTAAGGAAGAAAAATTCTGCAAGGTGATAGTAGAATGTATGGAATTTGCCAAAAACAACGATGCACTTCTTACACTTGGAATAAAGCCTGACAGGCCCGAAACAGGGTATGGATATATCCAGGCTGACAGGAAAAGACCGGTGAAGGGATTCGATAACCTTTTAAAAGTCAAAACGTTCACCGAAAAACCAAATCTCGACCTGGCAAAAGTCTTTATTCAGAGCGGCGATTTTTACTGGAATTCGGGTATCTTCATCTGGAACATAAACTCAATAATGGCTGCCTTCAGGGAACATCTTCCCGACGTGTTCGCCGCATTTGATGAAGGGAAAAAAATCTTCGGATCGAAACAGGAAAGCAGTTTCATAAGCCGTACATACTTTTCCTGCAAAAGCATTTCAATCGACTATGGCATCATGGAGAAGGCAGAGAATGTGTATGTGATGTGCACAGATATAGGGTGGTCCGACCTCGGCACCTGGAGTTCACTTTATGATCATTCGGGCCACGATAAGAAAGGGAACTCGATTTTGAACGGTAATGTGTTTTCATACGATAACAGGGGCAATGTTATAAACATAACCCCTGGAAAGGTTGCCGTTATCCAGGGGCTGAAGGACTATATCGTAGTTGATTCAGGAGATGTACTGTTAATCGTTAAGAAAGAGGAAGAACAGAATATAAAGAATTATCTCGAGGATATAAAGAAAGAGACAGGCGATAAGTACCTGTAAAAAAAGGAGGTTGTGTCAGCACAACCTCCTCACCGAAAACTTCTGATATATTGGAGTCTAGAATTCCCAGAGATCGTGTTCAAAAGTGAACAGCTCGTTCTTAATGCGTTCGGCTTCATAAAGGGCAGGTTTTCCCACAAGGTATTGTGAGATGTTCCTGTCGTTATAAACATTTGACTCAGCCTGGATGTAGCTGCTGAACCTTCTCTGCATGAAGAGATCGTCGAATGAAATCCTTTGTGCGTCATTGCGGGAGCTGAAAACCTCATGTTTGGCAAGGATGTCCCTCAGATCCTGGAACCAGATCCAGCAAACAGGAGTGTTTTCCTCCCTTCCGAGGTCGTTGTTGTAGCCCATATAATAAGGTATTACGGCTATTATCCTGACATCGAGCTTGCCAAGCTTCTTGTCGAAGTACCACTCTTCGTAGAGCCTGATCTGTTTCACGTCTTCCCTTTTGGCATCGGAACGGTATACAGTGTCCCTGGTATCGCCGAACTCATTAATAGTAATGGATTCAGTCTTCATTACTGCTCCGAGTTTCTTTTCAACATCATCGTAGGTTGTCGGAAGATCGGGGTCGAGTATATCGTAAGCAGTTATATTACCCTTGTTGAGCTCGTCGAATACTATATTGATGAGGCTCTTTCTTCCGTCTTTTACTGTTGTGTCGGTAGGATAGTAAAGAGTATGGTTCATCTTCTCCCTCAGGTCGATTACCCTGTAGTACCTTTTCGACCACACTACATCAGCTTCGCGCAGGAAAGGATAATCAATCTTTTTGGCGTCGGGGATTGACTTTTGGTATATATCGCCGTAGGTCTGGGCAGATGCACCGCCCGCGATCAACAGGCCGACTATTCCAACAATAAATCTTTTGCTCATATGGTAGTTAAATTTAAATAACCTGTAAAGAGATGGCCGGCAGGTCGTGTACTTTTTTATCAGGACCCTGTGCCTTGATATTGGTGATTGTGAATGTCTTTCCCCTGGTCAGCCTGTTCATAAGATCTCTCTGCCTTTGTGTAAACTGCCATCCAGTGCCCTCCTCGAAATGGTCGCCTGTATTATCGGTATAAAGCACCGAAAATCCGATAATATTGTAAACGATATAAAAATCGGCATCGGGGAGTGTGGCTATTACTCCTTTCTGGGCAAGCAGTGTCTGTCTTTCTATTTTTCCCGATATTTTGCCTCCGCACATTGCGATAGGAGCAGGCAGGGACTTGCACCTGAATTCTCTGGCAGGCTGACTTTTCATTGACCCGTCAGGTTCTACAGTTGCTGTATATATCTGTACTGGCTGTCCGGGAGTCTGGGGAGTGATTGACCATTCACCGGGGAAGTATTCTCCTTTCGGATTTTTTACACGCTCTCTCGCTGAAGCTCCGTTCACAACCCTGGTAATCCTTATCTTGTCGGAGCCATAGCCCGGTATCGATATGTCGATGGGATTTGCGATCCCGGCATACATAATGTTCATGGC
>JALONU010000063.1 GCA_025454775.1 Bacteroidales bacterium | reverse complement strand
CCTCAGCGAGAACTGCCAGCTTTTCATGTTACCGTTCGGTATCCAGCTGAAGCTCATGTTCCAGCAATGAAGGTCACGGGTTATCTGTATCTGGGTCATTGTAATAGCCTTTGCTGAGAAATCATAACCCGTATTATATGTGATGTTCATCTTCCTCGTGAGCTGAAGGTGACCGTTAAGCGTGAGTGCCTGTGACACGTTGGATGTAAAGGCAGCCTTGGTATAGCTGAATGAGTAGCTTACATTCATCGTCCACGGGGCTTCAAATTTCATGTAGCCATAATCATCGAACAATCCGCTGCCTTCTCCCGACTGCAATCCGGTCCCTGCCGTGACTCTTCCGTCTGGTGTCATCCCTGCCGCACCCGTTCCGGGAGAGCCTGATTGCGAGGACTGCCCGCTGCCCTGCTTCTTACCCTGGAAGAAATCGCTAACGCTGAAATCAATGCTCACATTAACCTGGTTCAGTCTCATTAGCTTTCTTTCCACTGCCCAGTAGAAGTCTCCGGTCTGCCCACCCTTGCTGTTAAGTGCATATAGGGAAAAATTTGCACTTCCCGAAATGCCGATATTATTGAAGAGTGTTGTTCTCATTACCATGCTGACAGGACTCCATTTGAGTGAATCGGCAAAAATGTTGTAAGACGTATTAATGCCGAAGTTGTCGATCAGGTTTACCTTTTTCGGTTTCCCCGTAGTGTCATTTCGCTCAAATACCTTTGCCTCTATAATGTTGGTAAGACTGAATGATACATTCCCGTTCCTGCTTGCCAGCGAAGGTGTGGGGTAAATGCTGTTTTCAAAAATCGAATAATTCTGAAACCTGCCCAGGGTATCGACCTGCACCTGCCTGTACATGGCGGAGCTTAGTCCCCTGATAAAAGGAGTAAACCCGAAACTCACAGATGGTTTCATCACATGACGTATGACATCGACTCTTGAATCGGGATTTGTAAAATCGAAGAACCCGAATATCTGGGGGCTGTACCCGGCGCCTATGGAAGCATTCACAGCCTGCCCGTAGAAGAATCCGCTGAGGGTGTCGACCAGAACCTTTTTAAGCTCAGGATTCCAGAATTTCTCATATTTTTCTGTGAAGAGCACACCCCTGTATGTCAGCGAGGGAGAGATGGAAAAGTTCCTGAAAGGCCTTATCTGGAGATTCACCGGGATCTCATGCGCAAAGCCGTTCCTCATGTCGCGGAACATCTCGCTCTTCAGAAAGAGGCTGTCCTTTGTCCTGATCTGGTTGTCGAGTCTTGCCGTATACTGAAGCTGAAGCTCCTGCCACCACTTAGACGGACCTGCAGAGTTTTTTCCCTTGAAGGGATAAATTCTGGAGATACCGAATTCCATCCGCGGAAGGTTCAGGCTGATATCCTTCGTCTTGACATTCTGTGAATGGTTCATGCTTGCTGACAGGCTGAATGGCGATCCTGTCCAGTTCTTCGAATAGCTGATGCTCGACTGCCGCTGTGTGGTTATATGATCCTGCAGGTTATAGCTGTTGTTCCTGTCATAGGCTGCCGAGCTCATGTTTACGCTCGCGCTGAAACGCGATCCGGGCCTTGCCTTCGCGTCCTGGCTGTACGACCATCCCAGCGACCAGTTCTTTGAAACTGATTCATCCGGCAGGCCCTTGTGACCCGAGACGTTGTTGGCATATGTAAAAGACAGGTTACCGCTGTACCGGTACCTTTTATTATATGATGTCTGAGCGCTGGTGAGCCAAGATCCGTTTGTAAAAATGCTACCCCTGAGGGTAAGGTCAAAATTATCGTTGATTGGTGTGTAATAGCCTCCCTCGGTGAGAGCATAACCGCGGGCAGCTTCGTAGTGGACCTTCGGGATAAGGATACCTGCAGCTGCCTTTTTTGTCTGTATCGGGAAATAACCGAAGGGAATATAGAGAGGAAGAGGTATTCCCTCCAGAACAAGGTTGCCCGGACCCGAAACAATCTTTCTCTTCGGGTAGACTTTTGCCCTGGGCAGGTTTATAAAGAAGTGTGGAGTGTCAGCGTCACATGTTGAATAGGTGCTCTTGTAAATGTTTGAGGTGCCGTCGGTAAGGAGTTTGGTCATGCGGCTGCGGAGCAGACCTTCATCCTGCTTGGTCTCAAGCTCCTTCACAATGGCCTGTTTAGTCTTGAAATTATACCTGAGGGTATCCGAATTGAAGGCATCCGATCCTGACTTGAATTCAGGCTTGCCTGTGACATTCCCGGTTGAATCCCTTATCCCGACGGCAAATACTTCATTAGTGACCATGTCGAACACAATCGAATCGGCTTTTATTTCAATATCCTTGTAGTTCACGACGCCGTTCCTGACAATGGTGGCCCTTTTATTAACAAGATCGTTTTTTATATAACCAGAAGGATCAGCCCTGTAGGTTACCTTTGCATCAATTGCATCACCGGATATCTTCCTGAGGATCAAAGTTGTATCGATGAAAGCAGATCTGGCATTCCTGGCTGTCGAATCAGGCAGCACAGGGTTCTCCTGGGAAAGCAAAGGGAGAGTACTGAGCATCACGAGGAGCAGTGCAATCAACCGCTTATCTGTAGAAAGATACAACTTTATATTATTTTTGTACAGTTTTTGCGTTATTTAGGATATCGGCGTAAAACTATTAAAAAACGGGAACATTTCATGAGCACCGTAAGTAAAAACGGGAAAGTGCGTACCTATAATATATACGGCGTAATTTTGCTTTCATCAATTATGCTGTGGTGTTGTCACCTGCCCTCTTCTGCTGCTCCCAAGACGAATGGAAAATGGGTAATTGTCATTGATCCCGGACATGGAGGAAGAGACCCGGGAGCTGTTGGCACGTTCAGCAAGGAAAAGAACATAACACTGGCGATCGCGAAAAAAACGGCTGATTATATCCGGGAAAATATCAAGGATGTAACTGTAATCATGACGAGGGAGGATGACTCAACTGTAGATCTCTACGAAAGGCCCAGGATTGCCAACAAGAATAATGCGGATCTTTTCATTTCGATACATGCCAATGCGATGCCCGGCTCAAAAACGACGATGGGCGCCGAAACATGGATTATGGGGATTGCCTCAAGTGAAGAGAATCTCCAGGTGGCCATGAAGGAAAATGAGGTGATACTTCTTGAAGATGATTATTCAACCAAATACCAGGGATTCGATCCGAAGTCTCCCGAGTCATATATTATCTTCACATTGACGCAAAATATTTTTCAGAAGCAGAGCACTGAACTGGCATGGAAAATTCAGACCCAGTTCAGGGAACGGGTTAACAGAAAGGACAGGGGAGTGAAACAAGCCGGATTTGTGGTGCTCTACAACACAACCATGCCAAGTGTGCTGGTTGAGACCGGATTCATTTCAACACCTGCGGAAGAAAGATACCTGAATTCAGAACAGGGTCAGGATTACATTGCATCCGCAATCTACCGGGCCAGTCGTGATTATATGGCCGAAGTCGATCTGAGAAGCAATGTAGACACAAAACCTGCTGCCCCATCAACCTCCTCAACCTCTTCAACAGCTTCAACAACTTCAACCACCTCAATCCCTTCAACCACTCCTGCTTCACCGAAGAAACCGGTACAGAACACGGTAACAGCCGCAAAGACTTCATCCATTCCATCCGGGAGTATCATTTTTACAGTCCAGGTTGCTGCTTCATCGACAAGGAAAGACGTCAGCCCTGAAAACTTCAGGGGTATTGAGGATGTGAATGAGGTCAGGACCGGGGAGCGTTACAGGTATGTCACAGGGATCTTTGATGATTACACCGATGCTGTAAGCTACAGAAAAAAGATAGAGGCCATGTATCCTGATGCCTTTGTTATAGCTTTACAAAACAACAAAATGTTACCTTTGCAGCAGGCTCTCGAAAATAAGAGGAAGAAATAAAACGGCAATAATGAAGATCTCAAATGAAGTGAAAATCGGAACCGTTGCCCTGGTGACGATTGTTGCATTTATCTGGCTTTTCAATTTCCTTAAAGGCAAGGATTATTTCAAGCGCACATCAAACTACTATGCCGTTTACAGTAACATAGGAGGCCTGGCGGAATCCAGTCCCGTCGAGATCAACGGGCTGAAAGTCGGGGTTGTTCAGTCGGTTGACCTTCTCGACGAAACCAGCGGAAGGATTATCGTGAAATTTTCGGTAGGGAAAAACTTCAGGCTGCCTGTGAACTCTGTAGCGGAGATCCTTCCCGTTTCAATAATAGCCGGAATGAAAGCTCAGTTCGTCATTGGGAACGGACCTGGATTCTATTCAGACGGAGATACAATACCGGGCAAACTGTCGGAGTCGGTCATGACAGCTCTCGACGAGATAGTGGAACCTGTCAAGGAAAAGGTACTCAGCCTGGTGAGCTCACTCGATTCGGTCATAACCGCGATCAATGATATTGCCGATCCAGAATTCAGGGAGAACCTGAGGAACACCATGGCCCACCTGGAGAAGACAAGCGGCAGCCTCGGCAGGGTTCTCGGATCGAAGGAAACAGAGCTTAAGGAAACCCTCGACAACATAAGCGCATTCTCCGGTATGCTGGCTGAAAACAGGGTGAAAATGAACAGTACCTTTGCAAACCTTGAATCGATAACCGATACACTTGCTGCAGCGGATCTGTACAAATCAATTACAAACCTCAAGGCCAGCCTTGAAAAAGCATCCGTTCTCCTCGAAAACCTGAATGACGGGAAGGGAACAGCCGGACAATTTCTTTCAAATGATTCTCTGTATACAAATCTGAACAACTCGCTTGAGAGCCTTAACCTTCTTCTGAGTGATGTTAAGAGCAATCCGAAACGGTATGTTCACTTTTCACTCTTCGGCAAAAAAAATATTCCTTCAGAATGATCTGAATTTATAAAATTCAGATTATCTTGAGCTTGAAAAAGAATTCAAAAACGATGTCAAAAAAGTACCCGTTTTATTCCTCCCCTGTTGAATTTTGAGTAAGAACACATAATGAATTGTAATACAAAAAGTAACCGGATTACACAATTGTAACACATTGATAACCAATAACTTACAATAATAGAAAAATTTTCTCGGGATAAGTTGCTGATGTTTAAAAACATATACTAATTTTGATATAATCAAGTGAAAAAATTTTTTTTTATAAGTTTTTTTTTTACAAATATTGCTTCCGGAAACACCGCATAGAGTATCGTTAGAAAAACACCTGCCTAAATGAACAAAACTCACCATGACGTATGGAAGAACTGTCTGCAAATAATCCGGGACATAATTCCATCCGTCAGCTTCAAAACCTGGTTTGAGCCGATTATCCCGCTTAAGCTTGAGAACAATGTACTGACGATACAGGTGCCCAGCCCTTTCTTTTACGAGTACCTGGAAGAACAGTACATTGACATTCTGCGGAAAACCCTCAGGCGCGAGATCGGTACAGACGCGAAGCTCGAGTACAATGTCGTGATGGAGAATGCCAACTTCTCTGACGGAAAACCCTATACGGTAAAATATCCATCAAGGAACAAAACGGATCTTCACAACAAACCGGTGCAGGTCCCCTTCGAGGTTGCACAGCCGGAAATCAAGAATCCCTTTGTAATACCAGGTATCAAGAAACTGCACTTCGACCCTAAACTTAATCCCGATTACAACTTCAATAACTACGTTGAAGGCGAATGCAACAGGCTGGCCAGGTCTGCAGGTATTGCGGTAGGCAACAACCCGGGAGGAACAGCCTTCAACCCGCTAATGATCTATGGCGACTCCGGGCTCGGGAAAACCCACCTCGCCCAGGCAATAGGTATCCTTGTCAAGGAAAAGCATCCCGACAAGATCGTCCTCTATGTCAACGCCAACAAATTCCAGACGCAGTTCGTTGAATCCGTAAGGAACAACAACAAGAATGATTTCCTTCATTTCTACCAGATGATCGACGTCCTGATCCTCGACGATGTCCACGAGTTTGCAGGAAAGGAAAAAACACAGGATACATTCTTCCATATCTTCAACCATCTTCACCAGTCAGGAAAGCAGCTGATACTGACATGCGACAAGCCGCCCGTGGATCTCCAGGGAATGGAACAAAGACTGCTCTCCAGATTCAAGTGGGGCTTGCAGGCTGACCTGCAGAGGCCCGATTATGAGACCAGGCTCGCCATCCTCAAAAAGAAGGCATATAACGACGGTATTGAACTTCCCGAAGAAATATTTGAATTCCTCGCAGCCAATATCTCCAACAACATACGGGAACTCGAAGCAGTGCTGATCTCCCTCTATGCCCAGTCGACACTTAACAGGAAAGAGATAACCCTCGACCTTGCCAGGATGATGGTTGAGAAACTGATAAGCACGGCCAGGAAGGAAATTACCATCGAGTATATCCAGAAGATAGTCTGCGAATACTACAAGATACCTGTCGACCTCATTCAGGGAAAAACCCGGAAGAGAGAGATTGTACAGGCCCGCCAGGTGTCGATGTACTTTTCGAAAAGCCTCACGAAAGCTTCCCTTGCCAGTATAGGATCACATATCGGAGGAAAAGATCATGCGACAGTGCTCCATGCATGTAAAACAGTCAATAACCTTATTGATACCGACAAGCATTTCAGGAACCAGATAAACGAGATCGAAAAGAAGCTGAAGGTATAGCTACTTCCTCACCCTGAATTCGCCACCCGCAATGTCCTTTGCACATCTGAATCCTACAGTGGAACTCCTGTCATAGCCGGGCGACACAAGTAGCATTATCTGGGTTTTATCCAGAGGCTGAGGACCCCCTTTGACATACCACCAGCTCGATTCCGGGTTATAATAGCTACCCCCCCGTATTATAGTGTAATAATTATTGCCATTGAAATACATGTCGCCTGTCATCTGCCAGACATTACCGACCATATCCATCGCGTCATAAGGACTTTTTCCCTTCGGAAATGCATTAACGGGAGTCGGCCTTCCGAAGGAGTTGTTGCATAACGTGCCATGAAATTCATTGCCCCACGGCCACTTTCGGCCATCAGTACCCTGTGCAGCAAGCTGCCACTCAGCCTGTGAGGGCAATCTCTTGCCTGCCCATGCCGCATAAGCTTTCATATCCTCCAGGCTGAGATACACAACAGGATAATTGTCCTGCCCCTGCCTGAATGTCCCTGATGACCAGTGCCTGAGATACCTTGCAGTGTCAGCAGGCACATATCCCGACTTAGTGATGAACTCATAATACTGGGCATTTGTCACAGGATACCTGTCAATCAGGAAACTGTCGATCCGCACTTCACGGCTGCTTACTTCAGGATATTTAATGAATTCCTCATATTCAACTGCCGACACGTTAACTGAAAATGCCGTACCCGGTACAAGGATCATTTCTGATGGGATGCTCACCGCCCCGGGAGTGCGGATTGTCTTGCTGACAAGCCATGGTTTTCCACCCCTGACTGACAGGATATTCTCATCCTTCAGATTCTTTCCTTCAACCAGCTGAATGACTATCTTCCCTTCATAATAGCCAAAAAGATCCTGCAGCCGGAAAATTGTATCCCCCTTTATGTTCAACTCCGTCTTCGCAGTGCCGTACGAAGGATTCCCTTTCCAGACCGTCACCCTTCCCTCTCGCGGCATACTTATTCTTACAGAGTCGCCCTTCAGTTCTGATTTAAGTATCTCAGAGAACTCGGCGATGCAGTCGACTGAACCTTCCCTTCTTGTACCTGACCAGGTGGGGATCCATCCGTCGGCTCTCGCAGAAAGCCAGGTATCGCCGTTTATTTTTTCAGGAACGACATTTTCATGATTCCACAGTGATACATAATGTTTGCCATCCCGGGCTGGTATCCTGAAAAGTTTTCCGGCAAATCCTTCCGGCCTCATATTCAGTATCGTAAAAACCTGTTCTTCGCCGGAAGTCCACCTGTTTACAAAAATATTGTCGGCAGCGGTCTCAATGAATGGTGTCCAGTCCTGGTCAAGGAAGGCATCGCTATTCTGCCTGAGTATGAATGTTGTACGGGCAAGGTATTGTCTGTCCGCCTCAAATTCCTCGTTCCTTCCACCCGGTCTTCCCTGATGAAGTTCGGTGCCATAACCGTTGAAAAAGGCAATGGCTATTTCACGGTGGATAATATCTTCACCAGCATCACAGACCCTGAAAATTGCAATGTCGGGCTTGATAAGCTTGTTGAGGTTAAGCTCCGGGCTCAGGAAGATTGCATTATGAACGCGGCCAGTCAGAATTCCCGGCATGTCTTTTGGCAATGCCATGGCTTCAGAGTACATCACAACTCCTTTCCTGACGCTGTCGACAGTTGCCCGCAACTCTCCGGTCGTGCTTCCGTAAGTATCGAGCACAACTCCGTCTGCTTCAATCTCACCGATCATTCTTGCCAGCCCTTTCAGGTGGTTTTCCTGCCGTGTGCTGTTGTCCCAGGGATTATAGGCAATGAAAAACCTCGTTCCATAGGGACGCGACATCCGCGAAAAACTCCTGAGCTGTTCCGTTCCGCCGGGAAGGTCGCTGTAAAGGTCCCACTGATTTCTCTGGTCAAGGCCCAGGCGAGGCCAGGTAGGCCACAGTACGAAGGCGTCTACGCTGCCAAAGGTCTCGATCTGCTTCCTGAGAAAATCACCATAGTTATATTTTCCTGCCAGCCGGTCATAGAACTCCCTGTCCCATGCCATCTGAAGTATTATGAGGTAACTGTCCCTTATCCATGCAAGGTCCTGTCTTTCATACAGGGAGTTATCGAACTTCCCGAGATCATACAGGTACCTGTCCCTGAACATTAACCTGAGTCCGTTCTGCCATTCCCCGGAATATATCCCGGCATGAACCAGGTAGGTGACGCTTGCTGACGGGGGAAGCACTGTTTCATATCTTCTTCGCTGGCCTCCGTCAGTTTTCTGACGCCTGGCTATAGCGCATACCGAGAGTCCTTCTCCCGCGGAGAAAGAGTTATAGCCCAGCTCCCATGCATTATCGGGAAGTATAACCCGTACAGGCCTGAACCCCGGCCGGAAAAGGCACGCACGGGCCAGGTCAGGAGGACCGAAACCCGTAAGGTAAACTGAAGACCTGTTTTCCCCGAACGGAACTACATTACTGACAATCAAAGTATCCGGACTGATGTTCTCAAAAACTATCTCACACTTCCAGTCTTTGTTTTCCGGCGGCAAAATTGTTGATGTAACTTTAATACGGTTGGAAAAGGATTGTATGTTGGTGCTATCGTTGCCTGTGACCTCTGTCTCTGAGGAACTCACGAGTTTGTTGTCAACATTGAAGCTAAGTAGCGGGCGTAAGATGTCAAGGGAAAGAACCCTGTTATCGGAAAGTGTGAAATTCGTTATAACCAGTCCGCTGCTCCTGTCGATCCCGGCGTTGATAACTGTCTGGGAATACAGGTTAAGGGAACTCAGGATCATCGCTGCGAGCAGATATCTCTTCATATGCGTGAAATTGCATTTCCCATGCAATATATAATATGGAATGCACTAAAAAAACAGTTTGCCGCGTTTTATGATGAAAGTATCCTGCTGAATGACAGGCATATTTTTTTAAAAGGTAAAATTATTGTACTTTTAAATGCTGCTTAACCAGGCTTGGCTGATGTCTAAATTTACGAGAACAATAAAGTACTTGCTTATCTTTTCCCTCATTGTCCTTTCTGCGGGTTGTGCGCCTTCAAAGAAGAACACATGGGTGGCCAAGAGAAAGACAGCTGTCAGGGCTAACACTTCCCAGCTTGGAAGGAACAGGTATTTCTTCTCGAACAGTTATCAGAAGAAGCTCAGCAGGAACTACAAGGGCAAAAGAAGGTAGGGTCAATCTTCACAGTTAATGCTCAGCCCGTCATAACCGAGCATAATCCCCTGGGGCAATTCGGCCGATACCTGGGAATGAAGTCCCATCTGGTGGCTGATATGGGTGAGCCAGGCTTTCCTTGGCGATATCTCGTGTATGAAGTCGACAGCTTCGCGAAGGGAAAAATGCGAAATATGCTTTTCTTTCCTTAGAGCGTTCAGAACCAGGTATTTAACACCGATAAGTTTTTCCTTGCTTTCTTCCGGGATATAGTTTGCGTCGGTAATGTATGCAAAATTCCCAATCCTGAAACCGTAAATTTCCAGGTTCATGTGTCTTACCCTGACGGGGATAACTCCCAGCCCCTTGATGCTGAAGCCGTATCCGGGTATGTCGTTGAGCCTCATTCTTGGGATGCCTGGATACTGGTATTCGGAAAAGACATAGGAGAATTCCCGCCTGATAGCTTTCTGCACCCTCTCCTCTGCATATATATCAATTGCGTCACGGCTCTTGTAATTGAAAGCTCTCACATCATCCATCCCTGCAATATGGTCCTTGTGTTCGTGTGTGATGAGAATGGCATCAAGCTTCCTTACGTTTGCCCGCAGCATCTGCTGCCTGAAATCAGGTCCGGCATCAAAAAGCAGGGTGGCACTATCTGTTTCCAGAAGAAGAGAGGTCCTCAGGCGATTGTCGCGAGGGTCCGCAGACCTGCAGGTCGGGCATTCGCAGGCAATCACCGGAACACCCTGCGAGGTGCCGGTTCCCAGAAACGTAATTTTCAATTACAGAAGATTTGACGGCAAACCTACTTTAAAAATCCAAAATTGGCAACTCGGAGCCTCATATTATTGATCACCTTATTTTAATATCTTTGATGCTGATGGAAACAATAAATGGGAGGCTTTACCTTATACCTGTTACACTCGGGGGCAATGATTACACGACTGTCATCCCGGAAATGTCGGTCGAAATAACGAGGAAGCTCAGGCATTTTATTGTCGAGGATGTAAGGACATCCAGGAGGTTTCTCCGGATGGCAGACAGGGAGTTTCCAATCGATTCAACAGTCTTCATGGAACTTAACGAACATACCCGCGACAACGAGATCGAAGGTTTCCTTGAACCTCTCCTGAAAGGTCATGACACAGGGCTTATGAGTGAGGCTGGTCTGCCGGGCATTGCGGATCCGGGATCAAAGGTTGTCAGTCTGGCACACAGAAAAGGGATAACTGTTATTCCCCTTGCAGGCACTTCATCAATTATTATGGCGCTCATTTCCTCAGGTTTCAACGGCCAGCACTTCACCTTTAACGGCTACCTTCCTGTAAAACCGCACGACAGGGACTCAAAGATCAGGGAAATTGAGAATAAGGCAAACGGGGGATGCGCCCAGATCTTTATGGAGACTCCATACCGGAACCAAAAATTACTGGAAGCCTTGCTTTCGGTTTGCAGGGGTGATACAATGCTTTGCATAGCATCAGACCTCACCCTTCCCGGCGAATCTGTCAGGTCGAAGACAATAGCCGAATGGAGAAAGGAGATCCCGGATCTCAGGAACAGGCTTACTGTTTTTGTGATGCAGTAAGTCTATCTGCCGCCTTTTCCTTCACCCTTTACAAGCTTTACAAGCTGGATTTCAAATACCAGGGGAGTATAGTCGTAATAGGCAAGGTTTGAGGGCATCAGAACTGTAGACTTACCTCCCACCCTCATATAGGTAATCGCCTCATCAAAACCTTTTATGAACCATCCTTCGTTGACCGGTCTGACAAGCGTGTCAATAAGGTCGCCGTTTGTCTCGATATTGGTGTCGAACTTGTAGCCGTCGGTCAGGTAGCCTGTGTAAAAAAGATATGCTGTGTCGTGTGTTTCTGCAAGGTCGCCGGTTCCGGTAATTTCCTCGAAATAATACAGGCCGCTTGGCTTAAGCTCAAAATCGAGATCCGGATGACTGTCGAGGAAATTCCGGATCTTCTCCTTTTGCTCCTCCTCATAGGTTTTTGCCGGGTTGCATCCGGCAGCCATCAGCCCCATAAGAAGCACCAGAAGCATCGGTATGAGGGATTCATTTATTCTTTTCATGTACCAGGATTATAAATTATTTAATTCACTTAACATCAATTACCTTAACTTTATACACTATTACTGCCCTCGAAGGGATCTTCTTTCCGTCACCGGGAAGCCCCCAACCCAGAAAGGGCGGGATGATGAACAGCGCCTTACCCCCCGGTTTCAGCATTCTCAGTCCCTGATCGAGGCCCGGTTCTATCCTGCTCCGTCCGACAACTACTTCCCTGGGTCCCTCCTCTTTTGAAGAGTAGCAAAATGTACCATCGAGGAGGGTGCATTCAAACTCCAGAAGCACCCTGTCGTTGTCTGAGAGGTTTTTTCCGGTTCCTTCCGATTCGATCATATACCAGAGCCCCGACCTGGTTTCAGTCATGTCCAGGTTCCTGCGCTCGATATAGTTCTCAATTCTCTCCCTGTCCTTCCTTACAAGGTAGCGGTTCAGGTCGGCAAGTTCCCTTTTGCCGGGTGTTCTTTCCTGTTCTGCCCGCTGGCTGCCCGGGCTGCATGACAGAACCAGCATAAGGGAGAACGTGATCACCAGGGTTCTTATTATCATTCTTCTCCCCCTTTTTCGAGATCCCTGAAATTCTCAACCAGCACTTTAATAAAATATGTGATAGTTTTTTCAAGAGTGTCGGGATATTCTCCTCCCGAGGCGTTCAGATGCCCGCCTCCGTAAAAGAATTTCCTCGCGAATTTATTGGACGGGAAGGAGCCTTTAGACCTGAAGGAGAGCTTCACGAACCCATCCTTCTCAATGAAGAGGACGGAGAAGACTATACCGCTTATTGATAGTGGCAGATTGACAAATCCCTCAGTATCTCCCTTGACGTAGTTGTATCTCTCAAGGTCGCTTTTCGAGAGGCTGATATAGGCAGTACTGAATTCCGGCAGTATCACCATTTTTTCGTTCAGTGAATAACCCATCAGCCTCATCCTGTCGGCAGAGAAGTTATTATAGATAAGGTTCTGAATCTTATCCTTGTCTATTCCGGTATCCAGTAGTTCTGCGGTTATCCTCAGAGTATCACCTGTATAGTTCCCATGGTCGAAGTTCCCGGTGTCGGTGATTATCCCGATATAAAGAGCTTCTGCAAAGGGCCTGCTGTTAAAAGGCCCGTTGTTCATTTTCCTGATGAGAACATATAAGAGTTCCGAAGTAGAGCAAACAGAAGGATCGGAGATAAGAAGATCGGCAAAGTGATCAGGGTTGAGGTGATGGTCGATCACCACTTTCCTGGCTTTTGATTCCATTACGTACTTTTCTGCTTCACCCAGCCTGTTGGTCTGATTGAAATCGAGCATGATAATGAGATCAGAATTCCGTATCAGCTCTATGCATCTCTGCCTGTTTTTAATAAAGACATTGATAAGCTCTGCTCCTTCCATCCAAAGCAGGAATTCCTGGAGGTTATTCGGGGTGATCATTTCTGCCGTCCTGCCCCTCGATTTAAGGTAATGGTAAAATGCCAGCTGGGATCCGATAGCATCGCCATCGGGATTGATATGGCTGATCAGCAATATATTGTCGGAGCCGGTAAGAAGTTTCTCCAATTCTTTTGTATATTTGGCCGTTTCAGGTTCCATTGCTGATTTTCAAGTTGTCAAAGATAAGCAATATTCCTGAAGTGCTGAACCAGTCACAAACCAAGTAACTCCGGACATGAACGGTAATTTTACATTTTCGATTATAAAGCCCAATGCTGTAAGGACAGGCAAGACAGGGCCGATTCTAGCCATGATCAACGAGGCCGGCTTCGAGATATCAGCCATGAAAATGCTCAGAATGACAAGAGAACAGGCTGAAAATTTCTATGAGGTGCACAGGGAAAGACCGTTTTACGACAGCCTGGTTGAATTCATGTCGTCGGGACCGGTGTATGTGATGATCCTCAGGCACGACAATGCAGTTGAGGAATTCCGGAAACTGATAGGTGCTACTGATCCGGCCAAGGCGGAACCAGGGACTATCAGGAAGATCTATGCTGTTTCAGTTCAAATGAATGCTATTCATGGTTCCGACAGCGATGAGAACGCCAGGAGGGAATCCGATTTCTTCTTTTCTGAAATAGAAAGGTTCTGAACTTTATCAGTAGAATCCCATATTTTCGTCCGGAAACATTTTATCCTCTTTTCTGTTATTAGATTTGCAGGAGCAATTTTCTTACATGAACCCTATACCGAACGCAGACTTTTCTGACAGAAAGACTCTCGAAAAATATTCGTCAGCTTTCACCCTCTCCGACATGGAGGTTTTTATTTTCCCTGAACTATTCTTCCCCCTTGTGCTGGCGAATATAATGTCGCCGGCCCTCTGGCGCTGGAGAGATGATCCATGGTTTTCCGGGATAGAGAAGAAAGGATTCACATGCAGGGCCAACAGGATAAAGCAATACATCATTCAGAACTACATCTTCAACCTCGACCTTTCAACATGGGGGCTTACAACAAAACAAAGGGAGATTGAGAGATTCAGCAGCTTCTTCGATATGGATCTCATCAGGAAGTCTAATGCACTCTTCGGCTACGAGGGAGACAGGTATTACTTCGACATTGATATAAGAAAGCATTTCGGTCTGGATAAGTTCAACTCCGATGTGATCCCTTACTGGAAAACTGAAACCATTGAAGCAATGAACGCTTTCAGGCACAAGGAAGATTTCCAGACGGGAGCGGGTGAATGTGTTTCCCTGTCAGCTCTCTATGCCTCAGCGATGTTTGTTGTAGGCAGGGTACCGCTCGAAAAGATCTTCCTGATAGCAACTCCGCTGCACTCGCAGAACTTCATCATCGAAAAGGAAGGTTGGGTGATCTCACCGATCTCATTTTCATAAACTTCCTGCGTTTTAAATCGAAATACAAATCGTTGTTCCAGTTCGAGTGTGAATGCTCTGGCAAGAAGAGATACATATCGCTGGAAAAGCTTTTCGAGTATGAGCACAACAGCAGGTTCCATGTGTCGCGCGAAACCAGGGAACAATTGATCCTCGAGATTGAGGGTGAGGAGTTCCATCTGAGCCCGATGCAGTCCAAGATACTGCTTAATGAAGCCGAGGAGCTGATTGAAAGCAGTCGCGGAAAAAGCATCGGTGATATTGAAGAACAATTCATAAAACTTAATGGAGGAGTCGCTGAAGATGCTGTAAGGGAAATGTTCACCGATCTGAAGCAGTTCATTTTTACAGAACCGCGCCTTCCGGCTGAGGAAAAGGAATTTATTTCGACCCCGGTTCCGGTAATAAGTACGGATAACAGCCTGGAGGAGATCGTGGCGGAGATTAACCGGACTGCAGAATATTCAGAGGTATCCCGACTTGCGCTATATGTTTTCAGGCAGATGGAACTTATTGACTGGCTCCCGTTTGTCAAAGCGGCGGTTGAACGCAATCCTGTATGTTTTAACGACCTCAGGGACAGCGACATAAAGGAAGTATGGTCAGCACTTGCATCTCTTCCTGATGATTCGATTTACGGTGAAAGGAGGCTTGCCCTGCCTGACGAAGTCTGGAATTTCAGAAGGGGTGACGGTATTGAAAAAGCTATTCTTCTTGCCAATATTATAATGAGCAGGGATCCTCAGGCAGAGGTTGAAATTGATATCAGAAACAGGAAAGCAATGCTGGTCTATAATGGAAGCAAATATGATTTTCCTTCATCGAAGCAGCTTTCAAAAATCATAAAAATAAAAAACGGATCGATTGAGACCATGTGATTGTGAGAGTCACCTGAATACGATGTCCCTTATGACTTCACCTCCGGCCTTTTCATTCAGTTTTTCCATCAGCGCCTGACGCAACATCAGGAGTTCACTCCTCACGACTGAGGAGCTCAGATGTACATGAAGCACCTTGTCCTTAATGAATATTTTTTTTGTCCTGGATGCAATGGCTTTTCCTACAGTTTCTTCCCACGAATTGATCAGCCCGACCTCCCTGAGCTTGTCCCCGAGGTTCATCTCCCTGATGTAATCCTGCATTGCCTCTGCCAGCGATATGGTTTTGCTGCGCCTCATAAGCCGGTTTTGCCGTTACGGATTATCTCATCAACCCTGTTATCGCATATCCGGAACAGAGTGTAGTCGGTATCGTGCGATGACAGTATTTCGTGAAGGCGGCTCTGGTGAGTGTCCGTAATGAAGATCTGCCCGAACCTGTGGCTTCCCACGAGCTTTATAATCTGTTCAACCCTCTCAGCGTCGAATTTGTCGAATATATCATCAAGAAGAAGGATCGGGGAAATGCCGGACTTACGCCTGATATATTCGAATTTTGCCAGTTTCAGTGCTGCAAGATATGTCTTCTGCTGTCCCTGCGATCCGAGAGATCTTACCGGGTGGTCATTCATCCCGAGCAGAAGATCATCCTTATGGATTCCGATCGTGGTATATTCGAGAAAGCGGTCCTTGGTTACCGAGTTTTGGAGGGCTTCGCTGAAGCTGCCCTCCGAAAGATGTGAACGGTAGGCCAGTTTCACTATTTCCTTCCCCGAACAAATCATGTTATAGTATTCCCGGAATACCGGGATCAGTTCTGCGACAAGGTCCTGTCTCTCCCTGAAAACA
Organism: Bacteroidales bacterium; assembly: GCA_025454775.1. Classification (GTDB taxonomy): domain Bacteria; phylum Bacteroidota; class Bacteroidia; order Bacteroidales; family VadinHA17; genus LD21. The sequence continues at coordinate 11,827 of JALONU010000063.1, read as the reverse complement.
TAGGTTCCGTATTTTACCAGCTGTGCATCCCAGATAAGCAATGAATCATGGTCAAACCTGCCGGTGAGCCTGAAGTCCTTCAGAAGCCTGTTCCTGTTCTGCAGCGCCTTGCTGTATTTCAGGACAGAATCGAGATATTCTCCGTTGTACTGGCTGATGATCTTGTTCAGGAACTTGCGCCTCTCCTCGCTGCCCTCCAGTATCAGTGCGCTGTCGGCAGGTGATATCATCACTACCGGGAATTTCCCGACATGGTCCGAAAGCTTTTCATATTCCTTCCCGTTCTTTTTCATCACCTTCTGTTTCTGCCTCTGGAAAGCGCAGAAGATCTGGTCCTCCTCTCCCTCCCTGACGAAAGTTCCGTTGATGATAAAAAAATCTTCCCCGTGCCGTATGCTGATGCTGTCGATGTTGTTAAAGAAGCTCTTTGTCAGCGACAGGTAATGGATTGCGTCGAGAATATTGGTTTTTCCGACGCCGTTATTACCAACGATGCAGTTTATCCGGGGTGAAAATTCAAGTTCCGCAGTATCGTAATTCTTGAAATTGGACAGAGAGAGTTTCTTCAGGTACATAATTATCACAAATAATGGCGCAATGGCTCTGTGGCACAGTAGTGCAAAGGCACAGCGGCGCACCATGTAAAATTAGTTTAATAATCCGCCGGATGATACGGGGGTCAGGATAATAATGAGAAATATTTTATAAATAGGGTAAAATAATTACTTTTGCGGTTGCAAAAAACTGACGTTAAACACTTATTACTGAAATGGCAAAGAAGAGCAAGGAGGGAAATCCCCAGACGATGAAGAACGTTGAGCACACCCTTACAACTACAGAACAGTTTCTTGAAACACATTACAAGGAACTCCTTATCGCCCTGGGTATCATTGTTTTACTGATAGCGGGAACCTGGCTGGGAAGGATCTATCTCAACAAGCAGAACGAGGAAGCTCAATCGCAGATGTACCAGGCAGAGAGATACCTGGAAATGGACTCGCTCAACCTGGCTCTGAACGGTGACGGAAACTACCTTGGCTACATCGACATAGCAAATGAGTACAAACACACAAGGTCAGGCAACCTGGCACTCTACAGTGCAGGTATCTGCTACCTTCACCTTGGCCAGTATGAAGATGCAATCGATTACCTTGAAAAGTACAGGAAGAAGGACAAAATGATAGCCTCACTGGCCATCGGAGCCATCGGTGATGCATATGTTGAACTAGGAGATACGGAAAAAGGTGTTGAAAAATACCTTGAAGCAGCAGATTACGCAAACAATTCATTCAACAGCCCCCTTTATCTGATGAAAGCCGGAGAGATACATGAACTCAACGGCAATTATGAGGAGGCTTTGAAGATCTATCAAAGGATACAGGATGAATATCCCACAAGCACCGAGGGAACTTCCATCGATAAATATATTGCCCGGGTGAAGCTTCTCGTGAAGTAGGATGGCAACAACTGACCTATCGGCCTATGATCCTGAAAGTGTCCCCTCTTCAGGCGACATGAAGTTTGGAATTGTTGTATCGGACTGGAACAAGGAAATCACATGGGCTCTCCTCGAAGGTGCAATAATCACCCTGAAAAAGCACGGAACATCTGAAGAAAACATCCTTGTCAGGCATGTTCCCGGAAGCTTTGAGCTAACCCTTGGAGCGCAGCTTATTGCAGAATATGAGGATACCGACGGAGTCATATGTCTGGGGTGCCTAATAAAAGGGGAAACGCCTCATTTCGAATACATCTGCCAGGGAGTAACCAACGGTATTACAGAACTCAATATCAAGTACAACATTCCCTTCGTCTTCGGGGTTCTTACCACCCTTACAATCGAGCAGGCCAGGGAAAGAGCCGGAGGAGTCCATGGCAACAAGGGCGATGAAGCTGCAGTTACAGCCATAAAAATGGCGGCCCTCAGACGCAGCATGAAAAAGTGAATTTTATCTCAAGACCTTCCTGACAAAGGCGACTGTGAAATAAGACATCAGGAAAACTCCCATAAATCCTTCTATACTCGACACCACCCGCGCAGCTTTAACCGGAAAGTGATCGCCGTATCCAATAGTAAAGAAAGTGATTGCGCTATGGTAGAATGATCGTGCAGCAACACCCAACTGGTCTGCTGTAGATGAAATAATGTCAGCTGAGGTGAAGGTAATCATTAGTATATAAATAAGGCTAAACACAAAATAAACAGTAGCCATTGATATAAGGACTCTGACAGGATTTGTCGCATACAGACCCATAGCATCGAACACGAGCCACTGAAACCAGTAAGGTAAATAACTCACAAAACCTGTAAATCCTCCCTTTTCCTTCTGTCCTGTGATCCATGATTTTGCTTCATATCTTTTGAACATTACATATGCTTTATCCTCATCCGAATATTTTCCCGTTTCACTGAAATTTTCCTTCAGTATCCTGAATTGTTCTGCCTTCTGCTTTAGGGTACTTCCTTCCTGGTCAGCTATAATCCTGGAAACATTATTTCTTTCCCAATCCAGATATAATTTACCTATTAACCTCATCCCTGAGATATCTAAGTACTCAATCCTCACCGGAAAATCAAAGGGTTCAAGATCCACAATATCACGTACGACAGTATCTGATATGTCTAGGATGCTGGTGTATGAAAGCCTGAGATCAATATATTGGTCAAGATGGCAGGATCTTAGAGATAATGATCTGAACTTTGATTCGAGGAATGTAATGTCACCGGAACCGAATATAGTTTTTTCAAAACTCAACTCAGTCTTTTCCATCTCCATAAGGTTAAAACATTTACGGCCTGAACCCATTTCAGCTTTCCTGAACTGGAACTTTACCATTGACCCAGAGGCTCCTTCGAAGCTGATTTCTCCGTTGCCGAAGACTGACCTGTTGAAGTTAACTCTGCCGGTTCCAAAATCAACAGTCCTGAAATCCACCCTGCTGTTGCCAAATTCGGTTCTTTCAAAGATTATTTCACAATTGCCGAAGACTGAGTAGTGAAAATCTATTTTACCTCCGGTAATTCGGGCGAACTTGAAATTGAACCGCCCGCTGTTGAACCTTGTATTAATAAATAGCACCTCCCCATAATTAAACTCAGTATTAGCAAAGCTTACCTCCCCTTCTCCAAATTGAATATCCTTAAAATCCTTTTGTCCGTTTCCGATAACTGAGTTCTTAAAAAGAAAATCCCCTTCTCCAAAGGAACATCCATCAAACTCAATATTACCATTTGCAAAATACGTGTTTGAAAAGATCACATTTCCGATCCCAAACTTTGAACCGGTAAAAGAAGTCCTCCCCTTTGCAAAGTTAGTACCTTCGAAGCTGATCTCACCATCACTAAACTCAGCATAGGAAAAGTCATTACAGATATCAGAGTCAAAAAAAGAATTCTTTGCTGATAATGATGCGATCAGAACGGGCGATTTTTTTCCCAAATCATATAATCGTCTGTAATTAGATAGTGAGAAATCGTTAAGATACAGATTATCAAGGACTATGGGAACACAATCATTTATCATTTTATAAACCGTCGCAGTATCGATAACGCCGAATAACTCCCTGCCGGCTTCTTTCTTATTGTGTGCAAATAATGTTACTACCGCAGTTTTTGGATAGATTCTCCCATCTTCAGTAGTAAACTTCTGATCTTCAATTTCAACACTGTAATCCGAGTATTCTCTGATCATCTTACGAGCATATATTTACCCCCAATTTAGTAAAAAAGTTACACATTGTTCATACTATCTACGACACAAGACCCTGTAAGGGCAATACCCGCATTTACTTGGTCTTTTCTGAGTCATTACAAAAGGTACATTTCCGCTGAATATTACTGAAACCAGGTTTCGCAGAAGTCCGAGAAATTCATCCCTTACCAGTTTGTAATCCTCCAGTTCATTGTCACCGATTTTAAGCCTGTCAGATACATTTGTGCCCGGGATAAGCTTAAGCCTGTATACCGACGGTCTGACCGCCTGCCCCGGGTTTGAATGCAGATAGGCTTCACAATACAACAGGGTTTGCAGCCAGGCATCAATGTCCTTGTCCCTGTCCTCCCCGAAGAGATCTGCAATGCTTTCGATGTTATCGGAGGTTGTCCCGGTCTTGTAATCCACTATCCTCACAATGCCATCCTTTATATCAACCCTGTCGATGTTCCCTCCGGTATCGACCTCACGAAGCACACCATCAGATTTAAAGCTGAGCCTGAATTTATAACGCTCTTCGATAGAAACGATACTTATTGGAGCAGCTGACAGATCGGTTTCCAGTATCCTTAGCACATAGCCTTTAAGCACCTCCCCTGCCATCATTTCGTTGATAACCGGAAAAGAAGCTTCTTCCCTCATTAGTACCTCATTGACGGCCCGGTCGGAAATCTCCTTCAGCTTACCCTCGTCCCCCATAAGATCCGCAAAGGTTTCCCTGTCTGTTGTCTTTCCGATGAAATTCCCGTAAAGCCTGCGAACGGCAATATGAACCATTGAACCAAGTTTCGCCGGATCTATTTCCGTAATAATTTTCTTTGGTTCGGTGATGCCGTTAACATACTGGTAAAAGAATTTCATCCTGCAGAAAAGCCAGGTGTTTATGGCAGACGGCGACAGCAGCCTTCCGCTCCCGCTGATACTGAACCTCCTGCTTAGCTGTTCATTATGCTGATCGGTCCTTTCAACCACCTCACCCAGGCTCACAGGATTCCTGATCTCGAAGCTCAGGTTCCGGAATTCGGTCTTTGAAACGCCATCATATTTCAGCTGCTGAAGGAACCTGCTTATCTCTCCGCTTCTCATTCCCTCGGGATTTGAATTGTAGATGAAGACCACGTTCTCCGCCCTGTGGAGCAGCCTGTAAAAATGATATGCATAAACAGACTCCTGGTGGTTAACCGATGGCAGGCCGAATGCTTCGCGGAGGCTGAAGGGGATAAAGGATGAAGGCGCAGTTACAGCGGGCATGATCCCGTCATTTACAGAAAGCATTAAAACATTTCTGAAATCAAGGGTCCTCGTTTCGAGGATCCCCATTATCTGAATTCCTGAGAGTGGCTCCCCCGAGAATGGAACAGACTGCATACCCAGTACCCTATCAAGAAGCCTTGTCCAGGTGTCGGTCCCCAGGCTTACTTCGGGATCCTTCAAGACAGGCTCAAGGCGGTTCAGTGCCAGCATTATCCTGTAAATGAATTCATTCAATACTTCGCCGGGGATGGTCCCTGAAGCAGAGCGTTCAGGTTTGTTTTCGGATACCATGATCAGGACATTCCTGATATAATCGGAGAACTCCTCCGGGTTAGCCGGCCTGCTGAATATTAGTGACAGATGCGGGGATTCCCTGAAACGATCATCAGGAACGAATACCATGTTCCTGCCGGTTATCTCATCAGGGATATTCTTTTCATCATCATTCAGCAGGCCTGAAACAAGCTCGTTCCTGAGCACCATTATTACCTCCTCGTATCCGAAAGCATCTGCTCCCGAACCCTTTCTCACGCTGCGCTGAAGGTCGAGAAGCTGTTTTACAAGTACGCAGGCAGGTGCATGTTTAAGGGGATAACCCATGGTGATGTTAACATCCCCCGCCTCCGCCGGAAGGCTTGATAGAACCGGAACAAGCAGGTTCTCATCCGCCAGTATCACGGCTGTTTCGTGAGCATTGCCGGGATTCAATCCCGGGATGGTGCGAAGTATCCCCTGAATGAGTTTTACCTGTGCAATATCCGACGAAGTTTCAATTACGAGCTTTGCAGATTCACGGTTCCCGGAGGATGATAGTCTGTCATAATCCCAGCCCGGGGGCATATCATTGCCGAAAGTCCTGAGGTTGGTTTTCATGAAGAATCCGGCCGAATTCCTCCCTCCTTCCGTTATATATGAGTTGTCATAATCCCAGTAGAACTTTGCCCTTCCTCCATCCCGGAGCCTGAGCATGAGTCTTTTCTCACACTCATTCAGAGCGTTAAACCCTGCAAAATGTACCGTCTTCCACCTGAAAGCTGGCGAGCTGGTCAGGTTATCCATTCCGGCAACATCCCTGAATATCATGCCCTCATAGGCAATATTTTGTTCCCTCAGTGTCTTTGTGAACTCCGAATATAGAGGTCCCAGAAGTGACCAGATGCTGAGGAACTTTTCCTTCACCCTGGTGCTCCTGTCAGGATCAAAGTTTATCCAGAAGCGCTTTACCACTTCTGCCTGCTCAGGGGTGAGGCCTCCGAATTGCTGGTCTATCTTTTTAAGATCCCCGACATTTTGAAAAAGCTTTTCCGTATCAGCCAGATATTTGTCCGCATCATCGAAATCGTTGAGGAGCATGTCGCCCCAGAAGTAGAAATCGTCAAAGCTTTCCGTTACCTTCCCAGTCCTCCTGCTTACCTTGTACAGGTGCAGAAGCAAGACCTCGTTCTCTGCCAGCCTGAGCGGGGAAAGAGAATGGAAAAGCTCATTGATAGTCATCACGGAAGGCATCCACAAAGGCTTTACTGTTTCGGATGCAAGGTATTTAAGGAAAAACAGCCCTGACCGGCGGCTTGGAAAGACAAGACAATGTTCACGCAGGTCGTCGCGATATGCAGAGTACAGGTGCCTGGCGATATGTTGGAGAAAGTATTCCATATAAAGTCGTGCAGTCGTGCAGTCGTGCAGTCTTGCAGTCTTGCAGTCGTGCAGTTCCCGCCGAAGCGGGATCTTCACTTCGTTCCGACGTGCAGTCTTATCAAAAGTAGCCAAAAGAGAGGATAATGCGGGCTAAAGTGAATATATTTGTTGGAAACCCTCTGTACATATGAAAAAGATCATCCTTTTCTCCACTGCTGCGCTGGTGTTGCTGCTTATAACTTCATGCGCAGAAAAAAGAACCTATACTCCTGATGAGGAGGCGCTTTTCAGCAAAGCTGCTGAGAATTCAATACCTGTGAACGAGGGATTCAACAGGTGTGTCAGCTTCGTCGATGCGTGGCTGGATCTTCGGGATTCGGCTTCAGGGTTGATACCCAGGAACATAAACGATTCCAGGAGCAGGGATATCTGGAATGCAAAAGACTGCGCTGCCGATAACTATCCGTTCATGGTACTTACTTCAGCTCTCCTGAGGAGGGATCTTTTCGATGGGGTGATGATGGACATGCTTGAAGCAGAGACAAGGCTGACATCGAGGATAGGATCGATGCCGGACACATACTCGTTCTCGAAGCAGGGATTTGCCGAATCTGACACACTCCTTGGAGAAATCATCTTCGGCTCCGCCGAGTACATAAAAGACGGCCTGATACCGCTGACCGAGTGGCTGGGCCCGAGCCCCTGGTCGGAAAGGATGATATCCATAATAGACGACATCTGGAAATATGCCCCGGTGGAAACTCCCTTCGGAAAGATCTGTTCCGACAACCCGGAGGTCAACGGCGACATGCTGCAAAGTCTTTCCCGTATCTACTGGACCACAGGAAACAGGAAATACCTTGAGTGGGCAGAGAGGCTCGGAGATTATTACCTGCTCGGCAGCAATCATCCGACGCGCAACTTTAGCGTGCTCCGGCTGAGGGACCATGGATGCGAGATAGTGTCAGGACTCTGCGAACTATATGCAACTGTAACATATGCCGATCCTCCCAAAAAGGAATCATACAGGGAGCCGGTTTATGAAATGCTGAACAGGATACTTGAAGCCGGCCGCAATGAGGACGGCCTCTTTTACAATTCCATAGATCCTGTGAAAGGCGTCCCTGTCAACAGCGGAATAGCAGATAATTTCGGATACACACTGAACGGATTCTACACCGTATACCTGATCGACGGGATAGAGAAATACCGCGAACCGGTACTGAAAGCGCTTGAAATTCTCAACTCAAAATACAGGAACTATGCCTGGGAAGGAACCAGCCAGGACGGCTATGCAGACGCCATCGAAGGAGCCCTGAACCTGTACGTCAGGGAGCCTGTTGCAGAAGCCGAAGAATGGATAAACAGCGAGATCAGGGTTCTGTGGGGGAAACAGCAGCCCTCAGGCATAATCGAAGGATGGCACGGTGACGGGAACTTCGCCAGAACTACAATAATGTACTGCATGTGGAAAACAGGAGGTGTTTACCTGTCACCATGGAGAGACGATCTGAAAATCGGAGGTATCTGGAAAGGGAACAGCCTGTACCTTTCAGTTTCAGCTGATACTGAATGGAAGGGGAAAATAATGTTCGACAGGAAAAGACACAGTGAATATATGAATCTCCCTCTCGACTGGCCCCGGATAAACCAGTTCCCGGAATACTTCACGGCGGAAACGGATAAGTCCTATTCTATTGCAGGACTGAAGAAGAAGGAACCGGAAGTGCCGGGAGCAGAGCTTCTGAACGGACTGCCTGTCAGGGTCAGGAAGGGTGAGAACCTTAAGATAATTGTTCAGGGTTTGTAAAGCCTGCCCTGCCAGGTATCCAGTTCCTCAAGCCTTCTTTCAATAAAACCTACTATCTCGGAACTGCGCTTCCTGCCCCAGGGGAAAGACAGTAAATATTCCGGAGGGGCTTCTCCCGTAAACCGCTCCACGACAATCCGCGGATTCAGCCTTTCAAGGAAGCTTACAAGGAAATCGGGATATTCCTCCCATGAGAAAAGCTTAAAATCCTCAGGATGCTCCCGGTATTCCTTTTCCATGGCTGTCCCCCTGATTATCTGAAGCTGGTGAAACTTCACCGTATCGAGGGGAAGTGCCGAAATGATACCGGCTTCAGCAAGCATCTCCTCTCTTGTTTCCCCCGGAAGACCAAAAATAAAATGAGCCCCGGTCCTTATTCCCATTTCCGAGGTTGCAGATAAGGCTTCCCGGGCATCATTGAAGGAATGACCCCTGTTGATCCTCTTCAGGGTTTTATCGTAACACGACTCAATACCATATTCTACTGACACGTAATGTGTTTCTGAGATTTCCTTCAGGTACGCCAGCTTCTCCCGGTCAATGCAGTCGGGACGCGTCCCAATAACAAGACCTGCGACATCGGGATGGCTCAGGGCTTCACCGTAAAGCCTTTGAAGGGTTTCCAGAGGGGCATAGGTGTTTGAATATGCCTGGAAGTAAGCCAGATACTTCCTGGCCTTCCTGTATCTTTTTCTGTGGAAAGCTATCCCCTCTTCGAGTTGCCTGGTGACCGATTTCTCCGGAACACAGTATGAAGGATTGAAAGCATTATTGTTGCAATAAGTGCATCCACCAGTTCCCTTTGAACCGTCGCGGTTTGGACATGTAAAACCTGCATCCAGCGAGAGTTTCTGTATCCTTGAACCGTACAGCCTGCTGAAGTAATTGGAATATGCATTGAACCTCCGGGAATGTCCCCAGGGATAGGTGCCGACAGGTTTCTCCTCTCTCTTCATAATTTAACGGTCTTGTTCCTGTCTACATACCACAGCCAGCCTTCCACCTCCGGGTATCCCATCCCTGCAATAATTCTGCAGTATTGTCGGATCTGGTCCAGGTAATGGGGACTTTCCTCACCGAACTTAAAGTCAATCACTATAGTCCTGCCTTCCCTTATTACAACCCTGTCGGGTCTTCTTATTTCTCCTGAGGGCAGGAGAATTCCAGCCTCCCGGATAACGGTGTTCCCCTCTCTGAACCAATCACCTACACCGGCTGATGAAATGAGGCTGCCCAGCCTGAAGATCATGGATGCTGACTCTGATTCAGGTATCAGGCCCTCACGCACCAGGCTGCTCACGGCATCCGGGATATCAGCCGGGGTTTCAATATACTCAAAAGCCCTGTGCATCAGCTTTCCATAGTTAATACGGGCGCCGGCATCACCTTTCCCGGATGTGAAATAACTCTCCCCGTGAAGTTTAAGTTTCAGTGATTCCGGTCTCGGGCTTACAGAATAATCTGCTGCCGGCAGATCATTCCTCTCTGCAGCCATCCCGGCTCCGGGCGGGATCTCACCGTATTCAAACACTTCCTGATCCCTCAAATAGTATTCCGAAGGGCAGATACCTCTTTCTCCTGCAGGATTTCTTTCAGACATCAGGGCTTCCCTGAGAAGTTTTGAGATGCCGCTGTTCTCGTCAGGGTACAGGGCAGCAAATCCGAACATCGCATCCCTGGCCCTTGTCATGGCAACGTACAACAGGTTAAGGTTGTCGAGAAATGCTGAATATTTTTCCTGTCTGAAGAGATCCCCGAAGATAGTAGGCGGCGGATTACGCCTGTACCTTACAGGCAGGATCCCGAGCTCGTCGAAAGGGCTCACCGACGGAGGCCTGATCCACATGATCTCCCTGTGGTGGGTATTATGATCGTCATTCCATGAAATAAAAGGAAGGATCACAACCCTGAACTCAAGCCCCTTGGATTTGTGTATTGTGTAGATGCGTGCTGCATCCTGGCCAGCCGGAAGGACAACAGAACTTGCATTTCCTGTGGTGTCCCACCAGTCAAGAAAAGACCTGAAATCGTTTTTCCCCTTCCCCTGGAAATTCAGAACCAGGTCCTGGAACGTACACAGGTATGCCGTATTCCATGGTTTCGTGCCGATGCCGAAGAAACCTATAATACTTTCAACTGCCTCGAAAACAGGCAGACCTGCAGTTCTTTCCATGAATCCTGACAATCCATCAGGAAAATGATCTCCCGATCCATTCCTGAGTGACATTACCTCAAGTGAAACCTTTTCCGCATCCTCAGAACCTTCGGAAAGAAGAAAATACCTCAGCATGGCAGCCCTGCTGATGTCGTCGGACGGATCATTGAGCACCCTCAGGGTGGAAATGATGAATATTATTGCCGGTGAATTTGAGAGTGTAAGTGAATAATCGGAGACTATCCTGTAATTGTACTTTTTCCTGTTCTCAGGTGAGGTCTCGCTGCTGTATCGGATCATCCTGTTCAGCACTTCGGTACCTTCCCTTCCATATCTGACAATTATTCCTATGTCTGATGCTGAGAAACCCATGTCCTGTATTTCCTCGATCAGGTGAGGCAGCCGGTCGAGGACTTTCTCCTGGCCGTCCGCATGAAATTCCATCCTTACATAACCTCCGGGATTTCGTCCCGGATCATGCTGTACTGCTTCCGAATAAATTCTGCTGAAGTTCAAAGGATCAGGGTCTTTCCCGAACATCATGTCGATATTCTCCGGTATAAGGCTGAAAATGGTATTGTTGAAGCGGATGATCCCTGACCTGCTTCTCCAGTTGGTATCCAGTGGTATGCTCACGAGCCTGGGTTCGGGGATCTGAACATCGACAAGGCTGCCAAGTATTCTCCAGTCGCTGTTCCTGAACCTGTAAATCGACTGTTTTATATCGCCGACCACTATGCTGTTGTTTCCGTTTGCCATGCTCTCTTCCATGAGCGGTAGGAAGTTATCCCACTGCATGAGAGATGTGTCCTGGAACTCGTCTATCATATAATTCTCATACCTGTTGCCGATCTTTTCGTAGATGAAAGGCGCCTGATCGCCGGCAGTGATGTCACGCAGCAGTTCGCCGGCATCGGCAATGAGAAAAGAGTTCCCCGAAGAAGCTATCATCCTGACCTTTTTTAGGATATCCGAGAGAATGCCGAGGGAAAAGATGCCTGACAGCACTACTTTCGCGCTGTTATAATAAATAATATTAGTGTCATAGAAGGCAACTGTTTCGGCAACCAGGATTCCGAGTCCGGCAGATATTGCTTTAGCCAGTTCAGCGGGGACTGCCTTTGTCGACCATTTCGGAGTATCGGCCAGTGCTGCCCTTACATACGATTTGGGTTCCGTAGGTTTACCTGCGGCAAGAGCCCTTAAGAAGCCCGGTACTCCCTTGCCTTTATAATAAAACATATCGTCAGTGAGCCCGTG
>JALONU010000234.1 GCA_025454775.1 Bacteroidales bacterium | reverse complement strand
AACGGGTATCCTTTCGAATTTGGTTTTTATTCAGTCAGGCTCAATACAAACAACTACACCCGGGCCCTGGAAAGGTTGCAGGCTATATGGGATAGTCATTACCCTTCCGATCCGATCGACTATTTCTTTGCTGACGAGTTTTTCTTCAGGCAATACCAGTCGGAAACAAGGTTTGGCAATTTCTACATAACACTTACAATACTTTCCATTACAATAGCGTGCCTGGGATTATTCGGATTGATTGTATTTTATCTCGGCCAGAAAAGAAAGGAGATTGGATTACGGAAAATAAATGGTGCCAGCGAACGTGAAATTATTCTAATGCTCGGCAGGAATATAACCGTCTGGGTATTTACTGCATTCGTTTTAGCATTGCCGGTTTCATATTTCGTTATGAGCAGATGGCTCCGGAATTTTACCTACCGGACAGAGCTCAGCTGGTGGATTTTTACGCTGGCCGGACGCAGAGTTGGCGGGCGGCGACCCGGAACCCGGTTGAGTCACTCAGATATGAATGAGATGATTTCGGATTTCGGATTGTAGAATTCGGATTTATTGACCGGGATATTTAATCCGAAATCAACAATCCGCAATCCGCAATTCAAAGTCCCCCTGCTTTGCAAGCCGAGGTCCCGATTCAACTGGACGAAGGCTTGGGGATTCGGGGGTGGGTCAGGCAGTGAGGAATTTTTCGATTTTTCTTACCATGTTTTTCGAGCCTGCATACAACGGGGACCTTTGATGAAGTGATCCGGGTTCTATTTCCAGTATCCTTTTTGATCCGCCAGAAGCAGCTCCTCCGGCTTGCTCGGCTATGAGAGATATCGGATTGCATTCATAAACCAGGCGGAGCTTGCCTTCAGGCATGCCGGCGACAGGCGGATATAAAAAAACTCCACCCTTGATCAGGTTCCTGTGAAAATCGGAAACCAGCGACCCTATATATCTTGAACTATAGGGCCTTTCCGTCTCAGTATCCTCTTCCTGGCAATATTTTATGTATCTCTTTATTCCCTGCGGAAAATAACCATAGTTGCCTTCATTGATTGAGTAGATCCTTCCGTCGGCCGGAGTTTTTATATCGGGATGCGAAAGGCAGAATTCCCCTATCGACGGGTCCAGTGTGAATCCGTTAACACCGTTGCCTGTGGTATAGACGAGCATGGTCGATGATCCGTAAATTACATATACTGCCGCAACCTGGCTTATGCCTTTCTGCAGGAAGTCCTCGTTTTTAACAGGTTCCCCCCTCGGCGTTTTCCTCCTGTAGATGGAAAATATGGAACCGACAGACACATTGTAGTCTATATTTGATGAGCCGTCGAGAGGATCCATGCAGACAATATACTTCCCTTTCCGGGCTATCCTGTCGCTGAAGACTATCTCATTCTGGTTTTCTTCCGTGGCGATGCCGCAACACTCCCCGCACGATCTGAGAGCGTCGGTGAAGACCTTATCAGCAAACACGTCGAGCTTCTGCTGGTTCTCCCCCTGGATGTTCACCATCCCGGCCTTACCGATAATATCGACCAGACCTGCCTTATTGATTTTTTTATTGACGATCTTGGCTGCGGTGCCGATATTGCTGAGCAGGCTCGAAAGTTCCCCCTTGGCATAGGGAAAATCCTTCTGCCTCATTATAATGAAATCATTCAGGGTTGTTACTTTATAGCTGTACATGGCAATCCGTAAGTTACTTGTTTTTTATAAACTTAAATCTAATTTTATGTCAAATTCGGCTGTATGAAAGTATACAAATTCGGCGGAGCCTCAGTGAAGGATGCCCAGGGGATAAGGAATCTGGCAAAAATAGTTACCAGGGAGAAAGATAATCTTGCAGTCGTAGTTTCAGCATTCGGGAAAACCACCAATGCCCTCGAAATGGTTCTTAAAGCATGGATGGAAAATGATCCGAAATACAGGGATCACCTCGATAATGTTTACAGTTACCATGCCTCTGTCGCCGGAGAGCTTTTTTCTGCTGCAGATCCTGTCAGGGATAAAATTGCCGATTCGTTTGCCGGCCTGGGGAAATACCTGAAGTCGACTAAAAGATCCTCCTGGGATTTTGAATATGACCAGATTGTGTCGTATGGTGAAGTGTGGTCGACCATAATCGTAGCCGAGTTTCTCAGGCAGGCTGGAATTGACACATTATGGGTTGATGCCAGGAAGTGCCTTCTCACCGATACCAGGTATCGTGATGCAAATATTATGTGGGATGAAAGTTCGGAACAGGTAAATAAGGTATTCAATTTTAAAACGTCTTCAGTCATTGTTACCCAGGGTTTTATCGGAGCTAACCGGGAAGGATGGTCAACCACACTCGGGAGGGAAGGTTCAGATTATACAGCTGCTGTGCTTGCCAGCATGCTTGATGCTGATAGTGTTACGGTGTGGAAAGATGTGCCCGGACTTCTCAATGCAGATCCCAAATGGCTTTCCGACGCTGAAAAAATGGAGGAGATCTCTTATAAGGAAGCTGTTGAAATGACTTTCTCCGGGGCAAAGGTTATTCATCCGAAGACGATTAAGCCGCTTCACAATAAGAACATCCCCCTCCATGTAAGATCTTTCCTGGATCCGGACGCACCAGGAACCGTGGTTAAAGCTGATGCTACCCTCAGGAAAGTAATGCCTGTCTACATCAGGAAGGAGAAACAACTTCTTATATCTATCCTCCCGAAGGATTTTTCGTTCGTGATGGGCGATAACCTGAGCAGGATATTTCAGTCATTCAACACCTTTGGAATAAAAGTAAACCTGGTAGAGGCAAGCGCTATCAGCATAAATGTATGTGTGGATGATGAAAGGCCTAAAGTAGATGCGCTTCTCGGGGATCTGAAGAATGATTACTCCGTGTTTTACAATGAGGACCTTGAAATGCTCTCCATCCGCCATTACACTCCCGGGGCGATAAAACGTATAACTTCAGGCAGAGAGATACTGCTGGAGCAGAAGGCAAGGAGCACGGTCAGGTTTGTTGTGAGGGGGAAGTGACCCCCCAAGCCCCCCTAAAGGGGGGTTGAAACCAATCCAAATAATTACAATGGGTTTATAGCCCCCCTTCAGGGGGGGTGGGGGGTGTTCATCTTTCAAACACCAATCTCTGCCCCCTGTAATCCTCATTGAATACACCTTTATTATATATAGGTCTGCCGTTAACGAAAGTCATTACCACCTTCGACTGGAAGGTAGTGCCCTCGAAGGGAGACCAGCCGCATTTGTAAAGTATATTTTCCTTTGATACTGTCCATGGTTCTTCTGGATTCACAAGACACAGATCGGCCTTATAACCTTCCCTGATGAATCCCCTTCCCCTGATATTGAACAGAACAGCCGGGTTATGGCACATTTTCTCAACTATCTTTTCGACAGGGATAATTCTGCGATGCCAAAGCTCAAGCATGGCGGCCAGGGAATGCTGAACGAGAGGCCCGCCGGAAGGGCAGCTGAAATAACTTAAGGATTTTTCCTCCAGGGTATGTGGTGCGTGGTCGGTGGCGATCACATCGAGGAGATCGTTATTGACGGCCTTCAGAAGAGCGTCCCTGTCGAACCTTGTCTTAATTGCCGGGTTCCATTTGATTCGCGACCCCAGGCTGTCATAATATGTGTCGTCAAACCAGAGGTGGTGCACGCATGCTTCTCCCGTGATCCGCTTTTGCGCCAGAGGAACTGAATTATCCAGCAGCTTCATTTCATCGGCTGTTGAAAGGTGGAAAAGATGAAGCCTTGTGTTGTGTTCCATTGCCAGCCTCACAGCGTAGGAGGAGGACTTAAAACAGGCTTCCCTGCTCCGGATCATCGGGTGCATGCTAAAGGGAACCTCTTCTCCGTATTTCTGCCTGAATATCTCACTGTTCCTTCGTACTGTTGTTTCATCCTCGCAATGAGCGCTTATAGGGAGCATTGCATTTCTGAAAAGATCCCTCAGCGAATTCTCGTTATCTATCAGCATGTTTCCTGTCGAAGAACCCATGAATACTTTTATTCCCGGGACCTCTTTCGGATCAGCTTTCATGATTTCCCCCAGGTTATCATTGGTGGCTCCGATCAGAAAGGAGTAATTAATCAGTGAATTTTCTGCACCAAGGGAATATTTTGCATTCAGGGAATTTATTGTTGTTGTCTGGGGAAGGGTATTGGGCATATCCATGAACGACGTAATTCCACCAGCCGCGGCAGCTCTCGATTCGGTGAATATATCTCCCTTGTGTGTAAGACCCGGTTCCCTGAAGTGGACTTGGTCATCTATTACTCCGGGGAAAAGGAGCAGTCCCGATGCATCTATTGTTTCACAGCCCTCCGGTTTTTTAACCTGGCCTGGGGGTCCGATGGCAGAAATGATCTCTCCGCTGATGACTACATCACCACGGAAGGATTTACCTTCATTAACAATTGTGGCACCGCTGATAAAAATGCAGGACAATATCGGTGATGTTTATAATCTGTGGTTGCTAGTAATTCAGGTCGTGCAGTTGTGCAGTCATGCGGTCATGCAGTAGTACCTCCTTTCACTCATTCACGCCCTCACGTCCTTCCGCTGCCGCGGAATCTTCGCTTCGCTTCGATCTCGCCCTCACACCCCTGTGCCGTTCCTCCTGTATTTAACGAACAGGCTCCTCAGCTTCATCCTCATGACGCTCCAGATAGCTTCGTTGAAGATGCCTCCGGACATTTTTGACGAACCAAGTTTCCTGTCGGTGAAGATAATGGGGACCTCAACTATCTTATATCCAAGTTTATATGCGATGAATTTCATCTCTATCTGGAAGCTGTAGCCGACCGAGCGGACCTGGTTGGGCAGTATGTTCTCAAGGACCGCCCTGCGATAGCATTTGAAACCTGCCGTGGTGTCCATTATCTTCATGCCTGTAACAAACCTTACATAGATT
>JALONU010000233.1 GCA_025454775.1 Bacteroidales bacterium | reverse complement strand
AACCGTTCAGCAGGGATTACCTGAAGAACTTCCTGTAGTTTTCAATGAAGCCTGCTATATCTTCGACAGCCAGCTTCTTTGCTATGATCTTTTTGCTGCGGTCAAGGATATATATGATAGGTGTTGACTGTACATTATAGTAATAGTCATAATGCGTTGCACGGTTTGGATCCCATCCGTTGATCCACGTCAGTCCGTTCTTCCCGATGTATTCCGACCATTTTTGCCTGTCGGAGGTTGTGCATACTGCAAATACCTCCAGGGTATAATCTTTTTGCTGGTTGTAAAAATCCTTCAGCTTCGGGGTAGCTTCCTTGCAGTGTCCGCAGTCAGGCTCCCAGAAATAAAGAATTGTAAAATCCTTTTCAATGTCGTGAAGGGACACATATATGCCCCTGTATGAATCCATCACGAGATCCTTTGCTGTCATGCCTATCAGGTTATTGCGGAGAAGCTCAATGTCTTTAGCCAGCTTGTCCCTGAAGTCCTGTGTAACCCAGTCGGCTTTTCCTGACAGGTAGATATCATCGGCAAGTTTTACCATTACCGCATCGTGGCCCATTATCTCACTTTCCCTGTAATGATTGAAAAGCCATACTGCGACATACTGAAAAACATCATGATTTGCCTGGCTTCTGCCCAGGATCTTATCCACCTTCCGGTTTATTGAGTCGGCCGCCTGTATGGGATCTCCCCTGAAATATGCATCAAGGCGTGCGTGGAGCAGCGGGGTCCTGAGAAGGCGGTCATCGCTGAAGTCTATGTTATCGAAGAAATGATCCGTATTATAGTTATACCTCATTACCCATTTCAGGGAGTCAGGATTTCGTGCAGTACCGGGAACACTGAATTCCGGAAATTCCAACGGCAGCATTGCTTTTACCAGCACAGCCAGAAGATTTTTTCCATTCTCGCTGATCACACTTCTGAGATAGCTTTTCATCTCCTGCTCAATGATCTTTTGCTTTTCGGAGAGGAATTTTACCGAGTCGGCATTCTGGCGGCTGGCCTGAAGCCGCTTTGCCAGGTATGACGCTTCCTGCTGAAGGGAGACCCACTTTTTCTGATATCTTATAAACCTTGTGTTCTCCTCCGAACCTCTGAATTCCAGAGTGTTAAGATAGTCGTTGTAGGTGCACGACGCGCTGAAGTTCTGATCTTCCGTTACAAGGACCTCAAAATAGGTCCGGCCCGGTAGTACCACCATGTAAATTCCCTGAGGCAGGCTTTTGGCATCGCTGAATACAGCACTGCCCCTTGAATCAAGAGCCGCTGTATCCTTAAGATACTGCTTGTCGCCGAAATGGTATGCAAGAAATATGGTAGAATCCCTCAGCCCGGCAATGTTTACCGAAATCTGGTAACCTGTAGCTGTCTGAGCTGACAGTTGAAAGGCGATCAGTGCAGGAATAAGTCCGGTGATAAACTTTTTCATTATTTGCGTTTACAGGTTACGGCAAAATTAATGAATGCAATTTCTTTGCCAAACCGGAGCGCTCGCTATTTTAAGAAATAAATTGTACTTTTGTTAATACTACAGGGGTAATCAAAATGACAGTTTCACTTCTCGTTCCAGTCTGCGATTATGATATCGTAGCCATCATATACAGCATGAAAGGCTGTCTGGGCAAGATACCCGGATTTATCGAGATCCTTATCGGCGACGACGGCTCCTCACCGGAGTACAAGGCTAAGTATAAAACCCTTGAAGGAGATGGAGTAAGAGTTATAAGCTCTGAAACAAATATTGGCAGAGCGGCAATAAGGAACAGGCTGGCCCTTGAAGCCAGGGGCGATTACCTTCTTTATATCGATGCGGATGCCATGATCCCCGGAACCGCAGAGTCATTCATTCAAAACTGGATAAATCATATCGGTGAAGCAAGGGTAATGTCGGGAGGTATACTCTATCATGCCTCCCCCCCGGGAGATCCAGACAAGATACTGAGATGGAAGCATGGAAGACGAAGGGAACAGAAAAAAGCTTCCTACCGCAACAAACACCCATATTCCCTCTTCTCTACCTTCAACGTGCTGATAGACAGAACTGTATTTGAGAAACTGAGGTTTAACGAGGAGATCAGGCAATACGGGCATGAAGATACACTGTTCAGTTACCAGCTCCACAAGGCAGGTATCAGCATACTCCATGTCGATAACGGACTGATTCACGAAGGACTGGAATCGAACAGGGATTATATCAACAAGACAAAGCTGAGCATTGAGAACCTCAGCAAGCTATATGACTTCATAACTGACAAGTTCATGTTTGCATCTTCAGTTAAGATGGTTCGGGATTACAGGATGCTTCACGTCTTCAGGCTGACACTTGTCCTTGCAGGTTTTTTCATCCGCTTCAGGGAAAGAATGGAGCTGAAGATCGACACAGCAAAACCGCCATTATGGATCTTCGACCTTTACAAGATATCTATGTTCTGCACTTACAGGGCGATTCACAGAAGAAGGAAAACTGTACCTGCGTTCGTGCTATAAAGGGATCCTTGCAAGATCGACATTACCGTCCAGCCTTTTTTCTGCCTTCAGGACGAAATTAAATCTGTCAGCCATTGTGCATAGAAAGAAATCCGTTGGTGGCGAAAAATCCAGATTGGCCGGTTCAAAGAACCTCATACCTGCACTATGACGAAGTCCACTGATCTCGCGGCTAAAGTCTTTATTTTCTCCCATAAGTCTCGATCTTATTATTTCGGCGCACAGCAGATCCTCCCCGGCAGAAACAGTTCCACGGTACCCCATTGCAACAAGAGTTACCAGCTTTGGATCAAGGGCCCTAAGGTATTCAGCGGTTGCACCGGCATTGACCAACCCTGCTGCAAGGAGGACTCCTCCTCCGGATGCATTCATAAGCCCTGTTGTGCCGGCAGTTGTGGTAAGTATTACAATCTTACCTGACAGATCAGATCGTATTATCTCCGTCGGACTGTTTCCGAAGTCAAAACCTTCGATCTTCCTTTCATTTCTCTCACCGGCCAGCACCGGGTGGTGATAGATCTTTCGAAGCTCAAATGCCTTTGCAGGATCGCCGGTTGCAATAATCCTTGTCGCTCCTGAATCGTAAGCGTAGCAGGCAGTCGAGAAAGCTCTGAACACATCTATTATGACGACAGCACCTTTTGCATTCTTCGCACCCGATGCAAATTCAAGAACTTCAGTCTTCATGTCTGTCATTAATTCATGGTAAAATAATAAATTTATTCCTACACCCCTGAGCTTTTTGTATATTTGGACTTATTTACACCGAAGGCATTTAATATTCAACGATGGATAATCCTGTTTCATGGTCCTTCAGACAGGTTAAAAAGTGGAATGATGCAATATGGCATACTCCGCTTTCTGAATTGTCCAGGAGAAAGAGTTTCCTCATCAAGCAGCTGAGGATCGTTGTTCTGGCAGCCCGCGGATTTCTCCAGGATAAGGTCCAGATAAGGGCCTCGGCGCTGACACTTTATACATTGATGTCCATCTTGCCTGTGGTGGCTATTGCCTTTGCGATCGCAAAGGGATTCGGCCTCGACCAGAATCTTGAATCGATCATTCTCGGATCAAAGGAGTTCCAGACCTACAGCTCTACACTTCAGCCTCTCCTCGACAAGGCAAAGGAAACCCTCCAGTCTACAAAGGGAGGATACATCGCAGGAGTTGGTGTAATTATACTTTTCTGGTCGGTGATATCGCTCCTTAACCAGATTGAGACATCCTTCAATCACATCTGGCAGGTATCCGAATCGAGGCCCTGGTATAGGAAATTCACCGATTACATCACGATAATGCTTATAGCCCCGGTTCTGCTGATATTATCGAGCAGCATAACCGTTTTCGCCAGTACCACACTGAACGAGTTCATGGAAAAAGCTCCTATCCTGGAATTTTTCAAGCCCATTGTGAGTTTCCTGATAAAATTCGCACCTTTTCTTCTTGTCTGGATCATGCTGACCCTGCTTTTCATAGTCATGCCTAACGAAAAGGTAAAGTTTATACCTGCGCTGGTTTCAGGAATAATTGCTGGAACAGCCCTTAAGATCCTTCAGTGGCTATATCTCGACCTGCAGTTTGGTATTACAAAGCTCAGCGCCATCTACGGAACACTTGCCGCAATACCTCTCTTTATCATACTTCTTCAGACGAGCTGGCTCATTATACTTATCGGCGCCGAGCTTTCATTTGCGAACCAGAATGTGTCGAGGTATGAGTTCGAATCCGGCGCACTCAATATAAGTCATTTCCAGAAGAGGGCACTGGCTCTCATGATCATGCATATGATAATCAGGAACTTCGTGGTGGGTGAGAGACCGATAAGTGCCGAAAAGATCAGCCGGTCGCTGAAGATCCCTGTAAGACTGGTAAGGGATATCCTCGAAGACCTGAGCGGAGTTAGCCTGGTATCGGTGATACACGAGCACGAGCAGAAGGAAAGGCTTTA